>NZ_CP025025.1:386914-713828 GCF_002874535.1 Mesobacillus jeotgali
GCTGCGCGCGCAAGGGAAATGTCCTTTGCTGCACCAGCGAATCTTGCACCGCAAGTTTCTGAAAAAGTCGCCAAGGCTGCCAAAGCACAAGGGATGTCCATCCTGGAAGCAGCAGCATTTGAGCGCCATGGGATAAAAATGGCATAGATTGTTTCACTAGAATCTAAAAAAAGATGTAAGCTAAACACTTGTATGGTTTACATCTTTTTTTACATCCCGGTTATTTGTTGAAGCTTTCCTGGAGTGCACGTGAACAGTAAAGAAACGTTAAGTATTGGAGGTTACTAGATGTTACAGAATATAGGAATACCTGGTTTAATACTAGTTCTTGTCATTGCTCTAATTATTTTTGGTCCATCCAAGCTGCCTGAAATCGGCCGTGCTTTTGGATCGACACTAAAAGAGTTCAAGAAATCAACACGTGAGTTGGTTTCGGATGACGAGTCGAAAAAAGATGATGAAAACAAAAGTAGTGTAACTCAATAAGAAATAGAAGAAGATGACTTTCATCTTCTTTTTTTAGAGGTGATTTCATGGATGGAAAACAGATGAATCTTGTGGACCACTTGAGTGAGCTGCGAAAACGACTGATGATCATCGTGGGAAGCTTTATGCTAATTGTCATGCTGGCTTTGATCTATGTGAAAAATATTTACCAGTGGCTGGTCCAGGATTTATCCATTAAATTAGCGGTTCTCGGTCCAAGTGATATTTTGTGGGTGTATTTGATGCTTGCAGCCGTCATTGCCTTAGCAGGTACGATTCCAATTGCAGCCCATCAGATTTGGCTATTTATACGACCTGCCTTATCTGAAAAGGAGAAGAAAGTAACATTAGCCTACATACCAGCACTATTCTTACTTTTCATAGCGGGCATTTGTTTTGGTTATTTTGTCATTTTTCCGCTGGTGTTTCAATTCCTGCTTTCGCTATCCCAGGATATGTTCATGGAATTTTTCACAACAGAGAAATACTTTCGTTTTTTAATCCATATGGTCATGCCCTTTGGGATCCTATTCGAACTTCCTGTCATTATTATGTTTTTGACAAGCTTGGGTGTGTTAAATCCATACCGGTTGCAGAAGGCCAGAAAGTATTCTTATTTTATACTGATAGTAACGGCTGTTCTAATCACGCCCCCAGATCTCCTATCAGACATACTTGTCATCATCCCTCTGCTATTTTTGTATGAATGCAGTGTTCTATTATCGAAGATAGTTTACCGTAGAAAACAGGGGTCTGAATTATCGGCAGCATAACAGGAGACTTACTGTGCAGGAAAATACGTCATATTTTAAGACAGCGAATCCGTATCGCTGTCTTTTTTACATATTAATTATTCGTCCTTGGACATAGCATTATAGTGTTTGAGACTTTTAAACCGCTTTTTCTTTTTCAAGTACTTTTCGTTAAGTACTAGTACTTTCCCGTTCTCTGCGGCTGAAAATTTGCGGTAGACGGATTTGTATTTTTCAAAGGCCAAGTGTCCGGAAATATAAGCAGGTACAATCATGGCGATGAGGATCAGTACATCTCTGATGATATGAAATTGTTGCTCGAAAACATATCTCGTCATAACCGCCTGGGATGCAAAAGCCACCATTATGATGATCAGCACATTGCAGATGTGAAAAGCGAAAAACTCCTTTCCTCTAAGAAACATCCGCTCCAGTTCATTTTTAAAAATGAGGGAAATGAATACCGAAATCACAATGAATATAAAGGAAATGAAAAACGCCATTTTACCCGTCCTCCTTCGTGGATGATCCCTTTTCAGGATTGTAACATAATGCTTGCCGAGGATTAATTGAAGTGGACGTGTCAATCGTATATAAGTGAACTTGAGAGACAGTTTTACATACTTTTCCTTTCCCTGAGCAACATAAAAAGAAATTGAATGGGAATCTGGAGGATTGGAAATGAGCTTGGATGATGTCATTTTGGCGCGGGAAAAAATGAAGGGAATTGTACATACGACACCTCTCGATTATTCTAAAACGTTTAGCACTCTCTCAGATAATGAAGTATATTTGAAGCTTGAAAACCTGCAAAAGACAGGGTCCTTCAAGGTTAGAGGTTCTTATAATAAACTAATATCTTTGCCATCTGAAAAGCTTCAGAACGGCGTCGTGGCAGCTTCAGCCGGCAACCATGCCCAGGGCGTGGCGTATTCCTGCCAGATGCTCGGCATTCGGTGCACGATTGTCATGCCGAAAGGTGCACCTCTCAGCAAGGTGCTGGCAACACGGCAATACGGAGCCGAAGTCATACTCGAAGGTGCAGTTTTTGATGAAGCTCTCGCCTTTGCATTGGAGCTTAAAGACAAGGTCGGCGCAACTTTTATCCATGCCTTTGATGATGAGGCGGTCATTGCCGGACAAGGTACAGTCGGTTTGGAAATACTTGATCAGCTGCCTGATGTCGAGGTGATTGTCTGTCCTGTTGGAGGGGGAGGGCTTATTGCGGGTGTCGCGTTGGCGGTGAAAGAGAAAAATCCGGACATTAAGGTATATGGTGTTCAGACGCTTGCATGTCCGAGTATGAAGCAGTCGTTAACAGAGAACAGACCTATTGCTGTTGAAGCAGCTCCAACGATGGCAGATGGAATTGCGGTCCAGAAGCCTGGGCAGAAGACTTTTGAAATCATCAGGAAATATGTTGATGACATTTTCTGTGTCGACGAGATGGAAATAGCCCGCACCATGCTTCTTGTCCTCGAGCGAAATAAGCTGCTAGTTGAGGGCTCAGGTGCAAGCCCGCTTGCTGCACTGCTTTACGATAAAGTAAAGCTAAGCGGTAAGAAGGTTGCCGTTGTTTTAAGTGGCGGAAATGTCGATGTTAATTTTATCTCCCGAATCATTGAGCGTGGACTGGTTGAATCCGGCAGGTTCGCCCATTTTACTATCACTTTAAAAGATAAGCCAGGGGAGCTGCAAAGAGTGTTGAGTTCCGTAACTGAACTGAACGCAAACATCCAATCCGTCAACCTTAACCGGATCGGCAAACATATCTACCCAGGCTTTGCTCAGCTGGAGTTATCGGTGGAAACGAAGGACCATGAACATATAGAGCAGCTAGAGAAGAAGCTGAGAGGCCAGGGATTTCAGCTGGAGATGGAGGAATAAGGGGGTGCGTCCCTACGCTTTCAGGTAAAGCAGATACATCGGAAAGACAATCTCCTAGTCATTAAACATAGTATAATGGAATAACAAGTTTTGTTCTGACTTGCGTTTATTAAGGAGAGGATTAATCGATGGACGAAAAAATAATCAAATGGGGAATTTTAGGCACAGGTGGAATTGCGAGTGCTTTCGCGAGAGATTTGGCTTTTGCTAAAAATACCGAAAAACTTGCTGTGGGGTCACGTACAAAAGAGAGCGCTGCAAAGTTTGCGGAAGAGCATGGAGTTTCCCGTGCATATGGAAGCTACGAAGAACTAGTGCAAGATCCGGAGGTGGATGCCATTTATGTTGCTACGCCACACCCTTTTCATAAGGAAAATGTATTGACTTGTCTTCGTGCTGGTAAGGCTGTGCTTTGCGAGAAGCCTTTTACCATGAATAGCGGGGAACTGGAAGAAATCATTGATTTTGCCAGAGATCAAAAGCTTTTTTTGATGGAGGCGATGTGGACACGTTTCCTGCCTCCGATTATTAAAGTTAAAGAATGGATTGACAGTGGGGAAATTGGTGAAGTACTTTTAGTAAAAGCTGATTTTGGATACCGTGCACAGTGGGATCCAGAGTGGAGATTACTTAATCCGGTCCTTGGAGGAGGAGCATTGCTTGATCTAGGGATTTATCCGGTAACATTTGCATCAATGATTTTCGGAACAACCCCAGAGAAGATTCTGAGTACGGCTCATATCGGTGAAACGGGTGTGGATGAACAGTTTTCCATTCTTATGTCCTATCCTTCTGGAAAGACCGCCACCCTTAACGGAGCCTTTCGAATTGGTTTAACGAATGAAGCATACATACATGGAACAGAAGGCTACATTCGAATTCCATCATTCCATAGTGCAAAATCAGCAACCTTGTATAAGGATGGTCAGGAAGTAGAGACATTTAATGATGACAGAAAATCGGCTGGCTACTCGTTTGAAATTGAAGAAGTAGGAAGATGCCTAAATCAAGGCCTTTTAGAAAGCCCTGTCGTTCCATTGAATGAATCATTAGAAATTATGAAGCTGATGGACGAAATTCGTGGGCAATGGGGATTGAAATATCCGTTTGAATAAGTTCGTTCAGAGATATATCATATCCATACTTATTGAAGGACAAGGGGGGCGAATCCAGCGTCCCCCATCATCAGTAAAACGTGAAGCACGGGGACTTTCCTGTGCTTTTTCAATTGGGTGGAGAAAAAAAGGTAATTTATGAAACGGCATTATCATTAACTGGAAAAAAACAGCCGGAATTTCCAGTTCGCGAATAAAATTCGATTTTCGCCAATAAAAAATTTTTTTCGCCAATAAAACTTGAAAATCGCCAATAAAATTGTGAAAACCGCCAATAAATTTTCCAAGAGGGTGATTTTCGAATCATCAAAGACAAACAGATCGCATTCAGCTTCACTTTTTATCAAAGATTGAATGAAAATGAAGACATATAGGGATTTTTCTCAAAGAATAAAAACCTAAATTGACATGAAACGATACTAGACCACTGATAAAGGGGCGAATCCAGCGCACCCTTAAATGTGTCACTTAACCATCACTATCCCCCTTTACAACCACGTTCTTTGCAAGAAGTTTCTTCGTTAAAACGCTGATCGCAAAGAGAATAAAGACAAGAGCTGAGAATCCGAACATCAATTGAGTTGGTGTTAAAGATAGTCTCTCAGCCAGTTCCACTGAGTATGCGAGCGCCGTCGCCGTGAAGAATTTCGAGATTGAGGCAATCAGTAAGAACCTTTTTGGTGACACTTGCCCAATGCCTGCTCCTACACAGATGATCTCATCTGGAAGAATTGGCACGATGAATAAAAGGAACATAATCAATGTTTCATTTTTAGAGGCATAATGTTGGTATTTTTCTAGCTGCTCTTCCTTGATGAACTTAGAAATGAATTTCCTTCCACCGTATCTGGCGGCAAAAAACATGGCTGAAATCCCAAGAAGTGTTCCTGGAAATGCAATGGCTGCTGCAACACCGGGCCCGAAAACCGCGCTCGCACCTGGTATGGTAACAGCTTCAGGGATTGGAAGGAGGATTGGTTGGGCAAAGCTGATGAAAAAGAAAATATATTTGGCTGTTTTTAGATGTTCTTTTAACAACCCTTCAAAACCGTACGTATCAGTAAGCACAAGGATTTTTGTCATATAAAAAATTGCCAGTACAAGAATCAATAAGGCTCCTAAATATAAAATGACCATCCTATTAACCTTCAGAAGGTTCCGATGGTTCTTCATCAGAAAATATCCATCCATTAACAAAACAATTTTGACTGCGCCTAAGTAAAGCCATTTATATAGTGGCAGCACAGTAGGCAATAATTCAAACAATAAATATAGTGACAGGATACTGAGGGCTAAATGCAGGATCAATTCCATTGCATAATTGTGGTTTTCTTTAAGTGTGAACAAGTTGATATACCCCTTCAATTCATGTGATGATGACTTATGTTTACATTTTAATGAAGGTAGCGACTTTAATCGACGCGCTTAGGATTGAAATTGTGCTAGGACCTGAGGCTTACATAGAGATCCATCACATTTGTCCCGTACGCTTCCATTCCAGATAAAGCCAACATGAAACTTTACATCAGTTGATTCGTATATGTAGAGGACAAAAATAAAAGGGGATTTTTATGGGGAATATACTTCTTTTTGCACTTTTGGTTGGATTGGCTTCTGCTCTGATTCTTACTCCTTTTTCTAAAGGGGTAGAGAAGGACAGGAAAATGACATCAGCCTTTTTGATTGCTGCGATTGTCTTTTTTACGGTTGGGACTTTTGCATTCTATTACGCATTTAATCTAGATCGCAATCTTTCTTCACTGTGGCCATTTGCGATTGTGATCACATTTGGCGGAATGTTTTTTGCTGCTGGGAAGGAACAGATGATAAAAGGCATTTTGTTTTTGCTGTCCTTGCTAGTAGGCGTATATTTCATGATCGCTTTTCTTTTTAACGCAGAGGAAAAATATGAGTCTGCGAAAATGGCGGAGAAGATGGAAATCTCGACTTTTGATGAAAAGGAAACACCGGCGAGTGTCCCTCCACATTTTGCGCGCAATAAGATGAAAAAGGCGTTCGGCCAGGTTCCGAATACGAGTTATTATGAGCTTGGGAATCTGCAGATCCAGAAGGTCAATGGAGAGTACGTCTATATCGCTCCTGTTGAGTTCTCAGGCTTTTTCAAATGGTGGAATGGAAAGTCAACACCGGGTTATTTTACAATCAGTGCCACGGATTCATCAGCAAATCCAAAATTTAATAAGTCAGAAATGGTTTATACACCTTCTTCGTTCTTCAATAAAAATGTTGATCGTCATATTCGTTTGCAGTATCCAGAGGCGATTTTCTACGGAGACACTCAGCTTGAGATCGATGATGAAGGCAAACCTTTTTATATCAGGACCTTCGGTGAGTTCATCTCAGCCAGGAATGGGTTTAATGTGACAGGTGTTGTCGTCGTTGACCCAGATTCAGGTAAAACGAAGGCGTATGCTTTGAAGGATGTTCCAGAATTCATTGACGGCGCTGTTTCACCGGAAGCAGTCAGTCTGCAAAACAGCTATTACGGTAATTACATTCATGGTTATTGGAACAGTGTGTTTGGTAAGACGGATATAAAACTGCCTTCAGATGAAGGAACCGAAGCCCAGGTCAGCCCAATTTTCGATGAAAATGGCGATATGTATTATTTCACCGATTTTACCAGCCCGAAAGAAGGGGTGGACTCGATGCTCGGGTATTCCCTGACGAACTCGAGGACAGGGAAGGCGACCTTCTATACTGGCAATCTTGAAGAGTCCTATATGGATTCTGAAGGCGCGCTGCAGATTATTGAGAAGAAGTTCATTGAGAAAAAGTGGCATGGCGAAATGCCGATTCTCTACAATTTCTATGGAGAAGCAAGTTGGCTGACACCTGTTCTTGATTCGAATGGCTTCCTGCAAAATTACTTCATCGTATCGGCAGCAAACCCGGAAATTTCGGTGTTTGGTAATACTCCTAATGAAGCACTGAAAAAGTATAAAACTGCACTTCAGCATGGCGGCGGTACTGTGGATGGCAGTTCGAAGGCGGAGGAAAAGCAAACGAGCGGAACCGTGTTGCGAGTCTACAAAGAAAAAACAGGCGACTTCACGATCGTTTCCATCCTGCTGGACAATAAAAAGAACTACATCATTTCATCAGAAACGAATCCACTGGCGATCTATGTAAAAGAAGGTGACCAGGTCAATCTCAAATACATGGATACCGGCGAAACCTTCCTGCCAGTTAAAGAGTTAGTGATACAAGGATTAGAGTAAGACAAAAAATAGTGCCTGTCCCCGGCGTAATGTTGCACCTGGGGACAGGCACTTTTGGGTTTTGGATAAATTAAGGAAAGCTAATGTATTCACGAGGATTCCTAAGAAGTATTATGTGAGAGGGATATTAAAGAGAGTGTATTAATTAATCTTACTGCTGTTTTTCATTCAATATCTCTAAAACATCCTGATGCTGTTTCTGAACATTGGAAACATGCTTGATTTCACTAGATAGTTCTGATTTCGTTTCATCAAGCTTTTTCATTAGGCTGCCATAGTAAAAAGCCACTTCTTTCCGCATCTCACTCTGTTCTGATAATAAAGATTGTTGGCCTTTTTCTAAGTTGACTAAACGTACCTCCATGGATTCAAAGCGATTATCCACAGCAAAAAAACGCTCATCCACAGCATCAAAACGTGTATCAACGTAATCAAAGCGCTCATCCACAGCATCAAAACGTGCATCAACGGAATCAAAGCGCTTGTCCACAGCATCAAAACGTGCATCAACAGAATCGAAGCGCTTGTCCATCGAATCCAAACGATCTAAAATCTTATTCAATATTTTCTCCATCTCATTTCACCTCCTTCTTTATCAATTTATTATACCCACTCCAATAAAACAAGTCACCACAAATGACAAGTAGTTTAGCTTTTTCACAACCGCTCCTCCAATCGCATTGCTTTTACATTAGCATTCTACTAGATGGAAGTTATCACCACTTTAAATTGGCAGTGAAAAAGAACACATACACATGTAGTTGTTCCAAATAAGATAGAACATATTGTGCAACACCCTTACCGTCCCTCTGTTTGTATCCGTGGCTTTTCTATACTCTATGTGGCCGAGGGAAGATAGTTGGGAATTTTATAGTAAAATTGTCCTTTATCACGTATTCTATAAAAGGAAGTCGAAATTAACGTTTTAGGTGGTATTACCTTGCTTAAAGATTTTTTTATACATGCTAGTTTTGTTATTACATTTTTGTTTATAGGCGGGAGTTTATTTAAAAACAATCCAGAGATGGATACAACTCTTCAAAAGTTAAAACTTGGGGCATTAGCGGGGATACTTGGTTCAGTGTTAATGGCTTTTAGTATTCAGATTACTCCTGTGATTATAATGGATTTGCGTCATATTGCGATACTGTTGTCTGCTTTTTATGGAGGATTCGTGTCGGCTTTTGTAGCCGCGAGCATAATCAATATCAGCAGATTAGTATTTTTTGATGGCAGTTTGGAAACATTTCTGGTCACTGTGCTCATAATGTTTATTATTGCGGCGTTTGCCGCACTGGTCCAAGAAAAGGTGGAGGGTTCGAACTTTTTCAAGTGGACGATTATGGGATTGATTAGCTTGATTACGATTTCATCCGGCTTTTTGTATCTAATGGGCATTTCAGATCAAGTGTACCGAATCTTGGTTAACTATTGGGTTATTACAACTGTATCGGGAGGTTTGGTGTATTTTTTGGCAGGATACATCGTTCAGTCGAACCAAATGTTTATGCAGCTGAAAACCCAGTCGGCTACAGACTTCCTTACTGGGTTAAATAATGTCAGACAGTTCGATTCGTCATTAAATGAAAGTATAGAAAGTGCCCATGAGCTTAATGAAAAATTATCGCTGCTTATGATTGATATCGATCACTTCAAAAAGGTCAATGATACGTATGGTCATCAAGCTGGAGATGAAGTTTTAAGGCAATTGGGAGGACTATTATTCAGCTGCTCACGCCCAAGTGATATTGTCTCAAGAAATGGCGGTGAAGAATTTTCACTGTTATTAAAAAACTGTTCCTACTCTCAAGCGCTGGAAATCGCAGAACGACTCCGGGTAATAGTGGAAAATCATCGATTCTCCTTACCAAATGGCAAAGAAATCAAGATCACCATCTCGCTTGGTGCTTCAACCTATCTAGAAACAACTGAATGCTTAGAAGAATTCATCAAACAAGCAGACGATACCTTATATAAATCAAAACGGACAGGAAGAAATAAAGTATCCTCACTATAAAGATTTGAAAGCACGGGGACGTACCCTGTGCTTTTTTTAGTATACATCCCGATGCCTCCAACTACATAAGGAATCAGTTCGTTAAAATTCATTCACCCTTATGAAAGCAATGTCGGCCACATTCATTTTTTAAAAGATAACTAGCATAATAGGTAATTAAAGGTAAAATAGAATTAGAGATGACGTGTCAAAGGGGGAACAATTATGGTCCCAGAAATGGAATCCATTACGATTGCCACTATACAGGAAAAAGGGATAGATTCTGTCGTTGACTGGTTTGATCGGCATAAGCAATCCTTTTATGCACTGGGTTGGTTTTATCTTCAGAACCAGCAGCAAATGGAAGAGTTATTTTACCGGTCGATTTTAAAAGTGCATAAGGAATTGCCTCGATATAAAAGGGATACCTCATTCGAATTGTGGGTTACCTCGATTTTCATCGATAATTGCCGGGAGCTTTCCCAGGATGAAGTTTTACAGGCGTCAGAGGACTTTAAATCACATCAGGATTTATTTAAAGCACTCGATCAGCTTGAGGATGATGAAAAGGGAGCGATGATCCTTACATATGGAGCAGGGCTTTCCCAAGAGGAAGCTGCGCAAATTCTACGGGTTTCTTCGGATAAACTGAAAGAGCTTATGTTTTCCGGAGTAAAGTCGGTAAGAGAACAACTCGATGGGTCAACTTATAACGGTTGTAACGAATATCAGAATCACTACATTGATTATCTGGAAAAAACGATGGAACGGCCGGGAAAAATAGAGTTCGAGATGCATATCTACAATTGCCGGGAATGTCAGGATGATTTGGCTGCCTTTCAGGAAGTCACTTTGATGTTGCATCATGCTGAGTGGATGAAGGACATGCCAGTGCCGGAGCATTTTATCGAGAACATTAAAGAGAGACTGACAGAAAAGGAGAGAGCAAGGCAGCAGAAGATCAAAAAGCGAAAGAAAGTCTCACTTATTTTTGCGAGTGTATTTGCCTTCGTGATCGGTATCGGCTTCTTTACTGGCACATTTGCCAATGTCTACTATGGTTGGACAGAGGAAGATGAGCAATTACGTACCTTCCTGCAAAATGACCTGGGACAAAGGCTCAATCTCGAAGCTGAAAGCGACGGTGTGAAAATTAAAATCAAGGGTGTCGTTGCTGATGATTATCAGACGCTTGTTTTTTATAAAATCGAAGATACAAATGAGGATAAACAATATGTTATGTTTTCGGAAGATGGGGTTTTTATAGAAAACGAGAGTGAACTCATGAAACACGATACATATCCACGTCATTATCCTCCAGACCTAAAAGCGGAGATGAATAAAAAGGAAAAGAATGTGTTTTATGGAGTGATTGGACTGCGGCCGCTCGAGGATAATAGTGGTGTTCTTAAACTGAATATTGAAAGGATTCAGGAGCTGGCTCTCGACGATCAAGAGGCAAGTTGGGGATTTGGTTACAGGAGCAATGGCCTTAAAACAGGTGATTGGAAATTCGAAGTCCCGGTAACTAAGCAGCCTTCCGTCGTATATGAATTAAATGAACAAGCAAAAATCGAAGGAATCCCGATTCGCCTGGATAAATTGATCATGGCCCCAACAGCAACGCTTTTGGAATATGGCCTTCCTATGGGAGAGATGGAAAAGAGAATTGATAGGATTCAATTTGGCAATCTAGAAGTGAACAATGTAAAAATGAAACCGGACCAATTTAGTGGTTATAACTATTTACAGCCTGAAGCCAATTGGCATAAATACCAAATGTATTATGATCCGTTTTATGGGGAAAAACCGAAAGACATAGCAATTCAATTCCAATCAGCCTATTTTTCATTCGATGACAAAAAAAGCATCGATCTTGATTTTAACGAGTCATTTCCCCAGACGTTTGAATATGCGGGTAGTACCATCAGCATTGATAAAGTTGAAATTGGCCAGCCCACAATCCTTGTCATCAGCAACCATGAAGTCGAAAACCGGGAATTTGAAAGACTGCACCTCAATGTTGTAGGTGAAGATGAGTATGAACCAATTTCAATGGGGATGGACAGTGAGGGAGTGATCGTGGATAAGAATGGCGTTCAATACGATATGAAATCACCCACCTTCGATTATGATAAAATTGAACAGCCACGCCATTTTATTACCGTTGATACCTTGATGTTGGATGGAAACAAAACCATTCCTAAAAGACTGGATATTTACGGATATAGCTCGATGAAATATTTGGATGATGTGGTGAAGATTTCGCTGGATTGATACGCGGTAATGGACAGCTAGCTTTTATTTCAAAAAAAATGTTCCTTTTTTTTACAGGGAGGCCAAAATATGAAGCTATTTATTCAGGCAGCAATTGGTTCGATTGCCATTCATGTAATCTATTTTGTTGGCATTCTTCTGACCGGCTACATAAAAACGATGAATTATACACCGGATATCGAAGGCTCATGGGAAAGTGTTGGTACGCTTCAGAATGAGGTGGCATTCGGCATGACGGGTTCTCCGTTTTTTTTCCTTTTTACCTTTATCGGAGTGACTTTATTTTGCGAAATGGTAATCGTTTTATATAGAAAAGTTAAAGGAGCACAGGGATAAAAAGTCCTGTGCTCCTTTAATCTGTCCTCACTTCTTGCCATTATGCTTCAAGGCTTCTCTTCGGCTTAAGTTTGAAAGAGGGAGGCTATTTGTAATTTCGATGACTTTCTCAGGATTTTGCTTAGCGTATTCCCTTAAGGCCCAGCCGATTGCTTTGTTGATGAAAAATTCGTTTGTATGGCAGGTTCTTGAAATAATATCCTCGAGCATCGCCACATCAGTTTTTTCTTTATAACCTAACTGGAATAAAATACAGGAACGGATCAGCCAGATGTTATCCGAGGCGATCCATCTGTCGATAATAGGCTGCCTGTGCTGCGAGAATTTTTCAAGATAGTATCCGAAATGCTTTTTCGCGATATGGTCGACTGTGTCCCACCAGGGCTTGGTCGTGATGATGTGTTCCAGAAGCTGTAGATCATCCTCTGTGAACTGTTTTTTCATTAAATCTAACAGGTATAGCCCGCTGATCTGCATTTCTCGTTCTTCCAGCTCCCAAAGGGAAGTAATGACCTCGTGTAAATCTTCCTTTGCAAGGAGGCCATGAGTCTTCACATGCTGTTTGAAAACTTCCTGCATCTGCGGGGCTCTCAAACCAATATATTCAAATTGATTCCGCATGTATTTAGACAGCCTTACTGCTTCCTCGCTATTCCGATGTTTTAACGCTTCTACATATAATGCTTCAACATAGTTGTTCATCAGATCCTCATCACCATTTCATTCAATTAAATTGCATTCTCTATTTTACATATAAATCTCTGAATTCATCTTCCAGAATACTCATTTTGATACAGTCATGGTATTTGTGGTTGTAATAGAGATAATCTCGCTGAATTCCTTCCTGTTTGAATCCGAGCTTTTCGTACACATGGATGGCGCGTGGGTTGTAAGCAAAAACCTCGAGCTCGATCCGATGCATGTTCAAAATGCCAAATCCATAATCCAGCAAGAGTGGCATTGCTTCACTGCCATAACCTTTGCCTTGGTACTCACTTTCTATGGCGATCCGAATGTTGCAATTCCGGTTGATTGGGTCAATATCCTGTAAGGCAATATCACCGATGACCTCATCTGTGTCCTTCAGGCAAATAAACAGCAGGACAGTGGAGAAATCCTGAGACTTTCCTTCGATGTAGCGGTGCACGCCTTCCTTTGTAAAAGCGCGGGTCGTTCCAGTCAGCCTTCTTACCTCAGGGTCGAATAGTTGATGGAAATAGGTTTCTGTATCCTCCAGGCTGAGCGGCCTTAAATACACCCTGTCGCCAATAAGCAGCCTGACAGGCATTGTTTCATTTTTCATATGATAACCTCCGACTATTTTAATTAATAGTAATTTCTATAGAGAGCTCGTCAATTCCTTTTTTACCCATTACGTGCTCTTCTGTTTTTTCTTCAAAAAGAAGGTCGAGTAGGATAAGAGCTTTGAAAAGTCCATCAGTTGATAAAAAATTTCCGTTTTTGTTTCAGTCTAGGTCATAGTTTGTTAATAATTTGGTCATAACTTGGGGTTAATCTTTTGCTTGTACCCAATTTGCCCAAAGGAGAGAAATTATGAATTTTATTAAAAGATCATTTTTAAGTGTGAAAGCGAGGAAAGGGAAAAGTCTGCTGCAGGTTTTTGTGTTTTCCGTGATTTGCGTTCTGGTCCTGGCAGGTCTGTCAATCCAGACTGCGGCTAAAAAATCGAGCGACCTGGCGCGTCAAAAGCTTGGAGCCGACGTCACGCTGCAGGTCGACATGGAAAAAATGCGCGAGAAGATGCAGGCCCAGCAATCAAATGGTGAACGCCGTAGATTCCAGCCAACCCCGATTCCGGCAGAAACAGCAGAAGAACTGACCTCATATGAACAAATCAAAGGCTATAATTTCTACTCTTCAACCACAGCTCTAGCTTCCAACTTTGAGCCAATCACAAACGAAGATACTGAAACAATCGAAAATAGCACCGACTCCTCAGCCGAAGGTGCTGGTGGAAGGATGCCAGGAGGAAAGTCTCAAGGCGACATCAGTCTTCAAGGTGTGTCCTTCACCGATTCCACAGCTGAGTTCATGGATGGAACGGCCTCTATAATTGATGGAGAACATATTACAGAAGAGGATCACGGGAAAAATGTCACCCTCATTGAACAAACTCTTGCAGAAGAAAATCAATTGAAAGTAGGCGACTCCATATCCATCACCAACCCAAGGGATGAATCGATCGTCATGGAGCTCCAAATCAAAGGTATCTATAAAATGTCATCCACCGGTGCTGAACAAGGAATGGATATCACCGCCCTGATTCCTTATAACAAGCTGTACGTACCGTTTACAGCTTCTGCGGCACTAAAAGGCAGTGAGTTTGAAGGAACGATTGACAGCGCGATTTACTATATCGACAATCCTGCAGACATGGAAAGCTTTGTAGCCCAGGCGAGGGAGAAAAGCAGCATTGATTTTGAAACTTTTAAACTCGATGCGGATGACCAGCTGTATCAGCAAATGGTTGGTCCAATAGAGAATGTCGCAAGCTTTTCGAATAATATCGTTTATTTAGTATCCATAGCGGGTGCAATTATTTTGGGCTTGATCGTCATGATGTCGATCCGCGAACGGAAATATGAGATGGGTGTTCTGTTGGCGATTGGAGAACGGCGCTGGAAGCTTGCTGGACAGTTTGTCGTTGAAATCCTGCTTGTTGCTGCCATTTCTCTCGGAATTGCCACTGTCAGCGGAAATGAAGTTGCCAAACAGGTAAGTGAACAGCTTTTAAAACAAGAGTTGCTATCAGCTGAGCAAGCCACTGCACCAGAATCTTTCCGGGGGCGTGGCAACGGTTTTAGTGGCGGCATTCCGGGCATGTCGGATGGACAAACAATTCAAGCAGAAACGATTGAGGAACTCGATGTCAGTGTGACAGGAGATGACTTGACCTTGCTGGCATTGATTGGAATGCTGATTGCAATTATTTCTGCGCTACTGCCATCGTTAACGGTCTTACGTCTTCAGCCAAAAACAATCTTGAGCAGACAGGATTAAGCAATTTGAGGAGGATACGAAAAATGAGCGCATTATTGGAATTTCAAAACATCAGCTATTGGTATAAACACGAAAATAAGAAGCAGGAAATCCTGAAAAATATTGATGTCAGCTTTGAAAGGGGGACTTTTTACACGATCACCGGTCCTTCAGGTTCTGGCAAGACGACATTCCTGGCTGTTGCAAGCGCATTGGATGTTCAAAAAGAAGGCACCATTTTGTATGAGGGAAGGGACATTAAGAAAATCGGTCTCACCAAGTTCCGCAACAAGTATGTTTCCATCGTCTTTCAGTCATACAACCTGCTGCCATATATGACCGCCTTGCAAAATGTCACGACCGCAATGGAGATTACCGGAGCCAAACATAAAAATAAAAAGGAATTTGCCTTGAGTATGCTTGAGCGGGTGGGAATTTCGGCACAGCAAGCGCACCAGAAGGTTTTAACCTTAAGCGGGGGCCAGCAACAGCGGGTCTCCATCGCCCGAGCCCTTTGCTGCGACACAGACTTGATCGTGGCAGATGAACCAACCGGCAATCTAGATGAAAACACAGCCCAGGAAATCGTGAATCTGCTAAAGGACTTAGCGCATAATGAAGGGAAATGTGTAATCGTAGTAACCCATGACCAAAATATTGCAAGCTCGTCCGATATAACGGTAAAACTGTCAAAAGGAAGCCTGACCATCACCCCAAGAAAAACAGGAGCATAGGTACGAACCCTATGCTTCCGTTTTCTATATAGAATCACAACTTCTAAAAAGAAGGTTTTTAATTTATAGAGTCGAAATTAATGTTATATATATTGGCCGTATGCTGGATGGTCAGCGGGTTGAGGGGATAGAGGATGTTGAAGGGGATAGATAAATCTTTTTTAGGCTGGGGCATTTCTTTGGTTATTTTTCTGGTTATTATGGTTGTGGATCAAACGGTGTATATTGGTGTTTGGCCATCGACTCTGCCAGTTATACTCCTCGTCACAAATGCCCTTTATTTTAAAGCGGATGTAAAGGGGAAAAGGAGAGTGCCGTATTGGGTCTTTGTCATGCTGTTTCTAACGATTCTATATTTCTCCATTCCTCGATTCACCTATAATCAGGCGAAGGAAATCGTCGTGGAGAAGTATGAAATTTATAAACGAAAAAGAGCAGATCATACCTGTGATGGATTCGGGATTTCATCCCTTCGCATATACACACTTCTATTCGTTTAAGGTAAAATCAGGGGACGCAGAGCAGCGGGTCATGGTGAACCCGGATACGGGAGAGATCATCGTACTGAGGTAATTTAGCTAAAGAAAAAACCACTCAAAGTGGTTTTTTTAATCGCGCATGGATCCTGCCTCTCGGGAAGTCATCGCACCTTGCCCAGCAGCTACATCTTTTTGGATTTGCTGTTTTACTTGTCCCGCATCTGTTCCTGAATATCCAGGCTGCATAACAGAACCTTTATTTCCTTTGAAATTGGAATCCTTCTGCATATAAATCCTCCTTAGGTTTTGTTTTTATTATTTACAAGAAGTTCTTAAGTAACCATAATGATCTGACCTTCATCTCAGTTGATTTTTAGAAAAAATAACAATTTTATCTATTATTTGTAAACAACTTCTATATAATGTATTTAGATATAAGCACTGCAATTTCGTGGTGCTTTATATATTCGTTAAATTTGGGGGAGAGACATGATGTCTAATGAGCATGAGGTGTCATTGGATAAAGCTGTAGAAAGAAAGCCAAAAGTGAAAGTAGAAAGGAAAGAAGGGGAACCTACTGCAGCATTCAAGGGGGCTTCCTGGGGAGCTCTGTTAGTGGGTGTTTCCGCTTATCTGATTGGTTTGTTCAACGCAGCGATGGAACTGAACGAAAAGGGCTATTATTTTGCCGTATTGGTATTCGGTCTCTATGCAGCGGTATCTTTACAAAAGGCAGTGAGAGATAGGGAGGAAGACATACCAGTTACGAATATTTATTATGGCATCAGCTGGTTTGCGCTTATCGTATCTATTTCGTTAATGGCGATCGGTCTATACAATGCAGGAAGTATTGTTTTAAGTGAAAAAGGCTTCTATGGTATGTCATTTGTCCTTAGTATCTTTGCAGCAATAACCGTTCAGAAAAATATTAGAGATACACAGAGAGCAAAAGAAAGAGATTGAGAAGTGGGACACTGTAGGATTTACGAACTTAAGCGATAAAAACACACATTAGTGATCAACACAGGGACGGTTCCATCACAGGAATCGTCCCTGTAGTCTTTTTAATCATAATCTATCTTCAATTGCCTTCATGATATCGAATGCTCCGCTTGATTTGTTGGAGCAAACTACGGCAATGGCTTGCGAAGCTGGATAATAGGCAGAATGGAAGCTGACTCCTGGGTCATAGCCCATCACATGGTATTTCAGAATGTGGTCGTCCTGTTTCTTAATCCAGACACCGTATCCGTAATAGCCTGTTTCATTAACTTGGGCGTGGGAAGTCAGTAGTTTGTGCAAGGTCTCTTCACTTAGTAAAAGTTGACCAAAAAGCGCCTTCCACAGTTTGCTCATGTCTTCTACTGTGACGTACGCTCCTCCGTCAGAACCGCCTTTTACCGGCAGTGAGTAGATATTGGTTTTCCAACTCCCATCAGGAAGGTCGATATAGCCAATAGCTGTGTTCGATGGAAGAGCATCAAAGGAGAAATAACCAGAATCCATCATTCCTGCTTTTTTGAAAATATTTTCTTGTACATACTCAGTGAATTCCGTCCCGGAGGCTTGCTCCACAATCAAGCCCAACAAAATGTAGCCTGCATTATTGTAGTGAAACGCTTCCCCTGGAGTGGATTTCATCTGCTCATTCTGGAACATTGGCAGGAAATCCTTAAGGCTCCTGATGTGATACATCGGCCTCTTAATCCATAACTCCTCAAAATCATCCATGACATCTTCGTCGAAGTAATCAGGTATACCTGAAGTATGAGTAAGCAAATGATGGATCGTGATTCCTTCACTGAAACTAGGAAATTCTATATCAAGACAATCTTTCAATCTTGTATCAAAGCTTAGCCTGCCTTCCTCCACCAGCTGACAAATGGCGATCGCTGTGAAAAGCTTACAGCCAGAAGCGATTCCGAAACGGGTTCCCTGGTTGTTTTTTAATAGGTCAGTCCGATTGGCATAGCCAAAGTTTGCGGTTTCGGCATGGCCGTCCCCATTCAAAAGCATGACAGCTCCTGAAAAATTAACCTTGGACTGAAGCTCATCAATGACTTTTTCTAAGTTTTTCATTATTATCCCCCTAACCATCTCTACTGTAAGGTTAACATTGGAAGATTTTAAAATATAGTAAAATATAACAATTAGGGAAATGGGAGGACTAGCTTTATCATGCTGGGAGCAGGGGTAATCTTCTATCTGGTAAAATGAAGAAAAGAACGAACAGTTGGAAGCAGGGGCCACTTATTGTTCCAAAAAGAATTGAGGACAGAAGTATGGTCCGTCTCTAATGCTTCTATTCCACTTTATCCTGCAAAAGCTGTACGTGAATTGTCGGGTGGGATGGTTTTGGTCCTGTTATTGTTAACGTAGAAGGAGGTCGTTGTATGGATTTGCTGCAGAGTATGAATGAGGCCATGAGGTATATTGAAGAAACCCTTGCCGATGAGATTGATTTTCGCGAAGTGGCGAAGCGTGCTTATTGTTCGGAATACCATTTAAAGAGGATGTTCTCTTTTCTAGCTGGTGTTTCGCTCACAGAATATATCCGAAGAAGGAAGCTTACTTTAGCCGCGTTTGACCTGAAAGACAGCAATGTGAAGGTGATCGATGTTGCGATGAAGTATGGCTACACCTCTCCTGATTCATTTGCCAGAGCCTTTCATGCATTGCATGGGATCACTCCGTCGGAAGCCAGGAATCATGGTCATTCCTTAAAAGCCTATCCGCCGATGACCTTCCAGTTATCAATAAAGGGAGGATCAGAAATGAATTATCGAATCGTCGAGAAGGAAGCATTCCGTATTGTCGGCATCGCGAAAAGAGTGCCGCTGATTTACCATGGAGTGAACCCGGAGATTGCCGAGATGTGGAAGAGCTTGAGTATGGAAAAAATCCAGGAACTGAAGGACCTTTCGAATATTGAGCCTAACGGATTAATCAGTGCGTCTACAAATTTTTCCGAGGGCCGGATGGAGGGGAAGGGAGACCTGGATCATTATATTGGCGCTGCGACAACGAAGGAGTGTCCGGAGCATTTAGCTTCACTTGAAGTTACACCAACTACATGGGCAGTGTTCGAAGCAGTCGGCCCATTCCCTGAGACTCTCCAAAATGTCTGGGGGCGGATTTACTCCGAATGGTTCCCGTCCTCGAGTTATGAACAAGTAGAAGGTCCCGAACTCCTGTGGAACGAAAATAAAGATATGAACTCACCGAAGTATCGGAGTGAAATATGGATTCCGGTCAGATGCAAATAAGGAACTGAATGAAAACGAAGCATAGGGTTCAACGTCCCTATGCTTCGTTTTCATTCTCTTGTTTTTCTTCGTGTTTTTTTCTCCAATTTTTAGGGTTAAAGTACTTTCTGATTTTACCTGCGACTTCTTTTCCGACCATAATCGCTCCAAGCCAGAAGGTAACTTCAGCAAGTACCAGGCTGCTTGTGATACTGATGACCTTCATTTTACCGGGAATCGGTAGAAAAGGAATGCCAAGTGGAGTCACCCAAATAATGAAGGATGAAATAATAAGGATCATTCCAATTGTATATCGTAAAGGTTTTTTATTTTTCGTTTCGGTTTGCATTCTTAACCCCCGGAAAGAGTTTATTTTGATTTTACCATAATCGGCCTGGAAGCACAGGAATGCTGATGAAAGAAGCGTAGAGCCAACTTTTTCAGACTCTCACTTACTTATTGACAGAGTGCTTGTACATGAATTATATTGTACTTACATTAATTGAATAGTTCTCCTAAAGGGGAGTAGCTTTTACAACAGAGTCGTCATTTCGGAGGTCGCGTATCTCCCGGCTTTGTTGGCAACGTTATCGTTGTTAGCAAGACCTTTGCCTATTTTGGTAAAGGTCTTTTTATGTTTCGAAGACCTTTACCATGTCTGGTAAGGGTCTTTTTCTATGTTCAGGCCGGCCACAGACGAATTGGAACTTTCAATAATATGAAACTATTGGAAAGGAGTTGGGTCAGAGTGAAAAAGAAAAAAGTGACTTTTGAGGAATTGCTGAAAGAGAACAGGCGTGAGCTTTTGGAGGATCAGAAGCTGCTTGAAAAAATCGATGAGCGGATTGAAGCCAGGCGCATGGGAGTTAAAAACGGAAACGCATCATAAATTTTAAAAGGGGGAATAGTGATTGGAACTGTCGATTTTATTTGAATATGGTTGGGTATTGCTGCTATTAATTGCTCTTGAAGGATTGCTCGCAGCTGATAATGCATTGGTATTGGCGATCATGGTAAAGCATCTCCCGGAAGAAGAGAGGAAAAAGGCACTATTCTATGGTTTGGCAGGCGCATTTGTTTTTCGTTTTGCTTCACTATTCATCATTTCTTTCCTGGTGGATGTCTGGCAGGTACAGGCAATCGGAGCATTATACCTGCTGTTCATTGCCATTAACCACATAGTCAGGAAGCTTTATTTTAAAAAAGTGGAAGACGAGAACAAATCTACAGATAAAAAGAAATCAGGCTTCTGGGCAACTGTATTTAAAGTAGAACTAGCTGATATCGCTTTTGCGGTTGATTCGATTCTGGCTGCTGTGGCACTGGCGATGACTTTGCCGAACACAAACCTGCCGGAGATTGGCGGAATGGATGGCGGCAAGTTCCTTGTCATTTTTGCAGGTGGATTAATCGGTTTGATTATCATGCGTTTCGCTGCCAACCTTTTCGTGAAATTGCTCCAATCAAGACCAGGTCTAGAAATCGCCGCTTTTGCGATTGTTGGCTGGGTAGGCGTCAAGCTGGCTGTATTGACACTGGGGCATAAGGATATCGGGGTCATCTCTTACGAATTCGCCCATTCTGTTGAATGGAAACTGTTCTTCTACACGGTACTCGTCGGCATTGCAGCCACTGGCTGGTTCATGTCGAAGGAAAAGACTGTCAAGCAAGCTGCTTAAATATGTCAGAAGGATATAATCGGTTTTTGCAAAGAATAGTAGTGACTATCCATTGACTTGAATTGGGGATAAAAGACCGGCAGGGAGAAAAGCTCTTAATGTCCTGACATTTAAATGATGTGATACACTTATGAGAAATAGGTATTTGGAGGTTGATCCCTTTTGGGAACAGAGATAGTGGTATTGTTGATCCTGATTGTCTTGAACGCTTTCTTTGCGGCATCAGAGATCGCGCTGATTTCTTTAAATGACAATAAAGTAAAATTGATGGCTGAAGGCGGTGACCGCAAAGCGCAAATGCTGTACAATCTGATGTCTGAACCAAGCCGGTTCCTCGCGACAATCCAGATTGGCATCACGCTGGCCGGATTCCTGGCGAGTGCGTTTGCGGCTGAAAGCTTTGCTGGACGGATGGCAGCATTTCTAAGCGAAATGGGTGTGCCGCTTTCACAAAGCATGCTGGAATTAGTATCTGTCATTACAATCACTTTAGTGCTGTCTTATTTTACTCTCGTACTTGGAGAATTGGTCCCGAAGCGGCTTGCGTTGCAGAAAGCTGAACCGATTGCGATGTTCGCTGCTGCTCCTTTGACAGTCTTATCGAAGATTTCTTCTCCGTTCGTTAAGTTATTGACGTTATCCACTAACGGAATCGTCAGACTGTTTGGAGTCGATCCAAATGCGGATGAAGAGAATGTAACCGAGGAAGAAATTCGCATGATGGTCGATGTGGGCATGGAAAAAGGGACCATCCAGGATACAGAGAAAGAGATGATTAACAATATCTTTGAATTCGATAATAAGACAATCTCTGATATCATGACCCACAGGACCAATATCGTCGCTCTTTCTGTTGATACCAGCCTGAGAGATACAGTTGCCATAGTCAACAGGGAAAAGTACACAAGAATGCCTGTATATGAAGGCAGCATCGACCATATCGTTGGCATTCTTCACACAAAGGATCTGATTCCGTTCATTGAATGTGAGGATCAGGAACAGTTTAACCTGAGAAGCATGCTTCGCGAACCAAACTTCGTACTGGAATCAATGCGTCTCGATCAGTTATTTAAAGTGATGCAGAAGAGCAATATCCATATGGCGGTTGCGATTGATGAATATGGCGGAACGGATGGAATAGTGACGATTGAGGACCTGATCGAGGAAATCGTCGGCAATATTTTCGATGAGTATGATGAGCCGGAACTTGACGCCGCTGAAATTGTTCAGGTAGATGCAAACCAATATATAATGACGGGTACGCTTAATTTATATGAAGTAGAGGATGCTCTAAAAATAGAACTTCCAAGCGAAGAATATGATACACTAAGCGGATTTGTCCTTGGCCAGCTTGGATATATCCCTGCTGCGGGTGAACATCCAGAGGTTGAATATCAGGATATCGTGTTTACCGTTGCCGAAATGGACGACAGAAGAATTGCTCATGTTAACGTTAGAATAAAAAATTCAGCAATGTCATCTGAATAGTAATGAAAAATGAAGCATAGGAGCGCCTATGCTTCATTTTTATTCAAGGAGCGCAGGAATGTGCACCCATGCTTCTTTTCTTATTCATAAATATAACCGATGACATCCAATGCCTGGTCTACCGTTTCGACCGTAACGTTCGCTTTATTGGATAGTTCTTTCAAAGGATGAATCAAGGATTCGGGTCTGACGATAATCGTTGGTTTGTTCATCGTGATTGCAGCGCTGGCATCCATTGCTGTGTTCCATTGTTTGTACTTTTCGCCGAACAGGGCGATGACGATATCCGATTTTTGCATTAAGACCTGTGTCCTGAAGTTGTTAATATCGGATGCAGCGGCGTCCTTATAAACGTTGCCCGGCTGTTTTCCAAGGATGTCTTCGCCGACATTGTCTGAGCGGTCATGGTTAGTCTGCGGTCCGACGAAGACCAAAGGCAAGTTCTTTTCCTTCGCCTTTTTAGCCACCTGATCTCGCCAATCATCGTGAATCTGGCCTGCCAAATAAACCGTTAATTCCATCGTAACACCCTCCAATTTCAATAGGTTCTTATTCAATCATAGTAAACTTTCCTGAAAATTCAAAGGAATTAGGATGAGCGGGAGTAAACTACTCATTATTGTTTTAAACGGAGCATGGGACGAAACTTGTGCATCCGGAACGGGGAAGTGCCCATTCTTCCATTACAGTGAAAGGCAAGAAGACGGGAATGTCCCCGATCTTTTCTCAACTTAGCGGAAAGCTTTCAGGCACCTTATCTTCGCTCGTAAGGAATACACTTCTGCGGAGTGATTTGCATCGTTTCTTGATTCGGGCTGCTTCCAGGCTAATCTCTTCTATTGTATTGTACGGTTTATGTGTGTTTTGGATGACGGCGATCGATAATCCGACAAGCGGGATGTTTTCGAGAACGCCCATTCTGCTGATTCCATGGATGAACCCCTGCTCAAGTTCTTCTGCCGTGTAAAATCGATGGGTGAACTGCTCGAATCTGTTGATGAGAGTCTGGCATATGGGCTTGAATTCATGATGGGGAAGAATGGCAATAAAATCATCCCCGCCGATATGTCCAATGAAGGATTCCATGCTTATGCTTCTTTTTAACACGGTGTCTTTGATAATCGTCGCCGTATACTGGATCACTTCGTCGCCAAGTTTGAACCCGAATGTATCATTAAATGCCTTGAACAGATTGATGTCTATGTATAGAATAGTGTATTTTTCATAGGAAATGGCTGTCTTGAGTGCATTCTTTATTTCGAAATTACCCGGCAATCCAGTCAGCGGGTTCGAATAGCGGGCAATGCTGATTTGTTCCTCAGCCAATTTCATCAGTAAATTCCGGATACTGACGATGCCGATCAGGCGGTCTTCTTTTGTGACGATGACATAGTCGTATAGATGTTCCTGAGCCCGATCCATAGCCTGGGCAGTCGTTTCAGTTATCGGGACTGAATGATCGACAATAAGGGGGTCAGGAATCATGACAAGATCAATCGTCCTTTTCATGAATAGATCGAACCCATACTGAGTCGATAATTTCTGGTAGAATGCTGTTTTTGTCACCAACCCGATCGGACGGTCATCTGAACAGACCACAACCCCTTCGATTGCTGGTTTTTCCTTGAAAATGGTATAAACGTATTCACATCTAGTTGAAGGAGTAACGACAATTACTTGCTCTGCGATCTCTCCGATCGTCATTTGCATAACGACACCTTCGTTTCATTTTCATATAGGCGCATACAACAGTTGTGGATTTGGCCTTCCTAAAAAATAGCCCTGGCCAAACTGGATGCCTGCTTGTTTTGCGATGGACATTTCTGCTGCTGTTTCAATCCCCTCTAATGTAACGGCTACGCCCTCAGAAATAAAGTAGGCAGAAATCCATTTTAAGAAGGTTTGTTTTTTCACAGATTGGCCAAGGTCGATGGTGAAATACCGATCAAGTTTGACAATGTCCGGCTCAAGTTCCAAAGCAATTTTTAAAGAAGATTGACCTTTTCCGAGATCATCGAGTGCGATCGCGAAGCCCAGTGACTTCAGGTGCTGGGTGACTGCCTTCAGCTTGTCCAGCGACATGACAGATTCCGCTTCATTCAACTCAAAAGTGATCTGATCCGGTTTCAATGAAACATTGCTCATCAATCGATCCAATCTGATTAGAAAGGACGGTTCTAATAGGGTGGACGGAAAGACATTGACAGACAGGCGGGGAGCAGAAGAATGCCTGGACTGGCGCTCGAATGTATGGACGCTATTGACGATGGAAAAAAGATCTAGGTCGAATAAGCAATCCTGCTGCATGGCAAGAGAAAATAACACCTCAGGATTCTTAATCTCGGGGTTTCGAATCAGACTTTCGTAACCAAAAACACAATCATCAAGCAAGCTGTAAATTGGCTGATAGGCATGGTGAACATTAAATAATTGGGAAGAGCGACCTCGTGAAGAATCAAAAAGCATTGCTGTCATAGAGTACCATCCTAAGAGAATTGTTTATAATCCAAATGTACTATTAATATGTTAAAGAATTGTAAGTTTTTCGTTAATTCTATATAAAACATGTTCTGGGTGTGCCCACAGCTACTGGCTGCAAGGATTGGCGCAACTATTTTTTTACAGAAAAAAGGAAGCAAGGGATCTATGCTTCCTTTTTTGCCGGTATGGGAGCAGGGTACTGGTTTGTTTCGATAACTTGTTGATAATGGCTGATAAGGTCATTGAAGATTTTCCCCCATTTTTGGGTTAGGGCGTAGTTTCTGGCTTCGTAGCCCATTTGGATTCTCTTGCTGTCTGATGTGAGAAGACCAGTGACGGCTTCGGTGAATTGCTCAATATCGTGTGGTGTGCATAGTCGGCCTGTCAGTCCGTCCTGGATGATGCTTTTCACTCCTCCTGCATTAGCTCCGATAACGGGTGTCCCGCTGGCAAGGGACTCCAGCACGACGTTTCCGAACGTTTCTGTAGCCGAAGGGAAGATGAAAAGATCGGATGCTGAGTAGACCTCGGCAAGTTGTTCGCCTTTTAGGTAGCCGGTGAAAGTCATGTTTGCAGGTGCTTCTTTTTCGAGTTGTTCCCTCAGTGGCCCGTCACCAACGATTAGCCATTGTACCTTATCGGCAATCTGGGAGGGCATATTTCTAGCAATATCCAGCAGGAGTCCAGCGCTTTTTTCCGGTGCCAGCCTTCCTGCATAAGATAGGATGTATTCCTTTCTAATTGAATAGCGCATCCGGACAGCGAGCTTGTCATAAAAAGGGTGGAACATCTCGCAGTCGACGCCCCTGGGCCATAGCTCCAGATTGCTAAAACCATATTCTGTCAATTGATTCATTGTGTCTGGAGAGGGAACGAAGATTTTCTGGAGGGGGCGGTGGAACCAGTTCATGTATTTCCAGAGAAAGCTGGATAACAAAGTAAGGTCATAAAATTGCAGGTACTGGTCGAAATCGGTGTGGTATGAGCCCACCAGTGGAATATTCATTTTCTTGGCACAATAAATCCCCATCATGCCAAGATTGAACGGAGTCGCGACATGAATGATGTCTGGATTGAATTTTTCAAGTTCGCCTTTGATTTTAAAATAGTTCGGAAATGCAATCCGACATTCTGGATACAGGAAAAAGGATGCGCTTTTAAATCGGTGGATATGGGATGGAACATACTCTTCACTGGGGTTTTCCGGGGCGAACACCTTGACGGAAAATCCCTGTGCCGATAAATAGTCTGTGAATCGTTTCAACGTACGGGCAACTCCGTTGATCTCCGGGTAAAAGGTATCTGTGAAAAATGCGATTTTCATGACAGGCTCCCTCCAATTTTAAAACCTAATTCATACAAGGCCGTTATCAGGTTAATTGTTACCGAATACAATTATCGCATTCTATCTGTCTCTAAAATTAACGCTGATTTTGCACAAAGTTTACGAATGAAGTGTTCGTTCATCATCGTAAAAACCAAGAGACACTCAGAGAAAGAACAAATAGCTGAGAATGCCGGCTGTAGTACCAAGCAGGACACCGACGAGAATATCTGTTGGATAATGAAGTCCAAGGTATACTCTTGAAAGGGCCACCATGCAGGCCAGCGGAATTAAAGCAGCCGATAAAGCTGGCATGAATAATATAACTGGCACGACCAGTGAAAAGATTGCCGTCGTATGTCCGGATGGGAATGAATGGTCCTGCAAGGGGTTCGACGGGAAAAAGGTATTTTCAAGGATGATATACGGTCTCTTTCGCGGGTACCATTTTTTAATGAAATGCACCGGCAGATGGCTGAGAGCTAATGCGACTGCACTTGAGACTGCTGCCTGTCTTAGCTGGCCTCCTGAGAACAGGATCAACAGAAGGATGGATGAAATCGTGAATCGGGCACCGCCCATATGAGTGATCGTACGGAAAAAGGCATTTAGGAATCTGTTTTGATAATGACGGTTGATCCCACGAAAAATCCTTTGATCAGTCTGGTAGAATACTAGTAAAAGTTTCATCGTACCATCCTTCCTTGGCTGAATTTGACCTTGTCTGTGCATGTTCTTCAATATGAGATGGTCTTCCAATTGAAACATAGGTGATTGGGTGCTTGCTTACATCCTTTAGTGAGTAACAATTACGTCCATCGATAATGACCGGGTTCCTCATCAGCTGTACATATTTTTCCAGAGGAAGATGCTTGATGTGATCCCATTCAGTGGCGATGATCACTAACTCGGCACCTGAAATGGCTGTTTGGATATCAGCCGTAAATTCTATCACATTCCCGAAGACACTTCTGGCATTCGGAACGGCAACCGGATCATAGGCGATGACTGAAGCTCCTTCTGCAAGCAGGGTCTTCACAATCGTGAGTGAGGCTGCTTCGCGGATATCGTCTGTATCCGGCTTAAAGGCAAGCCCTAAGACAGCGACTCTCATACCTTCAATTGAATCAAACAATTCCTTTGCCTTTTTAACGGCACATGCCTGCTGGCGATTATTGACCTTGATGACTGCTTCAAGCAGTTCAAATTGATGCTCGACATTGCCTGCTATTTGAACAAGCGCTTTCGTGTCCTTTGGGAAGCATGAGCCGCCGTAGCCAATTCCCGCTTGCAGGAATTGTGGTCCGATCCGTCTGTCTTTTCCGATTCCATAGGCGACTTCTTCAATATTTGCCCCGACTTTATCACAAATAGCAGCGATTTCATTGATGAAACTGATTTTTGTGGCCAGGAATGCGTTAGACGCATATTTAATCATTTCTGCACTTCTAATGTCTGTCTTTACGATAGGAATTTTAAGTGGAAGGAAGACCTGTTCGAGCAAGAGGGCTGCTTCCTCAGATTCTGTGCCAATGATGATTCGGTCACCATGGAAAAAATCATAGATGGCACTGCCTTCACGCAGGAATTCTGGGGTAGAGACCGATTGTGTATTAATATGAACTGGTTTGACACTATTGATGATTTCCATGATTTGCTCGTTTGTCCCCACAGGCACAGTGCTTTTCGTACAAATAATAGAGTCCTTATTGAGGCACAGTCCAATTGTGTAAGCTGCTTCATAGACATGATCAAGATTTGCTGTTCCATCTGGATTTTCTGGTGTGCCTACGGCGATAAAAATGATATCCGCATCCTTATAAGCGAATTCGGAATCTATTGTAAAATGAAGGCGGCCAGCATCCAGATTCTTTTTAAGCATCGGATTGATGCCAGGTTCATAAATTGGTGCACATCCAGATTTAAGCAGGAGTACCTTGTCTTCCCGAATATCCGTGCAGACGACATCATGGCCCATCTCAGCCAGGCATACACCAGTAATCAGTCCAACATACCCCGTTCCAGCAACAGCAATCTTCATCCAATCCCTCCTAAATAGTCTTTATCTTAATCCTAATTCAACAATCTTAAGGCATTCTTGAGTTGTTGTTAAATAAATGTAAAAAAACCACGGTCAAACGAAGCTTAAAGTGAATCTTTTGGACATTCTGTATTATTGCCGAATAGAATCCTGATCATAGCCAGGAGGATAAAGGGCGCAATCGACACCTGCTGGGCATAGCACCGTATTCCGGAAGCCGCGGCGCTTTAGCTGCCGGATGGTTTCGTATGAAGGGACAAAGATCTTTTTGAGTGGTTTGTGAAACCATTTCATGTATTTCCACAGTGAAGCAGATAAAAAAGAAAGATTATAGAATTTCAGGTAATGATCAAAATTTGTATGATAGGAACCAACTGCCTGGATGTTCAGTTTTTTCGAGAGATATAGACCACAAAGTCCCATATTGAAGGGAGTGGCTATGTGGATGATATCGGGTGCAAAAGCTTCAAGTTCTGCTTTGATGCTGCGTACATTCGGGAAGGCAAAGCCGCACTCTGGATAGAGGATGAGGGGGCACCCCATTGATATCAGGGTAGAAAGTATCTGTGAAAATCGCTACTCTCATAAATTAAGCCTCCTGTAGGTTAGAATCCAAATCTTTAAAGCCCATTGTCCCGTTATCCCTATTCTATATGGTGAATATTCAGATTTTTCTTAAGCGAATGTAAAAGTAGTTTTAACTTTTTGTAAGGGTAGTGCGGACACGGATTAATAAACGATTTGTCTCACAGCGTCCCGGAGTTTCTCATAAGAGGGATTGGTGCCCAAAATTCGTTGGTATGGGAAAAAGAGGTCACCAATAAGGGGTATTGGCGCCCAAAATTCGTTGGTATGGGAAAAAGAGGTCACCAATAAGCGGTATTGGCGCCCAAAATTCGTTGGTATGGGAAAAAGAGGTCACCAAGAAAGGGTATTGGCGCCCAAAATTCGTTGATATGGAAAAAAGAGGTCACCAATAAGGGGTATTGGCGCCCAAAATTCGTTGGTATGGGAAAAAGAGGTCACCAATAAACGGTATTGGAGCCCAAAATTCGTTGGTATGGGAAAAAGAGGTCACCAATAAAGGGTATTGGCGCCCAAAATTCGTTGATATGGGAAAAAGAGGTCACCAATAAGGGGAATTGGCGCCCAAAATTCGTTGGTATGGGAAAAAGAGGCCACCAAGAAAGGGTATTGGCGCCCAAAATTCGTTGATATGGGAAAAAGAGGTCACCAATAAGGGGAATTGGCGCCCAAAATTCGTTGGTATGGGAAAAAGAGGCCACCAAGAAAGGGTATTGGCGCCCAAAATTCGTTGATATGGGAAAAAGAGGTCACCAATAAGGGGAATTGGCGCCCAAAATTCGTTGGTATGGGAAAAAGAGGTCACCAATAAGGGGTATTGGCGCCCAAAATTCGTTGGTATGGGAAAAAGAGGTCACCAATAAACGGTATTGGAGCCCAAAATTCGTTGGTATGGGAAAAAGAGGTCACCAATAAGGGGTATTGGCGCCCAAAATTCGTTGGTATAGGAAAAAGAGGTCACCAATAAGGGGTATTGGCGCCCAAAATTCGTTGGTATGGGAAAAAGAGGTCACCAAGAAGGAGTATTGGCGCCCAAAATTCGTTGGTATGGAAAAAAGAGGTCACCAATAAGCGTTATTAGCGCCGAAAATTCGTTGGTATGGGAAAAAGAGGTCACCAATGAACGGTATTGGAGCCCAAGAGTTCACGGAAATGAGCAAAAGGATTCACCGATTAGAGCGATTCTCTTCCTTACTTATTCTGCTGCGGAATTTGTCGAAATTGTGTCTTGGATTGTGAATTTATTGTAAAAGTCACACATCCATACAGGAAGATAGTCCTGTTCCGTGAGAGAATCATATTGTAATTATTATTAAGGGATGTGGAATCGCGAATGTTGTTACTAAAGAAAAAAAGTCAGATGAACCAGCTTTTTAGTGCTATTGAGGACTTGGAAAATAAGGTAGTGATAGATACTTCTTTTCACAAGGATCTTTCTAACCAGCTTTCTATTATCGGGTTGACAAAAAGGGATCTGGCGATTGCAAAAGTGATTCAGCCTTTTATCGCGGAGCATTTGGAAACCATCACGGAAAATTATTATAAAGAAATTCGCAAGGAAGCAAGCCTCCTAAAAATCATTGACGATAACAGCAGTGTCGAGAGGCTGAAGCAGACACTGTCCAGGCATATCCATGAAATGTTTGATGGTAATATTGATCAGAATTATCTTCAACAGCGAAACACGATTGCGCATGTTCATGTAAGGATCGGACTGAAAACCAAGTGGTACATGGCAGCATTCCAGAGTCTTTTTACAACCTTTATTTCAATCCTGAAAAGTGCCATCTTAGATCAAGATGAACTTTTGGAAGCCATAAATGTCGTATCAAAAATCCTTAACCTAGAGCAGCAGCTAGTGCTTGAAGCGTATGAGGAAGAAGTAGAAAGGATCAAACAGGAAGAGCAGCGCAAAAAGCAAATTGGCGAGCGGGTCGCAGCTACTGCCCAGGAATTATCTGCAGTCACTGAAGAAACGAGTGCTTCTGTTACGACTCTAACGGAAAAAACAAAAATGATGGTCGAGCTGGCTACATTAGGTGTCCAATCAGCTGAGGAAGTGCAGAATCGCTCAAGCCAGGGGAAAGAGGGCATTGATCTTCAGCAGGTACAGATGCAAAATATTATGCACCATATGTCCTCCATAACGACAGAGATCAAGGATTTAAAGAGTATCTCTCAGGAAATAGATGAAGTTGTCAAATTGGTGAAGGGGATTGCGGAGCAGACGAATCTTCTTGCTTTGAATGCTTCCATTGAATCAGCACGAGCCGGGGAGCATGGTAAAGGCTTTGCTGTCGTGGCGAATGAAGTGAAAAAGCTGGCGGAGCAGACAAAGGCTTCCGTCGTGAATGTAAGTGATCTTATCAAGAAAACGAATGCGCAAATCGAAAATGTGACCTCAAAGTCATTCGAAGTAAATGAATTGGTGAAAAGCGGCTCGGATAAGATGGACCAAATCACAGACTTTTTCGACCGGATCCTGGAGGAAGTGGACAAGAGCAAACAGCAGAGTAAACTGATTGAGACAGAACTCGAGTCCTTCTCAAAGTACTTCGAAGAAATCGACCGGGCAGTCGACCATCTGGCCATCACAACCGACAATTTGACGCAAATCACACAGGATTTGTAAGAAAAGACTATATAGCAAATATTAGAGTAAAGGAAGCAAAGGGTACCCTATGCTTCTTTTTTGTTGTTTAGGAAATTATAAAATTATTTAATTGTGGATAACTACATGTAGTGGTCTTAATCCAGCTTCAGCGCCTAGCCCCTCGAGTCGCATGTCTAGCTGCGGCTCCTAACTCCTCGAGACGCTTCGGTCCTGCCAATGATGTCAAAGAACGACTTCACTGTCAGGCCCTCCAGCGCTTGTCGGAGTTGGACAGTCGCCTCCGCTTTTCGGATTGTCTAGTGTCGCCTCCTAGAAACTCCGAAACTTCAACTCCGCCGGCAGAAGCAAAAAGCGCTTCTTTGGCGGAGTCTCCAGTTTCTGCGTTTCTGGACAGTCGGCTATACTTTTCGGTTTCGGTCCGCTCAGGTGAAGTCAAAGAACGACTTCACTGGTCGGCCCTCCAGCGCTTGTCGGGGCAGAACGAGGCGCTTGCGCTTTTTGTTCCTTAGTTGCCTTACATTACAGTCTTTTCTTTTAATATGATAGAATGTCTTGCAAAGATTTTTAAGGAGGAAGGTAAATTTGAAAAAGCTGCCTATAAATGAAAATGGATTAAATGCTTCACAGCTTGTGTTTGGCTGCATGGGGCTTGGCGGGAGCTGGGACAGCAGCCCGATCGAACCGGAACATGTCAAGCAGGCACATGAAGCGGTAGAAGCGGCGATAGAGTCAGGAATCAATATGTTTGATCATGCCGATATTTATACTTTGGGAAAAGCAGAGAGAGTTTTCGGGCAGGTTTTAAAAGATAAGCCCGGACTTCGTGAGGATATCATCATCCAGTCGAAATGCGGCATTCGTTTCGCTGATCAGGAATCTGGCCTCCCAGGCAGGTATGATTTTTCTAAATCATACATACTCGACAGTGTGGATGGTATCCTTTCAAGGCTTGGCATCGAGTATCTTGACATCCTGTTATTGCACCGTCCCGATCCTCTAATGGAACCGGCTGAGGTTGGCGAAGCCTTTCATCAGCTAAAAGCGTCCGGCAAGGTGCGTTCATTCGGTGTTTCCAATATGAGCGCTGGTCAGATCCGTTTACTGCAGAAGCATACCGATGAAAAAATCATCGTCAATCAGCTGGAAATGAGCTTGAATAATATCGGCTGGCTTGAGACTGGTGTCCATGTGAACCAGGAGGCTGCACGCCAAAACATCTTCCCTGATGGGACTATGGAGTTTATGCAGATGGAAGGAATTCAGGTTCAATCCTGGGGTTCTCTTGCGAAAGGTCTCTATTCTGGAAAAAATATCGAGAATGAAAGCGAAAGTGTCAAGCAGACTGCGGCCATGGTACAAGAGCTTGCAGAAGAAAAACAAACAACACCAGAAGCCATCGTGCTCGCGTGGCTGATGAGACATCCAGCATCAATCCAGCCTGTCATCGGCACCGTCAATCCCGCAAGGATCCGAGCGTGCGGAGATGCAGTCAATATCAGCCTCAGCCGTGAGGAGTGGTATTCATTGTATGTGAGTTCTCGTGGTGTGAGGTTACCTTAGTAAAAGAAAACACAGGGGCGGCGAACATGTTTTGATACAGAAAACATGATCATCGTCCCTGTGTTGGTTAGTGACGGTCATAAAGAGAAAAACTCCAGGATTATGGTCACATAAATAACATGAATGAACCCGTAATCGGAGTAATCACGACTGCGGGTTCATATCTCATGGGTTTTCTATACTGTGATTCTAGCAACGATTTTTCCTTTAACTCTTCTGGTGGAGAGTTCAGCCAATGCTTCAGGCACTTCTTCCAATGAAATCACTTTCTCGACCATAGGGTTAATAGTTCCTTCCTGAAGTAGTGAAAGCATGCGGTCTCCCATCTCTGCGAGCGTTTTTTGCTGCTCAATATTGTTAGACTCGTGCACACTTCCGAGAGCAACCTGGTGGAACGATAATGGATGGGCAAATGAAATTGCATCATTTACATTGGGAGGACCGGCAATGAACGCGATCTGTCCATTGAAGGCAAGCGCCTTCAGGGATTTATCGGCGTTGTCGCGTCCAACTGTATCGAGGACTAAATCTACCCCTCGTCCATTCGTAATCTCCAACACCTTTTCCACAAAGTCTTCTTCACGATAGTCAATAGCATAATCTGCGCCAAGGCTGTGAACATATTCATGGTTGGCAGATGAAGCTGTTGTCATAACAGTCAAACCGGCGTGTTTAGCCAACTGGATTGCAAAGCCTCCGACACCGCCAGCTCCGGCATGTACTAAAATCGTTTGGCCCTCAGATGCATGCATCTTGTGAAAAATTGCCTGGTAAGCGGTGTAGCCTGCTGTTGGCAATGCAGCGGCTTCCTCGAATGACACACCTGCTGGAATAATGGAAACGGTATGAGCTGTGGTCACACCATATTCCGCAAATCCACCTTTTTTCGTTAGGTCACCATGATAGACGACTCTGTCGCCAACCTTGACGTACGTGACATCAGCACCTACTTCTTCGACGGTCCCGGCTGAATCAAGGCCAAGAATATGCGGATAGGTCCAGTTCGGGTTCCCGCCGTTTCCTGTTTTATAGTCAACAGGATTCAAGGCGGTGGCATGAATTTTTACAAGGATTTCTCCTTGTCCAGGAGAGGGCTTTTCCGCGTTGCCTACTCTCATTTCAAATACCTTTCCTTTGTTTTCTAACAATAATGCTTTCATGGCAGACTCTCCTTTTTAATAGGCCCCTTGTGAATAGGTGAATTCATAGCTGTGTGTATAGATTTCGATTAAGTTGCCGAATGGGTCTTCGCAGTAGACCATCTTATATGGTTTCTCATTAGGGTAATATTCTCGAATTGGCATGCGCTGCTTGCCACCGTTAGCGATAATTTTTTCAACAAGACCTTCAATATCAGGGTCCTGGACGCAAAAATGGAAGATTCCCGTCTTCCAGTATTCGAAGTTGTTTTCTGGAGCTTTGTTATTTGGAAATTCAAATAGCTCGATGCCGATTTTATCAGAAGTAGCCAGGTGGGCAATCTTGAAGGTTCCCCAGCCCTTCCCGAATACATCTGTGCACATCTGGCCAATCGGACTGTCGTCTTCAATTACTTCAGAGGGTTCCATGATTATGTACCATCCCAGAACCTCTGTGTAAAATTTGACAGCCTCCTCGACATTGGGAACAGATAAACCTATATGTGAAAATGAACGTGGATATGGTTTGTTCAACATCATCTTCTCCTTTTGAGTAAAAGTTCTATTTAAGTATAATGAGTAGGTACTGTGATTGTAAGACGGCACTTTTATGTAACCAGGTAACTTATAAGTAACCGTATTTTAAATATACCCTTATGGTGGAGGGCTATCCTGAATTTGGAGGTTGAACATGACGAAATACAATGTACCAGTGGAAGCCACTCTTGAAGTGATCGGCGGTAAATGGAAGGTGGTCATATTATGCTTATTGAAAGAAGGCGAAAAGCGCTTCAGTGAATTGCAGAGAGCCATGCCCGCGATTACGAAGAAAATGCTTTCGCAGCAGCTGAGGGAGCTGGAGAAAGACGGAATCATCAATCGGAAAGTCTACGATGAAGTTCCGCCTAAAGTCGAATACTCACTCAGTGAGGAGGGCGAGAGCTTAAAAGATATACTGAATTTGATGTGTGCCTGGGGAGACAGAAGAATGGGGAATGAGCCGGATTGCGGTTCAAAATAGACTATTCCTGGCGGTACATCGCAGAATAAAAGAAGCTGGCATTCCTGGCAAGTATGAATCAAGCATAGGATAACTATGCTTTTTTTTGGCCTGTTCAATAACTAATTCTTATGAGTTGCGATCATAAACATTAAATATTCTTATTGAGGAATCCGAAATATAATAATACCAGGAGGTGTAAGAATATGGATTATATCATTCTATTTTTTATTGGGATTTTTGCGACGACGGTTGGAACTCTCGCTGGTGGTGGGGGATTGATCAATTTACCGGCGATGCTTGTTCTTGGCATGCCTGTCCATTCTGCGATTGCTGCCAATAAAGTTTCGAATACAATCAGCTCCTTCTCCAGCTTTTTTCATCTTTATAGAGAAAAGAAAATAACTTTTAAGGAGTCATTCTGGATCATCCCTGTCAGTTTGATTGGCGGGGTGAGCGGAGGGTTCATAGCCTCAAAAATTTCAAGTGAAGACATGTATGTAGTGGCGATTGGCTTGCTGATTTTTGCTTTTTTCGCCTCATTCTTGGGGAAAGGGAGCATGTCTGGAGATCAGCCATTAAAGCCTTATGGTAAAAGTGTTCTTGGTCTATACGCAATCGGGATTTATGATGGACTTTTTGGGCCGGGACAGGGTACGCTGATGCTATATTTGTTTGGTCATTTGAACATCGCCTACATCCGGGCAGTCGGATATGTCCGTCTTGCCACGTTTTCGAGCTGTTTTGGTGCGGCTATTACCTATATTTCTAACGGGGCTGTTATCTGGCCGCTGACCATTGCCTTGATGCTCGGTTCAGTGACAGGAGCACAAATCGGCGTAAGGATTGCCAGCAAGCTGAACCCCAATTATGTAAAACCGATATTGCGGGTGATGACAGTTGCGCTTGTCGTACAGATTTTTTTCGAAAAAGTGGTGTAGCAGGATGCCCCCTTATTTTATTGATAAGGGGGATATTTGTTTAATACCCCAAATGCCATTCCAGTATTTTACTACTATGTTAGAATGATGATATGGTATTTTGAACCATTTTTAAAAGGGGGAGAGTCATGTCTTCGGAAATATTATCAATCACTGGCCTGACAAAGTCGTATGGCAGCAAAGAGGTGCTGAAAGGAATAGATTTAAAGGTTGATAAAGGGGAAATCATCGGATACATAGGGCCTAACGGCGCGGGCAAAAGTACGACGGTAAAACTGATGCTTGGCCTTGAGGAAGGGTATTCCGGGCAGATTGAAATTTTTGGAGAGGATATTGCGAAGCAGGGTGAAAGCTACAAACGGAGAATCGGTTATATTCCTGAGACTTCTGAAATGTATGATTCGCTTACGGCCCAGGAGTATTTGACGTTCGTTGCCGAGCTGTATGGGATGGATTATGACGATGCGGACAGGAAAGCGAAGCAGCTATTCGATGTGTTCGGGCTTGCTGAGGTCTATCAATCCCGGATTTCCTCTTTTTCGAAAGGGATGAGGCAGAAGACGCTGATTGTATCTAGCTTTTTACATAATCCTGATTTGCTGTTCCTTGATGAACCGTTGACGGGTCTGGATGCGAACAGTGTGATGGTTTTTAAAGAGATTCTTGCCATGTTCGCTGCTGAAGGGAAGACGATTTTTTATTCATCACATATCATGGACGTCGTCGAGAAAATCAGCAATCGGATCGTTTTGCTGCATGGCGGTCATATCGTGGCAAATGGCAGTTTTGAAGAATTGAAGAGTCAGAGCAAAGAAGGGTCACTTGAGAATATATTCAATCAAATGACCGGCTTCCATGAGCACCAGGATCGTGCCTCTGAATTTGTATCCATCGTTAAGGAGGGGTAACGATGGACAATTTTTTCGTTTTAAAGCTGCTGGATGTTTTTAAGCCATTATTTTTAAAAATGGGTGTTGATTACAGGACGATGCGGCTAATCCTCCAGGTCAAGCTGACAATGGATCAGCGCCGGAAACCGACTGTGTTCAACCAGTCGAGGAAAAAGAAGGTTAAACCGGAGAAGAATGAATTCTTCAAATCATTGTGGATCTATGGTTTCTTTGGATTGATGCTGATCCCGTTTCTATTTTTAAAAGATAATTATCTATTTCAAGTGTCAATCCTGTTCAGCATCTTCATGTTCATCATCATGACGACGCTGATTTCCGATTTTTCATCGGTGTTGCTCGACTTGCGGGACAAAAGCGTCCTTGCTACGAAACCAGTTAACTCGAAGACTGTGAGTATGGCAAAGCTGCTGCATGTGACGATTTACATGCTGTACATTACCCTGGCAACAACATTGATTCCGTTGTTGGTCAGCCTGTTCTTCAAGGGCATCATGTTCACTCTGCTGTTCCTTGTCTCATTCGCGCTGGCTGACATTTTTATCATTGCCTTCACAGCTTTGTTGTACCTGTTTATTTTGCGGTATTTTGACGGTGAAAAGCTTAAGGACATTATTAATTATGTCCAGATTGCCCTCACTGTTGGCATGATGATCGGATATCAGGTGGTGGCGCGCTCTTTTGAATTGGTGAATCTCGATTATACAATCGATTTTGCCTGGTGGCAGCTATTGCTTCCGCCAATGTGGTTTGGCGGTCTGTTCGATGTGCTGCTTGGGGGAGGCAGAAGCATCGGAAGTATGATATTGACTACTTTGGCCGTACTTGGACCGGTTGTATCCATCATCGTTTATTTGAAGATGATCCCGGACTTCGAAAGGAATCTGCAAAAGCTTTCGAGCCAGACTGGCAAGAAAAAAGCCAGCAACAAATGGAAGCTATTCCGTTCCATGCCGATGCTGGTTTCCAAAGATGAGCTGCCATTTTTCCGGTTCGCCAGGATCATGATGAAAAATGAGCGCGATTTCAAGCTGAAGGTCTATCCTTCACTCGGCTTTGCAGTGGTAATTCCTTTCGTGTTCATGTTCAACAGCTATTCCATAATGAGTTTCGAAGAATTCAGGGCGAGCGGTTATTATTTGACCATCTATTCAATCATGCTGGTCATCCCGACGTCAGTCATCATGCTCGCGCATTCAGGTTCCTATAAAGGCAGCTGGATTTATCAGGTCGCACCAGTAAAAAAGCTTGGTCTCATCAATAAAGCCGCATTGAAGGCATTCTTGTTTCAGCTGTTCTTGCCATTGTTCCTGCTCGTGTCGGTTATGTTCAGCTTTTTGTTTGGTGTGAGGATTCTGGATGACCTGATTGCGATATTAATGGCCGCATTGATCTATACAGCAGTGTGCTTTCTGGCAGGAGGAAAGGAACTCGCCTTTTCACAGCCATTCGACGCCGTCCAGCAGAGTGGAGACATCAAGGTATTTCTTCTTTTCCTCATCATCCCTGTCTTTGTGGGACTTCACTTTTTAGCATTGAAATTGCCGTTTGGCGTTGCAGGATATGCGATTTTGATGTTTGCAGTGAATTGGGGTTTGTGGAGGATGTTGAAGTAATTCAAGCACAGGGATTCTGCCCTGTGCTTTGTTTTTATATGGACATAGACTTGGTGACAGTGGGCCAGTCACGAGCAGAAGAATGGATTTACCCAAAATAGACATATTCTTGTCTACATTGCTAGTGTAATATATAGACCAATCGTTATAAAATATAAGTGAGAGGTGAAGGACGATGAAGGAGACTTCAAGGGATAAATTGATCAGTACAGCATCTCGGTTGTTCCAGCTTCAGGGATACCATGGAACGGGCTTGAACCATATCTTGAAGGAAAGCGGAGCACCGAAGGGTTCTTTATACTATTACTTTCCTGATGGAAAGGAACAGCTTGCGGTTGAGTCTGTTCGAATGACTGCCGAGCATGTCAGGGATCGCATTAAACGGGGGCTGGATCAAAAAACTCACGCCATTGAAGCGATTCAGGGTTTTATAGAAAAAATGGCAGAGCAATATCAGAATGATGACAGCCAAGAGGGAGTTCCAATTGCGGCAGTCGCACTTGAGACCGCTCTTTTCAGCGAACCAATCAGGAAAGCGTGCCAAAATGGCTATGAAGGTTTCCAGCAAGTGTTTACTGACAAACTGCTTGAATCGGGCTATGAAGAAGGCAGGGCAAGGGAACTCGGAATCGTCATTAACACAATGATAGAAGGCGCTTTTTTGTTGTCATTCACGATGGGAAACAATGAACCCCTGTTATTAGCAGCAAAAAATATTCCAGCACTATTGAAGTAAGTAGTGTTGGTTTATTCGAATTAATTATATAGACTGGTCTACAAAAGAATATTGAAAGGCGGAAGGGACATGACGATATTGGTGACTGGATTCAATGGTAAGGTTGGTTATGAGGTGGCGGAGAGATTAAAGGAGAAACAAGTTCCGATGAAATGTGCTGTCCGAAATGTGGAACGGGCGAGAGAGCGGCATGGTTCCGAGTTTGATTTTGTTGCACTTGATTTTTCAAAGCCAGACACGTTTGATGAGGCATTGGAAGGAGTAAATGGGATTTTTCTGATGTATCCTCCCGGAGATCGCATTGAGTTTGATGCCTTTGTCACACAAGCTAAGAAGAAGGGCGTCTGCCATATCGTCTACCTTTCGGTTAAGGATGTCCAATTCATGCCATTCATCCACCATTTTAAAAATGAAAAGTTAATAAAGAAGTCTGGAATTACCTATACATTTTTGCGCGCAGGTTATTTCATGCAGAATTTAAATGACTTTTTATATAAGGAGCTAAAAGAGCGGAAACGCATTTTTGTGCCTGCAGGAAAAGGCAAGACTAGTTTTGTCGATGCCAGGGATATTGCCGAAGTAGCGGCGATTGCACTGGGCAGACCGGAAGAGCATGCAAATGAAAAATATGTCATAACCGGAGATGAAGCGCTGGATTTTTATGAGGTAGCCACTATCATGTCGGAAGTTCTCGGGACAAAAATAGCTTACTCTAACCCTACAGTAAAAGAATTCAAAAATTACATGATATCCTCTGATAGCGATGAAAGTTTTATAAATGTTGTTGCCGGCATCCACATTCCAACTAAACTGGGCCTGGCAAAAGGCATAAAGGATGATTTTGAAAAGGTAACTGGAAGAAAGCCGTCCAGCATCAGGAAATATATCGAGGATTATAAAGAAGTGTGGCTTTAGGTGAAACCTATTTTTTAAAAATGGTGCCCTTATAGCGAAGAAAATGGAGACATTAGGGTACGATAAGTTGAGAGCTGTGCCCTTATAGAGAAGGAGATGGAGGTATAAGGGTACGATTAGCCGAGAACACTGCCCCTTATGGAGAAGAAATGGGAAGTGCAGGGAGGTACCCTGTGCTTCTTTTTTATAAATAGGAAAGGAATACTTAACCGAAATTATAAAGCATTTAATGGCAAGGTCGAGGTTCGTGCTATAAAACAGTTGTATTTTAATCATTTTGTGAAAATATGCAAAAAATGATACGGAAGAACTGACCCCATGTCTCGTTTTAATAATTTATTAATAATTTCATAAGGGTATTTTAGCGTTTCGCTGACAGTATAGAGGTTGTGAAAAGGGAGGCAATGATCAATGAAAAAACCGATAGTTGAAATAAAGAATTTAAAGAAAGTGATTGGAGATAAAACGATTATCCATGGAATCAGCATGGATGTTTTTCCGGGTGAGGTGTTCGGGTTTCTTGGGCCGAATGGGGCGGGAAAGACGACGACAATCAGGATGATGGTTGGGTTGATGGGCATTACGGAAGGGGAAGTGCTGATCAATGGGTTCAGCATTGAGAAGAACTTTGAGAAAGCAATTTCGCATGTTGGCGGAATCATTGAGAATCCGGAGATGTACAAGTTCCTTTCAGGTTATGATAATTTGCTTCAATATGCACGGATGCTGCCGAATCCTGTGAAAAGGAATAGAATCGATGAGATCGTGAAGCTGGTAGGGCTTGAAAAAAGGATTCATGAAAAGGTCAAGGGCTATTCACTCGGAATGAGGCAGAGGCTTGGACTCGCCCAGGCATTATTGCATTCGCCAGCTTTATTGATTCTCGATGAGCCGACAAATGGCCTGGACCCTGCCGGTATAAGGGAAATCCGTACTTACATCCGCAAGGTCGCTCATGAAGAAGGGATCGCCGTCTTTGTGTCCAGCCATATGCTTTCGGAGATGCAGCTGATGTGTGACCGGATTGGAATTATCCAGGATGGACATCTGGTGAGCGTGGAAACAGTCGGAGACTTTGTCGGGGATACGGTGAACACTGTAATTGAGGTTGAACCGATTGAAAAAGCAAGGGAGTTTGTTGAACAGACGTTTTCTGAGCTCAATCCAAAGATCAACGGAAACGAACTGCTGGTTTCTGCCAGTCGTGAAAAGGTGCCCGCACTAGTTAAGGCTCTAGCGGAAAATGAGTTCAGCATCTATAAGATTTCTACTGGGAATAGAACCTTGGAGGAAAAATTCCTGGAAATGACGGAGGGAAGATAAGTGAGCCATTTTTTCAGACTGATTCATAATGAAAACATAAAAATTTATAAACGTATGGGAACATGGGTGATGATTGGAATACTGGTGCTCGTCGTTGCCCTTGTTGGTATTTTTACAAAGTTTGTCCTGGACCCCGGCAGCAATGCTGACTGGAAGTCACAGCTGAGCGCTGAAAATGCGCAATTGACAGAGAGCCTGGAGTCAGCGCCGATGCTTGAAGCCCAAAAGCGACTGTTGAAGGAAAGAATCGCCTTAAATGAATACCGAATCGAACATGATCTTGCGCCAATTGAACGGGATTCACTTTGGGGCTATATGGTTGATGCGACGACATTCACCGGGATTGCGGCCTTGTTTACGATTGTGATTGCTGCTGGGATGGTAGCAAGTGAATTTTCATGGGGGACAGTCAAGCTGCTGCTGATTCGCCCTGTGAGCAGAACCAAAGTACTCCTGGCGAAATATGCTTCGACCCTGTTGTTCGCACTTTTGATGCTCGTTTTATTATTCAGCACTTCTTTCCTGTTTGGAATGATCTTTTTCGGCTTCAGCGGAGCGGAAACTCCATATCTTTCTTACAGCAATGGCAGGGTTATCGAGCAGAATATGGTCACCCATATTATTGAGCTGTTTGGATTCAGGAGCATTGACTTGATTATGATGGTCACTCTTGCTTTCATGATTTCGACTGTATTCCGCAGCAGCTCGCTCGCCATCGGAATTTCCTTGTTCCTGATGTTTACGGGTCCGCAGATCGTCCAGCTTTTAAGCCAGTACGACTGGGTGAAGTACATCCTGTTTGCGAACACAGATCTTCAGCAGTACACCACGGGGACACCGCTGGCTGAAGGAATGACAATGACATTTTCAATCGTGATGCTGCTGATTTATTTCGGGCTGTTTACTTTTCTATCATTGTTCATTTTTAACAAGCGTGACGTTGCAGCTTAAGCTTTACTATGTTATGAAAGAGGAAACCGCATTTGTGGTTTCCTTTATTTTTTAAAATAGGACGGTACTAATCATGGAAGAAGATTTGATTTTAATTGTGGAAGATGAACATGAGATTGCCGAGCTTGTCCGTGATTACCTGGAAGCGGAAGGATATCGCAGTGTTCTGGCTTTTGACGGGCTTGACGGATTGAATCAATTTATTGAACATAGGCCCACGGTGGCAGTGCTCGATGTCATGCTGCCAAAAATGGATGGGATTGAGCTTTGCCGCAGGATCAGGGCTGAATCTAATATTCCGATCATTATCATGAGCGCGAAGAAGAGTGATACTGATAAAATCATTGGACTTGGCATTGGCGCGGATGATTATGTCACCAAACCGTTCAGCCCGGGGGAGCTTGTTGCCCGGATCAAGGCGCAGCTGAGAAGGTTTAAGCACTTGTCAGTCCAGAAGGAAACTGAAAATACGATTAGATATCCTGGACTTGAAATTAACTTGAAAGAATATACCGTTCTAGCGGACGGAAGGCAGGTCGAACTTTCAGCAAAGGAATTCCAGATGCTCGCCTTCATGGCAGCCAATAAAGGCCAGGTGTTTACAAAGGAACAGCTGCTCGAAAACGTTTGGGGCTATCAGCATGTCGGTGATACGAACACGATCACCGTTTATGTAAGGAAGCTTCGTGAAAAAATTGAACCTAACCCGTCAGAACCTCAGTTTATTAAAACTGTCTGGGGAATCGGCTATAAGTTCGATGGTGGCAGCTAATGAGGTGGGGGCTGAAACCGCGGTTGATTCTCGCTTTTGTCAGTATTATCATTGTGCCGATTGCGGCAGCGATTTTGTTCATGACCTTTTATTCGGCAGGTATGGAAGAGCGGGCGGGCAGGAGCGAAGATGAACTCGACGTGCTTTTGTCAGAGGTTAAGACAACGATTAATGAGAATGCCCAGTACCTTGAGGATCCCGATCTTTTTTACGAAAAAGTGAAGCCGTTGATGCAAAAATACCAGATTGGATTGACTGTTTATTCCTCAGAGGGCGAGACTATATTCAACTCTTCGGGGTATCAAAAGAGACAGGAAGCATCCATATGGCTGGACCGATTGGGAAAGCTTAATGTTGACGTGCTGACACAGGAGCATGGCGAGTTGTCTGCGGAAATCCAGGCTAATTCGCTCTCCGTACCTCCATTTAGTCAGTTCAAAGAAATGATTTATGCCATCCTCGGAGCGATTGGTATTGGCCTGTCGGTATTGCTTGCGCTGATTTTGCTATGGACATGGTATATTTCCAAGACGATCCTTCACCCTCTAAAGGAAATATATCATGCGACAGAGGAAGTCATTGATGGGAACCTTGACTATAAAATCAGATATGGAAAGCAGGATGAAATCGGCAGGTTCATCCATGGCTTTGACCTGATGCGTGACCACTTGAAAAAGTCAATAGAACAGCAGCAGCAATATGAGCGGGCGCGTAAGCAACTGATCGCAAGCATCTCCCATGACTTACGGACACCGCTTGCCTCGATCAAGGGCTATGTGGAAGGGTTGGAAGACGGGATTGCCAAGAATGAGGAGATGCAAAAAAAGTATTATTCAGTCATCAAATCAAAGACAAACCAGCTGGACAGGCTGATCGAAGACTTGTTTGAGTTCTCGAAGTTTGAGCTCGAGCAGCTTTCAATAGATAAGAATCTTGTGAACAGCTTTGAGTTTTTCCAGGAGGCTTTTCATAGTGCGCAATTGGACTATCAGGGAGTAGAATTAGTGCTTGCTGATCCACTGCCATCCGTCAGTCTCCAAATAGACAGCGACAGGATCAAGCAAGTCATGGCGAACTTGGTTGAGAATGCAGTCAAGTACGGCGGGACGAGTATCCTGTTGAAAGTAGAGAACCAGAGCGGATATCTCCATGTAAGCATTAAGGATAATGGACAAGGAATCGTAGAAGAAGATCTGCCATTCATATTCAATCCATTATTCCGCGGTGAAAAATCTCGTTCAAGGGAATCTGGCGGTACCGGTCTGGGCCTTGCGATCGTAAAATATATCGTCGAAGCGCACGGTGGTGAAATCAGGGCTATAAGCGAGCCGGGCAAAGGAAGCGAATTTACATTTACCCTGCCTTTATATTTGAAGCAGGCTAAATAAGAGAAGCAGGCATTGAATTTACTTTTAGATTGCCTATGTACCTGAGATAGAAGTGAAGCATGGGGACGTACCCTGTGCTTTTTTGTATACTGTCTTTCATGTTTTTGTACGAATTCCTGTGTTCAACCGATGTTCTCAAGCATACATTTATAGTTAACAGCATTTTAAATGTACAGCGAGGTGATTACATCATGTTTTCTGTTACGGGAATGCAGGGTTTTGAACTGTTTTCTGCTGAGCACCTGGTTACCCTGGGACTTTTCCTTGGTGTTTGTCTTGGATTGGTGCTATTCAGAAATCAAATCAAGCCGCATAAAAATGTTTTGAAATGGATTATATTTTGGACTCTGGTGGTGTGCCAGGTTTCTCATCAAATGTGGCTCATCCTCACCGGCCAATGGCAAATCGGGGACCTGCCTTTACACATGTGTTCGCTCAGCTCCTTTCTGGCGATGTACTTGTTTTTAAGAAAGAGTGTGAAAGGATTTTACGTGCTCTACTTCATTGGCACCTTGCCGGCAGTTTTAGCCATGGTTACACCTGAAATGTCTTACACCTTTCCTCATTTCGACTATATTGAATACTTCCTCAACCACTCAGCCATTCCGATTGCCGCATTGTATTTCATCCTTTTTGAAGGCTACAGAGTTCCCCGCAAAGCCATTCTTTTCACTTATCTTGTCGTGAACATAATTGCCGTTCCAATCTTCATTTTCAATTTCCTGTTTGATACGAACTTCTTCTATTTGGCGAGTCCGACAGAAGCTAAAACAATCCTATCGTTCTTTGGCAGCGGCATCATGTATTATCTGAATCTTGAAGTTGCGGCACTGATCGTATTTAGCATCACATATGTCCCGATGTGGCAGCTGATTAAGAGAGAGAACCGAAGACGGCTGGTCGGCTTGTATCATAAGTAAGGCTCTGATCGAAGGCAAATATCTCTGTAAAATACAGCGCCCGGAACTTTTTGTTAGGATTTCAGTTTAGTAGGAGATTGGATTTTTAGGATTACCTTCATTTCATCTTGCGAACAAGCTGATAGAACGGATCAAAGGAGGCGGATATAACATAATCCGTCTCTTTTTCATTGTTAAGGAAATTATAAAATTATTTAAGTGTGGATAACTACATGTAGTTTTCTTAATCCAGCTCCAGCGCCTAGCCCCTCGAGACGCTTCGATCCTGCCAATGAAGTCAAAGAACGACTTCACTGTCAGGCCCTCCAGCGCTTGTCGGGGCTGAACGAGGCGCTTGCGCTTTTTGTTCTTTGTTGAACAAAGCGGAGACCATGCTCACTCGCCAGCGTTCCTCGATTTGTTTTAAATGACAAATAAATCATATTGACTCGTACACTTGAATCCTGTAAAGTACAAAAGTATGTTTTTGAAAATGTAGAGATGAAGACAACTCACTTTGATGAATTGTCTAGCTCCTGCGCCTGTCGGGACTGACCAAGGTGCTTGGGCAGTTATTTATAGGAGGCAGAAATGGATACTCAGAATCAAACACAGATTAAAGTTACAACAGCAGATCCATCAGCGCTAGGTTTGTTTGGACTGGCTATGGTTACATTAGTAGCATCATCCCAGAAACTGGGGTTCACAGATGGCGTATCACTCATCATCCCTTGGGCAATTTTCCTTGGTGGACTAGCACAGCTTTATGCGGCAATCCTTGATGCCAAGCATAATAATATCTTTGGAATGACCGCTTTCGGTGCGTTCGGACTCTTCTGGTTCGGTGTCGGAACGACCTGGCTGATTCAGCTAGGATTTTTCGGTGAAAGCCTTGCAGCTGACGGCGACGTGAAGCAATTGGGAATGGCCTTCATCGGCTATTTGATTTTCAGTGTCTTCATGACGATTGGAGCCCTGGAAACAAATAAAGTCCTGTTCTTTATTTTCGTATTGATTGACTTCTTATTTATTGGACTATCATTAAGTTCATTTGATATCTTCCATGAGGCATCGCATATGCTGGCAGCCGTAGCTGAACTGGGAATTGCAATTCTTTCCTTCTACGGATCAGCAGCCAATGTGCTGAACACCCACTTTGGAAAAGTTGTCCTGCCAATTGGCAAGCCATTCGGGATTTTCAAGAAATAAGAGAAAGGCGCTGAGCATGGATGCTTAGTGTCTTTTTTTGTAAAAAAAAAGGAACAGAGGGTTGAAGGGGAGAAACTGAAATGGGTGTGATGCGTTCGGTGATGGGAGTATATAAAAAATGCCTGGAGTTTCTCCAAGCATTTTTCTTTGCTAATTTACTCACCGAATTGCTTGCTGATTCTAGAGCAAATCCTGTGAGAAGGGCATGGTTAAATCAATATCTGTATTTTAGAGCCGAACTCACTTTGACTTCTAAAAGCAGTTTTATGCATCAGAGGCTATCCTTTTTTTCCTCAACCAATTTGGTATAAATTACGGTCCGTTCAGCCCGTTCCGTTGTTTCGGCGTCATAGTCACCGCTGCATGTAATCAGGTTGAGGGTGCTGGCATATGAAAAGCCAAAGATGTCTTCAATAGGGGCATCCAGGCGCGGGAAGGTTTTTTGGTCGTAGACCTCAAAGGTTAAAGGGTCGCCATTTTGATTTTTTACGATGATTTTGTCGCCTTTTTTCAGTTTATGAAGGTCATAGAAAACGGCGGGGCTTGTCAGGTCGTCTACATGGCCGGCGAGGACCGCATTTCCAGGCGCTCCTGGCAGTGTTCCAGGTTCATACCAGCCGACATTGTCAGGATTTTTGGGAACATCCATGCGCCCATCGCTTAATGTGCCTACATTCTCGATTTTGGTATTGACCTTAATAGCAGGAATTTCAATTGAGGCTGGAACGATTCCTGTCCGCTTGTCTTTAATAATCTCAATCTTTGTTTTTGTTGAAGCATCAGCCAATGACTCAGCTTGTTGACCATTTGCATTTGGTGTCTGAGTTTCTTCATTTGATACAGCATCTGACTGTGTGGAGCAGCCTGCCAGTACCAGGGCTAGAATCAGGACAGCAATTATAGGATAAAATTGCTTCAATGTGATCACCTCAGTAGAAAAGTCAGAAGAGAGAAGGGGAGGCCTTCTCTCAATCTGGCTTTTTATTTTTTATCGGCAAGACGGCGCATTGTTACAAATCCTGCAGCGATTAAAGCAAGCAGGGTTGATAACAAGACTGCCTCAAATGGAACTGCTTGATTTGCGGTACCGCCCAAACCAGTCTTTGGCATTTCGCTTGGCATTTCTGCGTTGAACTTGTCAGGGAACTGGTCTACGATTGCTCCTGAAAGACCTTTTGATGTTCCAAACATATGTCCATAAGCTTCCCTTACTGCAGGGTAGGTGCTTGCATAATCTTCAGCTGTGTAGGTATCGAAAGCTTTGATCAGCTGGTCCACATGCATTTGCAATCCTTCTGCCAGGGCATCTGCCGGAAGTCTGCCATCTGTGGCTGTTTCGAGGAACTTCGAAAATTCAATTTTATACTGGGCAAGAGCGGCAAGGGCTGCTTTTTTGCCGTCTTCATCGTTTGCGCCAGTCGCTTTTACATAGTCTACAAAATGACCGATATGGGTGGCCCACATCTGTTTGAATTGCTCGCCAGCTTCGTCGCCATATACAGATGCAATCGCAGCACTCAAGTCATCGGTATTGGCAGAAAGAGCCGCAGCTGATGCTTCAAAATCCTTTGAACCATCAATGCCATTTTGCATCGCTGTAACGGCCAGGCCGGCATGCTCAGAAAGCAGGTAGTTCAAATCGGAGCGTAAATCAGCTGCCGGAGATACGGCCTTGTGGTTTTCAAATTTATCCGGGAACTGCATGACGATCGCATTGGACAGCCCTTTGCTCACCATGTACATATGATGGATTGCCTCACGTTCGTATTCATACGCTTTTTCATAATCACCTTCAACATAGGCATTGAACGCACCAACCAGCTGATCTACATGCATTTGCAATCCATCAGCAAGGGCATCCGCTTCCAGGCGTTTTTCTGTTGCTGTGGAAAGGAAATTAGAGAAGTCTTCTTTGTATTGCGCCAGTTCATCAAGGGCAGCTTTCTTTGCTGCTTCGTCGTTCCCCGCTGTTCCTTTTACATAGTCGACAAAGAAACCAATGTGAGCCGACCACATATCCTTGAATTTCGCACCTGCTTCATCTCCATACACAGACGCAATCGCTGCGCTTAAATCATCGGTGTTTCCTTGAAGGGCGGCGGCAGATTGTTCAAAGTCCTTGGCGCCATCGACACCTTTACGCATCGTTTCAACTGCTAAATAAACATGTTCACTAAGGAGTTGGTCAAGGGTAGCTCTTAAATCAACTGCTGAATCTGATACTGTGGGCTTTGCGTGATCATGCGCTGAAGCTGAGTTTGCTGCAACAGGCAGTAAGAGGGATAGGCTAAGTGGTACGGCAATCGCTGCTTTTTTAAAATTCATTATGAAATCTCTCCTTTGTTTTTGGTTTTCACTATGCTAACGGGAGAAATTTCAGGATGGATCACTTTTTTAAAAAAAAAATAAAAAAACCTGATCCGGAGCAAGAATCCGGGTCAGGTTTCAAATTTCATCTTATAACTGAGAGGCTAAAACAATCTCTCCTTTTGGCTGTTTGCTGTCAGGAGTAGGTTCAAGCGTGACCGCGATTGTGGTCCAATTATGCTCCCCTTCGTAATTAACCGAGTACGTAACGGCACCATTGCCTTCGGAGTTTGTACGGAAAGTTCCTGCCCTGAACTTTTCGCCGGCTTCATCGATCAGCCAAACCTGGTAGGCTTCAGTGCCGGTTAAAGGCTTAAGATTGCTCGCCTGGACAACAAGAGCCATTCCTTCTTCCTTTTTGATCATGGCTGCTTCAGCATTTCCTTCGTATCCTTCCGAAACCGCCAATTGAACCTGCTTTACGATTTCATCCGTTCCTTCCCGCGGTGGATTGCTGATTTCCTGGCCATTTTGGTTCAAATAGAAGTATGCGTTAGCCGATAGAGAGAGAAGCAATGACGCGGCCAGAAGAGGCTGAAGCCATCTGTAACTTCGGCGTTTGGTTTCCTTAGTATCCGCTGTTTTTTCAATTTCCTTAGTATCTGCTGTCTTCTCAAATTTCGTAGTTTCTGCTGTCTTCTCAAATTCCTGAGGTTGTTCTGTCTCTTCAAAAACAGAAGCAAGGACCCGGTCCTTCATTCCTTCATTTGGCTCTATCAGTTCTGCTGAAAAAGGAAGGTCAGCTGTCAGCATATTCAGTTCCTGCAGCTCATCCCGGCAATCTTTGCAAGTGGCTAGATGATGCTCAAACTGTGATTTTTCTTCGTCTGTCAGTGTGTCATTAAAATAATCCAGTAAACATTCACATGTCTTATGGTCGGTCATAGCTATGATCCCTCCCTTCCTTGATTCCGCCGATTTTTTTATGAAGATGCTTAAGTGCCAATCGTATGCGCCCTTTTACCGTACCCAGAGGGATCTCGAAAGTATCAGCGATTTTTTGCTGTGAAAGTCCTTTAAAATAAAAGAGTTCAACAATTTGCTTCTGTTCTTCAGCCAGTTGATTGATGGCTGTCCTGATCTCATGGCGTTTTTCTTTCCACTCTGCCACTTCTTCCACTGAAGGCCCGGAGGATTTCAAAGCATCACGATCCTCAAGTTCCACATGGTTCTCATCCTTTTTACGGAGACAATCAATAGCAGCATATCTGGTGACGGTCAGGAGCCAGGAAGAAAATTTTCCTTTCGTATCATCATACATCCCTGGTTTCGTCCACAGTTTGAGGAAAACATCCTGTACGATTTCCTCTGACAGGTCACGCCTGCCTGTCATCCTGTATGCGAACGAAAACAGAAGCTTTTCATATCGATCATATAAGAGTTCAAGTGCCCGTTTGTCTTTTGCCTGCAAACGTGCATAAAGCTCGATATCATGTTCGCTCATCACTTTCTCCTTCTATATGTATTTTGTAACATCATAACCTATTTATTTAAAGATGTAATTTTAGAGTTTGCTAAGCTAACGTGTTAAGTGAACGTCAGGATCACTTGATGCTGAAAAATTTCCTCCTTTGGGAAAGGGAAAGGGCATCCTCTTATAGAAAAATACTGACATAAGTGAGCAAGAATTGACCGGATAGCTCGACGGAATCTTGATAGGATGTTTTTAAGGGAGTGAGTTGTATGGCGTGGATTGAATCACTACAGAGGGCAATTGACTATATGGAGGAACACTTGCTGGATGATATGACTATGGAAGCTATTGCGAAACAGGCAAATTCATCTCCATTTCACTTTCAGCGGACGTTTGCCATTTTAACGGATATTTCTGTTGGCGAGTACATCAGACGGAGGCGGTTGACGCTGGCAGCCGGTGAACTATGCAACACCGAAGCAAAGATCATTGACCTTGCGCTGAAATATGGCTATGACACTCCTGAAGCATTTACAAAGGCTTTTCGCAGACAGCATGGCATTTCCCCAAGTGAAGCAAGGAAGTACACTGGAAAGCTGAAATCTTATAGCCGCCTGGGAATTCAGGTGAGTTTGAAGGGAGCGGAACCGATGCAATATAAAGTGGTGGAGCAGGAAAGTTTTGAAGTGATTGGGATTAAGCAGGGATTTTCTTATGGTAACGGGGAGAATCTGGCTGGGATCCCAAAAATGTGGGGTCAGGTTAATCAGGATGGAACGAGCGATTATCTGTTAGGTGAAAATAATGGGCCGGTGAAAGGAGTCCTTGGTGTTTGTGTAGATCAAAGCAATGTCCAGGATAAGCGGATGGATTACTGGGTTGCGGCTGCGTATGAAGGTGAAACACCAGACGGCTATTTGAAGATGGAAATCCCGGCTTCCAAGTGGGTGATTTTCGAAGTTCACGGACCGATGCCAGACGCGATGCAAAAAGTGTGGAAGCAAATTTTTACGGAATGGTTCCCGTCCAGCGGATACCAGCATGCCGGAACACCCGAACTAGAGGTATATACGGCGGGGAACGCGGCAGATCCGGACTACTACTCCGAAGTGTGGATTCCGGTCAAGTAAGCGATGGCATTGCCAATATTGTTTAAGAGAGCGGCGCAAGGCCGCTCTCTTTGTCTTTTGGGAGCTTTTTTTACTCCCCAAACTCTACATCAAAAAGATAACTAGATGATTCGGTGCTTTCAAAGCTTTCATGAACTATTCTTCCTTGATCATCTTTTTCTTCTTCTGTTTTTTTCATTGCAAAGGTTGAAACAATATAACCTCCAACTGGCAATTGCTCATCATCTAGTACCTGGATTTCTCCATTTGATACAAAGAAATCAGTTCGATCTTCTTCTCCATAAAAGACCCGTTCGCCGGAACTTTGGATTGAGTAGAATGAAAAACTGCCCTTCGTTTTCGTGAGTTCCTTAATATCTAGTACAGCAAGATTTTCAAAGAAACGACCAGCATCAGTTAATCGATCATACTGGAGCCAAGTATCGGTCCGGCTTTTCGTAACTTGATACCTGCTCCTGCCAGAATCATATCGGATTTGGTAAAGAGAGAACTCGTTGTCATCTTGCCGTACCAGCTGCCACCTTATTTCTGTAATGCTGCCATCTTCAAGATATTCCATATTAAAGTCTCCGAGTCTCAAAAAGTGGTTCTCCAGATTTAATTCCTGCTTAATCAGCTCATATTCATCTTGAAAATCCATCGTATATACGGAGCCCAATTCATGCTTGATGAAAATGGAACGACCCTCCCATTGATTGAAGCCAAACGGGAAAATCCAGTGGACAATGATAAAGGAAAAAACACCAAGAACAGCAGCCATCCGTTTTGCATGTGCATTTAACTTGGGACGAAAAAACAGTAGATACAAGATAAACCCAAGCGGTATAGAGACTTGATTCAAATTAAAGGCAAACGAGCCTAATAAAAAGTATCCAATGATTTTTAACGGAAAATATGCTTCTGTATCTTCTTTTTTTCGTAATAAAAATATGAAACTAACAAGTAAAATGACATTATAAATAATAGCTGCCATTTTAGACCCCCTTAAGCCTTCAAGTCAGTCAGCCAAGCAAAGCAAGCCGAATAAATCACTGATTATATTTTAACATATAATTCCAATAATTCTTTTGTGATTATGTAAATATTTTAATCAAACGTTTGATTAAATGAAAAAACCACCCTCTTTTTAAAAGAGTGATGGTTTCAAATGTTTAGTGATTGATTTCCCGGATTGCCTTTTGGGTGTAAACCGGCTCTGGCTCTTGCCGTTCCTGCAATCGAGCGGGCAGACCCTGGATCGATTGGACGACTGTATCCAGCTTGGCTTCGATTCGGTGAAGCAGGTACAGCGTGACGACAATCGGGAACCCGACATCCGAGATGAATGGAATCAGCTGATCCATGTGCGTATCCTCCTTCCTTGAATGCTTTAAAACAAGAGCCGGTCTCTAGAAAAAGACCGGCTCACTTTCATTACACTAGTTCGTATTCGGTTACGTTGCGTTCGACGACGCGTGCGCTGTGAACGGAAACAAGGGTGCCATTCACTGGCAGGAATGCGTTGGAAGCAATGATCTGTTCCATTGCCAGCTTGACAGCTGCCGGATCCACCGGCTCCGTCGGGTTATCAACCGTTAGCTTGGCGTATTTGCCTAGGTCAGTAGCGAATTGTAACTCAAGAGTTTTAGCCATATTTTTCACCTCCTAATAAAAGAGTAGATTGCCAGATTAGATGATATCGAAGCTGTCATTACGCTCCACAGAGCTTAATAAGTTAGCGCTAAGACCACCAAGAGCGACTGCCGCCTGCTGAACCTGGTCAGCAGTAGCTTCCTTTCTCACATAGCGGTAAGTCTTGCCCTTGAAGATCGGCTCGCCTTTTTCGTCAATACCTGCTTCAAACATCAGCCTGATATTAGAATCCTTCAACATCGCCATTGCCATTTGCCTCACCTCCTTTCACCTTCTATATACAGGCGGGGAGGGGAAAAGGACATGGTGGAGGGAAATATTTAATCAAGTTGGCCGCCAAAGGTGTTCTATCGGACAAACGGGACGGAAATGGAGGGGAGCATGTCCGATAGAAGAGCTCTATAGGACAAACCTGGAGGGAAAGACGCGGTGAATGTCCGATTGAAGGGCTCTATCGGACAAACCGGAAGGGAAAGAAGGGAGAAGTGTCCGATAGAAAGGCTCTATCGGACGAACTGGAAGGGAAAGAAGGGAGAAGTGTCCGATAGAAAGGGTCTATCGGACAAACCGGAAGGGAAAGAAGGGAGAAGTGTCCGATAGAAAGGCTCTATCGGACAAACCGGACGGGAAAGAAGGGAGAAGTATCCGATAGAAGAGCTCTATCGGACAAACCGGAAGGGAAAGAAGGGAGAAGTGTCCGATAGAAAGGGTCTATCGGACAAACCGGAAGGGAAAGAAGGAGAAAACTTCCGATAGACCAAAATCTACATCATCCTCATGCTTCCTACCGTATTGATTCGGGATGTGTTTTCGGGTAGTATGGTAATACTATTTTGTGGAAGGGTGACTTGGGGCGATGAATAACTAATCCTGTTTGAGAATGAATTGAAATACACAATTTTTCTGGATAGGATTAGGCTTGCCTTCTGAGAACCCAATGTTAAATATGATCATGCCCTGGCATGGTCTGTGTTCTTTTAATGGTTAAGGTCTGCTCTCTATCCAGTCAGGAATAGGGGGGTTTTTTTATGGCGGAAATTACGCATGACCAAAATGTTGGCATGGGTGCATTGTTTAAAAATCAGGTAATCCGGACAATCTTGTTGTCGGTGCTTTTCCTGCAGATCGGGATCTGGGTCCGGAATTACTCGATTCTCTTGTATGTGATTGAGAAAACGAATGGTAACGCGATTGCGGTTTCTTTAATATCCGTTGCCGAATTTGCGCCGATTTTCTTGTTTTCGTTCATAGGAGGGACGTTTGCGGATCGCTGGCGGCCGAAGAGGACGATGATTTGGTGTGATGTTTTAAGTGCAGTATCTGTTTTCGCGGTGCTGCTGACATTGTTTTTTGGCAGCTGGAAAATGATTTTCTTCGCGACATTGGTTTCTTCCATCCTATCGCAATTTTCACAGCCGTCGGGAATGAAGCTGTTCAAGCAGCATGTACCGATGGAGCTTGTTCAGATGGGAATGTCGATGTACCAGACCGTTTTTGCGCTCTTTATGATTCTGGGGCCTATCCTCGGAACCTTTGTCTATCAGCGTTTCGGAATTCTCGCGGCTGTCGCTGTTATGGGGATTGCCTTCATTTGCTCCGCAGCTGTCTTGTTGTTGCTGCCGGCAGATAAGGAACCAACTGCTGAAAAACCAAAAACAACTTTGATGGAAGAGATGAAGGCGGGATTCCGCTATGTATTGAACAGCAGGGCGTTGTCATTGCTGGGCGGATGTTTCGCGGCAGCAGGACTCGCCATTGGTTTGACCCAGCCGCTTGGCGTTTTCCTAATTACAGATAGATTGGGACTTCCTAAGGAAGATCTACAATGGCTAATGGCTGCATTCGGAGTGGGGATGATTCTTGGAGGCGGCATCACAGTTGCGATTTCGAGAAAGGTTCAGCCGCAGGTGCTGCTGGCAATTGGTATGGCTGCCAGTGCGATCGGGTTCATCGGGATGGGGTTATCAACCGTATTCTGGCTGACATTGACGGCACAATTTTTCTCAGGATTGTTTATGCCATGCATTCACATCGGCATCAATACGATGATTTTACAAAACACGGAAGAATCTTTCATTGGCAGGGTGAATGGCATCCTTAACCCAGTCTTCATGGGGGCGATGGTCATTACCATGTCGGCAGCGGGCTGGCTTAAAACGCATCTTTCCATTGTTTACATTTATGAAACAGCGGCAGTTCTGCTCTTTATTGGCATTATGGTTTTGGTTCCTTTGATGAAAAAAAATCCAAAGGTAAGCCTGGAAGAGGGAGTATAAAGTAAAGGAGGCCCAGTTTATAAGGGCCTCCTTTTCTTGTTACGACAATATCCTTTTTTCACCTTCAAGCGCTTGAATCGGATTGATGTTCTGCGTGAATTCGAGGGTTCCGATATATTGATTGTCCTCATCCCGGACAGCAAAGTAGCGGATGTAGACAAATTTGTCGCGGACCTTGATCCAGAAGTCTTCGGTGTCTTTTTTGCCAGCTTTGAAGTCACGCAGCAAATCCTCGACAACATGGACGCTTCTCGGCGGATGGCAATTCTGGACAGTGCGGCCGATGACTGCTTTTGTTCTCGCAAAAATTCGTTCTTTACCATGTGAAAAATAGCGAACGACATCATCCTGATCTATAAAAGTAATATCGACAGGCAGATGGTTCAGCAGCAGCTCGAGCTGCTTCAATGACAGGATTCCCGTTTCCATTTTGATATAGCCGTCAGAGATTGCCTCTGCGTCAAGGTGTTTGCGGGCAGGCTTCCATTCCTCAGTTGGTGACGTCAAACAATAGCCGATTTCGTCACTTTCATGGGCGATCTTCACCCATTCATCCTCCGTGAAATTCTGCAGTGCCATTGGGAAGAGGATGTTTTCTTCCCTGTAAATCATTTCGCTAACCTCTCTAAGGACAAACTGCACCTCTTCAATGACGCCATTTTTATTGCCATCATAGTTTGTAAGCTTTTTCTTTGCCAGTTTGATTCCGTCGCGGATGAAATCATCGATCCGCCACATATTCGTCGTCGGACCGTAGATTCCGTACTTCTCGAGGTAAGGGAAGATTAAGTTCTCCTTGCGGCTGTAGTGCTTATCAATGTCATAGAGCAGATTGCAGTCCTCCAGCAAAAGGTTGATATTTTCAGCGCTGTCTTCAATTGCAAATTGTTCAAGATGAACTCGAAGTCTATTTTGTAAAAACTGTTCAATCTCACGGTTTTCCATTTCGAATGTATGGACCGGGTGGCCAGGCTGGTTTTCAGGTCCGTACACTGAGTTGTTCTCTTCGATTGCTCCTTTAAAAAGTTCGGAGTGTGCTGCATAAATACGCTGCATTTCGGTAACGGATATATCGCCATCGATCAGCTCGACATGCTCAAGTCCGGCAATTTCCTCGATGGTTATTTTTCCAATAAAAGCATCAAAATGAGCTTTAACCTCATTCACATTTTTCCCATCATGCAGATCTTTGAAAAGCTGCTTTAAAGTCGCCTTTCGCCTTGATGGATCCATTGCTTTCAATTCACGATTATTTATCATTTCACTCATGATTATATTTCCTCCTAGAGTGTGTATTGGTTATAACTGATAATGTTTCTCATGATTAAAATAACACTTACTGAAAAAGGAAGTAGTGATTAAAATCATTGATAACCATTTTTTTCATAGAAATTTACTAAGGAGTAAATATGTTATGATGGAACGAGCAAAAAATAGAGAGGGGAATGACGAAATGACCTGGTGGGAAAACTTTTTGTCTTATGAAGTGCTTGAAAGTCTGGGGATTTCCGTAGGAATCTTCTTCTTATTCCTTTTATTCAGGAAGCTCTTCACAAAATATGTGTTCAAACTGATGCTGAAGTTGGGCCAGAAGACACCGACTGAACTTTTCTCCAGTGTAACCGTGGCTTTTGAGCAGCCGATCCGGTGGTTGTTTATTATTATAGGAATCTATGTTGCCGCGGATTATTTTCCGTTTATGGAGCAATCGAATCGGCTATTTTTAAAGATTATTAGAGCCTCAATCATCATGCTGATTACATGGGGACTCTATAATCTATCTTCGGGTTCATCGTTACTTTTCATGAAAATCAATGATCGTTTTAAGATGGAAATCGACCAGATTTTGATTCCGTTTTTTTCTAAGGCTATTCGGTTCATCATCGTCGCGATCAGTATCAGTATTATTGCACAGGTTTTTGAGTATGATGTGAACGGATTCATTGCTGGACTTGGATTGGGCGGCTTGGCGTTCGCGCTCGCTGCAAAGGACGCAATCGGAAATCTGTTCGGCGGAATCATCATTATTACGGAAAAACCTTTTACGATTGGCGATTGGATTAAGACACCGAGTGTTGAGGGGACAGTTGAGGACATTTCCTTCAGAAGCACAAGGGTCCGAACCTTCGCGCAGGCTGTGGTCACGGTTCCAAACGCCATATTAGCAAATGAATCGATTACAAACTGGAGCAAAATGGGGAAAAGGCAAATCACCTTCAAGCTTGGTGTTACGTATGACACGCCGAGAGTGAAGCTGCAAAGAACGATCCTCAGGATTGAAGAGATGCTGAAATCGAATGACGACATCCATCCAGATACGATTTTTGTAAAATTTGATGAGTACAATGACAGCAGCCTTGACATTTTCCTATATTTCTTCACGAAAACAACTGTCTGGGCAGAATACCTGGCAGTAAAAGAAGAAATCAACTTTGCTATCATGGAAATCCTCGAAGAAGAAGGAGTTTCCGTAGCCTTCCCAAGCCGGACACTTTATGTGGAAACACAGGGGGAGTCCTCAAAGATGGTTGCGGAGTCTATATAGCTAAAAAGGAGCCAGGGAGTAAATCTTGGCTTCTCTTTGTGTGAACAGTTGTTAGCAGCATGAATCTTAGAAGGGATTCATGCTTTTTTTATTGAATACTACTACGAAGGTGTTTAAAACAGTAGTTTTCATAGTAACTGGAGTTATTCTTTTTTACAAAGAGGAGAATCAATATGGAAATAGTATATTTTGCAGGTGGATGTTTATGGGGAGTTCAAGCTTTTATAAAAACCTTACCTGGAGTTCAGTTTACAGAAGCGGGGAGAGCGAATGGAACAACTCAAACACTTGATGGTGATTATGATGGCTACGCCGAATGTGTAAAAACAGGATTTGATCCAACGGTAGTAACAATGAAGGAATTAATGGGCTATTTTTTTGAAATTATTGATCCCTACAGTTTGAATAAACAAGGACAGGATGTTGGCAAGAAATACAGAACCGGAGTATATAGTGAAAACCCTGAACACTTAAAAGAGGCGAAGGCGTTTCTTAGTGAGAGAAATGATTACGACCTTATAGTTGTTGAAGTATTACCTCTTACAAACTATGTGAGAAGTGCAGAAGAACATCAAGATCGGTTAGCTAGATGTCCAAATGATTATTGCCATATTCCAGAAGAAATATTAAGTAAATATAAGATAATCCTAGAGTAATTTAATTCTATATTTTGGAAGGAGACAGTCGCAAAGAAGAGAATTATTTCATAGACCCGATTAAAGATAAGGAGGGATAGATATGAGTCCATCATTTATTGAACAAGTACATTATATTAGAATTCCTGTAAAAGATTTGGAACAGTCTGTACAATGGTATAGAGATGTATTAGGGATTCAGTTATTAAACATTACTGATGATCCATTTGCGATTTTTAAAGTTAATGAGGGAGCTTTTTTACTTATCTTAGTTCCAACTGACGATGAAACATTTGCACACTTTACAGTTAATAAGGAACCAGCTTTTAGTATTGGCTTTACAAGCCCAAAACTATCCGAATTTCATCAGCACCTAATTAATAATCAAGTTAATGTCGAGGATATACAAGAAGATAACGGTCATTCGTATTTCCACTTTTATGATCCAAATGGTAATAAACTTCAAGTACACTGGTAAGAACAAAATAAATTTCCATATTGCATTAACAAGTGTTAGCCATCATAAAACATTAAAATGGCGTGCCAAAACTGATGTCAGTTTTGGCACGCCATTTCGATTGTCATTTAACCTAAATCAGAACGATTACGCTGCTTCGGACTCTTTGGAGTGAACTTGTTTCATGAATTCGTTCACGTCAGAAGGCACTTTGCGGTCAAGCTTGGAGACGATGTAAACGGACAGGAATCCGATTGGTACGGTGATGATTCCTGGTACGTTAAATTGCAGGAACTCTGGCAGTGTCGTCTTGAAGAAGATCATATACATGGAAGAAACTAGACCGAGCACCAGACCGGCGATCGCTCCTTTTTCCGTCATGCCTCTCCACCAGATACCCAGGATAAAGATTGGTGTGAACGTACTGGCCGCAACGGTGAATGCGAGGGCGACCAGGTGTCCGATGGAGGCTTCTTTTACCATCAGACCAAGTACACCGTACAAAACGCCAAGAACAATGATTGAAAGTTTACCAGCGATGACGCGCTCTTTTTCAGTAATGTTTTTACGGAAGAAGGTTGCGTACAAATCATGGGCCAGGGCACCAGAGCTTGCGATGAACAGCCCGGAAAGGTTCGAGAAGACAGCCGCGAATGCACCGGCGATGACAAGGCCAAGCAGCCATTCTCCTCCAAGGGCCTGTGCTGTTGACGGGACAACCATGTTGTTGCCGCCGGCAATCAGATCTTTCATGACAGCTGGATCAGCTTCGCCAGTCAAGAAGATAGAGCGTCCTACTACTCCAAGGTAAACAGCGAACAGGAAGAACGCGCTCGCGATTCCGATTGCCATCAAGGCAGAACGGCGGGCAGCTTTTGCACTTGGGTTTGTGTAGAAGCGCAAAAGGATGTGCGGAAGTCCGATCGTACCAAGTGAAAGTCCGATGGTCATCGAAATGGTTTGCCAGAAGGACGGGAAGTAGTTGCCTGTTCCAGTCCAGACAGAACCGTCGAACGGAATATCTTTTCCATCGGACGTGAAGCCTGCTGTACCTGTGATCGTTCCTTTGAACTCATTAATTGACGCAAGGATATCCTGATAGTGAAGTCCGCCCCAGATGGCTGCGCCGACCATAAGAAGGAATGCGCCAAGGCGAATCCATAATTCAAGTGCCTGGTTGAGGGTAGTCCCCTTCATGCCGCCGATTCCTACATAGAAGATCATGACGGAGCATGTAAAAATAATTCCGAATTCGTAGCTAGTCCCAAAGAACATGCTCAGGATCTGAGCGGCACCAAGCAGCTGTGGGGCCGCATAGAAACCGGAAATAGCGAGTACGACAGCGACGGCTGCAAGGCGGGCACGTCGGCTGTGAAACCGGTAGGCCAAGAAGTCAGCGACTGTATAGGCTCCAAAACGGCGAAGCGGTCCAGCGACGAAAATCGCAAGGAGTGTCAAGCCGATCGAGAAGCAAAAAGCATAGTAAGCACCGTCATAGCCGAGCTGATAGGTCAGGCCGGCAATCCCGAGGAAGGTGGCTGCGCTCAAATAGTCGCCGCCAATCGCCGAGCCGTTAGTGAACCAGCCGAAGCTGCGTCCCCCGACGAAGTAGTCAGAAGCAGTCGCACTTCTTTTAGTAAGATAAGTGATATACACAATGGTACCCATCAAAATCAATGTTAACAGGAATTTTGGCTCAAGGAATGTCGACATCAGCCAATCCTCCTTCCATCAGCAGGAGCTGGGGATTGTTCTGCTTGGTTTTTTAGGCGTTTCTCATACAAAGTCGTATGGATGAGTGCAATGACGAACGCCATCGCCATCGCGACAATGCTTGTGAAGAACCAGCTGTAGGTCATGCCGCCCCACATTCGGGAGAACATGAACTCACCAGCATACCAATTCAAAATAGGAATGGAAAGAATGAATACATAGTAAAAGAGCGTAAGTTTAATGCCAGTACTGAATTCACTTTTCATGATTTGCTTTGTTTCTGGATCAAGCGGCTCGAGCTCGCTGACGTCAATTGTATCAGCCGCTACATAATTATACTCCCGATACTCCCCTGCCAATTATGACTCCCCCTAGTTAAAAATTTGGCTTTTCCCGTTATCAAGATTTCCCTCCTTTAGGTAAGCCATGATATGATTAAATTGATTGTACGATAGAGAATTGTCCAATACCTTACAATAAATTATCAGAAATATACAAATATTTAATATAATTTAAATTTTTATTCACCGATGTGAATAAACAGGGGGGTGTGAAGGTTGCATTCAATTTGGCTTGGTGTTGAAGATGAAGGGGAGTATGGTAAGCTGGCCGCGTGGATATTAGAAGAATGCCAGGAGAATTGTGAGCTCGTAAACGAAGAGAATGATATACATCTAGCGATCATTGAAGTGAACAAATGGCATGATTGGATAAAAATTCACCGGTTCCGTAAACGGAATAATGGCTGCCGGATCATTCCGCTGCTGGACCCGTCACTTTTGCACACCTCGCCGCTGGCAATCGAGTTCAAGCTAACTTACCTGCTGGTAAAATCGGTGAAAAAACGAATTTTTTTACGCACCTTAAAACGAGCGGTCGAAGAGATTGAAAGTGAGAATACCAGATTCGCAGAAAGCGAGGAATCATTCCATCATCTCGATGCGGATCAGGGTATTGCGCGCAATGCCTTGCCATATAGGGAAGCTTTTTTACGGAGACTTTTGTCAGGGGATGTGAAGACAGAGGAGGAGCTTCTGCAATCCCGCTTTTTCCTGTCAGAAGAGGCTGTACCGAATGTCGTCGTTTTTATCCAGGGTTTCGTCCGCTGTCCAGCTGGACGAATACAAGAAGGCTGGCAGGCGCCAACGGTAATCCAGGAATTTTTAAAAAAGGAGTTTGAAGGGGATCAGCTCACCTTCCTATCCTATAGGAAACATCTGCTCATGCTGCTCCAAGTGCCGTCAGAGTATGGTTCATTGAAGCATTGGAAAGAGGGAGAAGCGCGTCTCCTTGAGACAATTGAGTCTTTGGAAAGTGAATATGGGATTCAACTTTATATTGGTGTAGGCTCGGTATATCGTGAACCACTGCTGCTGCACCATTCGTATAAAGAAGCATGTAAAGCAAGACGGACATCGCCATACGAAAGACTGCAGCTTCGCTATTTTGAGGAAATCACGAAGGACGTGCAAATCCAAAAGTGCGCCGAGTACATTTCCCAGTACTGTACGGAGGATTTGTCAATCAAGCAGGTTGCCGATCAAATCAATCTGAGCGTCCCATACTTCAGTCGTATTTTTAAACAAGAAACCGGTAGAAGCTTCGTCGAGCATGTCACCTTCGTCCGCATGCAGCGGGCTGTCTGGATGCTGCGCCACACCGACCACACCGTGGAAGCCATCGCCGAGGAGCTTGGATACAACACTCCTAATTATTTCAGCGGCACATTCAAAAAATACGTTGGCCTGTCACCAAGGGACTATAGGGCAACTGAGGAGATTATTTTTGTTTAGGGGTACTGGCTTGTTGCCGAGAAAATAATAGGAGGTCCTGCCATTATTACGGCGGACCTCCTTTCTTTATGGTTATGCCAGCTGCTGCTGTGCAAACTCCCTGTACAAATCATGCGTTTGAATCAATTCCTGATGTGTGCCCATACCAGTGACTCTTCCTTTTTCGATAAAAACAATTTTATCCGCATTGACGATGGTCGAGAGCCTGTGCGCGATGACGAATGTCGTCCGCCCTTCCATAAGGCGGGTCAAGGCTTGCTGGACGATGCCTTCCGACTGGCTGTCAAGGCTGGCGGTCGCTTCGTCCATCATCAGAATTTTCGGATCGCGGAGGAAGGCGCGTGCAATCGCAATCCGCTGTCTTTGTCCCCCCGATAGTTTGACGCCTCGTTCACCGACTTCGGTATCGAGTCCTTTAGGGAAATCTGCGATGAACTGGTCTGCATAGGCCATTTTTGCGACTTCCCACAGTTGTTCATCCGGAATCTGATCTCCGTTTTCCAAACCGTAATACAGATTTTCGCGGATGGTTCCGGCCATCATCGCGCTTTCCTGTGAAACGTATCCGATCTGGTTGCGCCAGGAGGTGAGCGATAGTTTCTGAATCGGCGTGTCACCAATCCGGATTTCTCCTTTTGTCGGTTCGTAAAAACGTTCAATCAGGCCGAACATGGTCGTCTTGCCACCGCCGCTTGGGCCGACGAAAGCTACCATCTGTCCGGGCTGGGCATCCAATGACACTCCTTCAATGACGGGCTCTTCCTCACTGTAGGCAAAGCTGACATGATCGATGGTGATCGGAAGGTTGCTGATGTTTGTTTCGATTCCTTCCTGGCCTTCTTCAAGCGGCTGGTCGAGAATCTCAATGATCCTTTCTGTCGCGCCCTTTGCTTTTTGCAGCTGGGTAAAGAACATGGCGAACGAAGTGATCGGCATGATGATTTGGAACAAATAAAGCAAGAAGGCGATGAACGCACCTGTCGACATCGTTCCATTCACAACGCGCATTCCGCCGTACGCTATGATGATGACAATGACGACCATGATCATCAGCTGCATGACTGGACCAATCAACGCGAAGATTCGCGCTTCCTTCAACCCAAAGTTGAAGAGCTTATCTATTCCGCCATAGCCGTTGTCCTCTTCAATTTTTTCTGCGGTTGAAGCTTTCATCAAGCGGATTTCACCGAGAGTCTGGGTGATATGTCCGGTGAAAACAGCCGTCTCGTCCTGCAACCCTCGTGCAATCTTAGCCATTTTCCTGCCAAGAGGCATCATAATGGCCAGTGTGAGCGGCACGGAAATGAGCATCAGCAAGGTCATTTTCCAATCCATGACGAGCAAGATCACAACAGCACCGATGATGGAAATGATCCCTGTGGCGAAATTCGGAAAATGATTCGTGATCAACTCTTTTACTATACTCGTATCATTGACGATCCGGCTGACCGTTTCACCGCTGGACTGCTTGTCAAAGTAGCGGATGGGCATACGGATCAACTTCGACCACATCCGTTCCCGCAGCCTCGCCACTACCTTTTGACCGACATAGCTAAGCAGGTAGATGGAAATACCGCTTATCAATGCCTGAATAACGAAGGCAGCGCCAATCGCAATGACAAGCGGAACGCTAATCGCCTCAACAGAAAAGCCGTCGACCAGATTTTTCGTCAGAAGCGGAACCACCAGACCAGCCAGAGTAGTGATGATACTCGCAGCCAGTCCGGTGAAAAGAGCCGCCTTCGGAATATTCGTCGATAAAATCAGTGAAATGAAAGGCTTTAAGCTTGTTTGCTGTTTCTCCATTACTATTCTCCTGTTCTTCTGGATAATTCCATCATAAACCACTTTCAGTCTAGATGAAAATATGGGTGTAAGGCATAAATGAATATGATAATCGCCCCTTTTACTTTTATACATAAACAAGCATTCTGGTACATGCATATGATGAAGGTGAACAATAGTTTGGAGGTGAAGCATATGAGTAACGGTGTTCATGCTGCATGCAGCGTGTTCGAATTGTTTCTTGGAGTCCTTGTGGGGGTAGGATTGATTCTGTTGTCTTACTTTGGACTGATTGGTTTTGTCCTTGGGGGAGCTGCATGGGCTGGTTCTATAAGTACAATTGTAGGGATTATTGGAGTTATCGTCGTCATCCTGTTTGCCTACTGCATCATACGAAGGTTATGGCGTTGTTGTTTTGGCGGCCGATGCTAAAAAGTTAAGTAATATTGAAGAAACAGTCTCTAATTCTTATTTGAGGCTGTTTTTTTGTTCATTTGGCTTTTCCATGCACGAGAAGGATTTTTTTAAAGAAATACTCCCAACAAATTATAAAATTGGTTAATTTTGAAACTTTTTACATACCAGTCTCGTAAAAGGTAAGTCGAAAGGCTTAAAAAGAATGGGAGTGTAATGTAATGGAACAAGAAATGAAAAGCAAAATCGAGAAACCAAGTTTAATAGGGATGTTCTGGAGCCCGGGGGAGCAGTTTGACCGGATACGGCAGAACCCGAAGATTTGGGTCCCGTTGATTTTAGTGAGTGTTCTGTATGCCATTGGCATGTATCTGATGACATTGTCAATGGATGCCTCTTACCTTGGGCTTGATGGGATGAGTGAGGAAGAAGCCGCTATGGTGTTGGCTTTTTCAAAGATTACGGTTGCGATTACAGGAATCCTGACACCAGTGTTCGTAGTGCTGATATCAAGTGCGATTTATATGATTTTTACAAAAATCGCCGGATCTGATGTAACGTTCAAGCAGTTATTTTCAATGAATACACATATCATGATCATCGGTGCTGCCGGTCTGTTGCTGAATATGCTCCTTAGGGCAGCAATTGGAGGGAACCCAGAAATTTTCATCACGAGCCTTGCTGGATTGATGAACAGCGACAAGCCGGGTGTCCTTGGGTCGATTGAGGTATTTTCTATCTGGCAGACGATTTTGACAGCGATTGGGCTTCACCGTGTTGCGGGCTTGTCAAAAGGATGGGCATGGGGCATTGCCATCGTATTCTTCCTGATTGGAATCGGATTTGCAATTTTGGGAGCCATGTTCTCTAACACAATGGGTGTCTAACCATGAATAAGAAGATTTGGATTGCCATTGGGGTGGCCGGTCTGGTCTTGCTGATGGCCGGGGTGAGCATTTACAGGCAGGCTTTTGCCAAGGGGCCTGAAGTGAAGGTGGTAAATCCCGCGAAGGAAGAAATTGCAGATGAAATCATGATCCCCGGAACGGTCATGCTTGAGGAAGAACAGAAAATTTACGCTTCACCGGAAAAAGGGAAGCTTGCAGAGGTTCTAGTTAAAGAAGGCGAACCGGTCAAAAAAGGTGATGTATTGGCAAGGTATGATGCCAGCGCTTTGAACCTGGAAATGGAGCGAGTAAAACTACAGGCGGAATCAGGCTATTTGCGAATCAATCAGCTGGATAAAAAGATAAAAGACGTACGGGAAAAGGAATCTGAGCTCAGCAAGCAAATTGGAAAAAAAACTGCGAAAGAACAGACGGAAGCGGAAATCGACCAGCTTGAGGCTGAAAAAAGGCTGGCGAATATTGACCTCAGACAGGTGCTGCTCCAACAGAAGGACGCAGAATCGCGGTTAAAGGATTTGGAGATTAAGAGCTTGATAGATGGCGTTGTCCTTCAGGTGAATGAGGAAAGTCCAGCAGACCCTGCGGCTGCAGTGAAGCCAGTGATTCATATTGGGAATCTTGATGCGAAAGGAGCCTCCGGTCGTTTATCCGAGTTTGACAGCATGAAGGTAAAAGAAGGACAGAAGGTTAAGGTTCATTCAGATGTCCTGCCAGATCAAGAATGGACTGGTGTCGTCGAGGAAATTGCCGTTTTCCCGGAAGAGACGCAGGCACAGGCATTAGGCGAGAGTACTGCCGCACAATATCCCATCAAGGTGAAAGTCAGCGGCTTGGATTTGAAGCCAGGATTTCAATTAATCATGGAAATCGAGACAGAACGGAAAGAGGCGCTGACTGTACCCGCGGAGGCTGTCCTGACTGACAAGGATACTGTTTATGTATTTCTTGTAAAAGAAGGCAAAAGCCATAAGCAGGAAATTGAGACAGGAATCGCTTTTGGCAGCAAAATGGAAGTCATCAGTGGTTTGAGCGAGAAAGATCAGGTTATAGCCAATCCGTCCGACAATCTGAAGGATGGAATGGAAGTGAATGTAAAGTGATTGAGCTGAAGCAAATTACGAAATCCTTTGAAGTGGGCAGGGAAACGATTGATGTTTTAAAAGGAATCGATCTTCGGATCCAGGCGGGAGAATCGGTCGCGATTATGGGGCCGTCGGGTTCGGGCAAGTCCACTTTGATGAACATCATCGGCTGTCTCGATAAACCGACTGCCGGTGAGTATGAACTGGCCGGTGAAAATGTCTCGCGTTATTTGGATGCCGAACTGGCGAAGGTGAGGAACCAATCAATCGGATTTGTTTTTCAGCAGTTCCATCTGTTGCCGAGGCTGACGGCAGTCCAGAATGTCGAGCTGCCGATGATTTACAGCGGTGTTTCGAAAAAGGTGCGACTGGAAAGGGCAAAGACTGCTCTCGAGAAGGTCGGGCTTGGCGACCGGATGAATCATCTCCCGAATGCTTTGTCAGGCGGGCAAAAGCAACGAGTCGCCATTGCCAGGGCAATCGTGAATGAGCCGAAAATCATCCTCGCAGATGAACCGACAGGCGCTCTTGATACGAAAACGAGCGAGACGATCATGGAGCTTTTTACCGGTTTGAATGAGGAGGGTTCCACGATCGTCCTTGTTACGCACGAGCCGGAAGTTGCGGAATATGCGCAGCGGACGATCATGGTCAGGGATGGTCTGATAGTCTCTTCCACACTAGCTGGAAGGGGGTTGCGCTCATGAATATGATGGAAAATCTCCGGATGGCACTCGGGTCTCTGAAGGCTCATAAAATGCGCTCGATTTTAACGATGATCGGCATCATCATCGGTGTTGGGGCAGTAATCATTGTTGTTGCCATCGGCCAGGGCGGGGAAGCGATGCTGAAAACGCAGCTGACTGGTCCGGGCAATACGATTGAGCTGTTTTACCAGCCGTCGGATGAAGAAATTCAAGCCAATCCGAATATTTTCAATGAAGCCCCATTCGAACAGGAAGATATTCGCGCACTGGAAAAAATACCGGAAATCAAGCAGGTGGTGGCATCAAGCTCCCAGCTTTCAAAAGTTTCATTCGAAGAAGATACGTTGGATGCTTCCACAACCGGAGTGAGCCAGGCTTTTTTCGAAATGAACGATATCAAGGCGGAAAAAGGCAGAAGCTTCACCGCAGCTGATTTCCTTGGCGGCAGAAGGGTCGGGATTATCAGTTATTCGATGCAGGAGGAATTGTTCGGCGGCGAATCACCGATTGGCAAGGTGATCCGCATCGGCGTCCAGCCGATCGAGATTGTCGGTGTACTGGAAAAGCCAACTGGACTGTTCGCATTTGGGACCATGCAAATATACGTTCCGAGTAAAACCTGGCAGGTTATTTACGGCAAAAGCGATTTTAACCAGGTGACACTTCAGGCAGCATCCGCCGATGAGCTTCAGATCGCCGGCAAAAAGGCGGCAGACCTGCTGAATAAATTGCATGACACCGAGGAATCGTACATGGTCATCAACATGGAGGAAATGGCTGAGGGAATCGGCAAAATCACCAAGGTGATGACCTTGATCATCGGCAGCATCGCCGGAATATCCCTGTTTGTCGGCGGCATTGGCGTCATGAATATCATGCTCGTCTCCGTAACCGAGCGAACGAGGGAAATTGGTATCAGGAAAGCGCTCGGTGCGACCAGGTCGCAAATCATGACCCAGTTCCTGATCGAATCCGTCACGCTGACGCTGATTGGCGGGGTGCTCGGCATCCTGGTAGGCTGGGGCTCCGCATCACTAATTTCCTTTTTTGCCGGCTGGCCGTCGCTAGTATCATGGCAAGTCGTGACCGGCGCAATGCTGTTCTCAATGATCATCGGAGTCGCCTTCGGACTGCTGCCCGCGAATAAAGCATCCAAACTCGATCCGATCGAATCTTTAAGGTATGAATAGACATGCAGCGGGTTGCCCTGACTGCTAAATTCGGAAAATGCAGCGGATGCCTGAGAAGGTCTCCGCTGCATTTTTAACTGAAAAAAAACGAGCATAATTTCCAATTAGCTATATAATTCAAAAAGTCGCTATAAAAAGGAAAAACTCGCTATATAAAAACCTTTTCCCTATAAAATCAGTTTCATGGTTTCATATGTATAGCTTTTTGCAATGGATTTCATCAATAGTGACTCAAAGAAGGGGAGAACGCAATGACTTGTCATTATTTTATCGCAACAATGAGGCCGATTGAGGAATTCCATGTGAAGGGTCAGGATTATCCTTTCATAAGTGGTGAGGCTTATAAAAAAGAATTGCCGCTTTCTCTTCCATATGTGTATGAATACGGAAACGAGGATCCTGAATTCATCACCTTTCTGGATGACTTAATGGAATTTGGCGATGTTGTTGAGTTTTACATATATGAAGAAGGAAAACGGGGGAGGCCTTTGTCTGTTAACCTTCCTGAAGAAGCCCGGACGATCAATCTTCTGAAAAAGACCTATAAGAATGAATATGGTGAATACCAGCTGGGCGAGGCAAATTGGAAGGAAGAGCTCGCGAGAAAGACAATTGCCTCGAAACGGAGCATTACCACATTCGTGAAATATTGAACTTCGAAGCGAAGTCTCACCAAAGTATCGAACCCCCTCCAAAACGCAGTAACAATTAAACTCGCCCCCCAAGCCACTTGAGAGAGTTCAAGTGGCCTTCGTTATACCGTTACCAATCGATCATCATTGATATGGTCCAGTTTTTCTTTTATCAAATCAGCGAATTCATCAGGCTTGTCGATGTAGAATAGCACCTTTTGCACTTCTTTTTCCTGGCCAAAATATCCTCTTGCAATGACGGGTTCCTTGAAGATGATTTCATATTTTGCCTCATCGCTCATCCCGAAAATCCTGGTGAGTGCCCGGGGAAACGCGGTGGCATGGAACACACCTTTTTCATGGATAATCCCGCCGCTGTTATTGTATTTCAGTTTGGCTGGCTGGATTTTTTCAATATCCCTCAAGGGAAAATCCAATTCTCTTCTAACGCCAATTTTAATGTGGATCCGATCCTTCTTCACGAGGATCGGCGCATTCCTCAATAAATTATAATCACCCATTATGTAAAAGACGCTGTAAATATGAAGCAACAGCATAACCAGAGCGATTTCCGGCGCTTCTTTTTTCAAATATATATGGAAGACAATCATCTCGATGACCTGTTCATGGACGAGGGCGAGATAGAGCCAGAAGTAGTTCGACTTTTTATGATAGTAAAAAGTATCTCGTGCAGGAGTCGGGATTTTCCATTTGAAGAAAGCATAAAAAAGGATTTTCATTTCTTTTTTGTAGATCAGCAGTAACGGATTCTCATTGATTTTTCCTTTCCGGTATAAAAGAAACAAATGTACAAGAAAGGCTTCGAAAAGCACAACAAGAATGATGCCCGTCACAATCAGGCGCGTCTCCATAAAAATTCCTCCCGTTTACGAGTATCGTTTCATTTGGAACCAATAGATCAGGTACTGCACAACTCCCATGAAGATGAACAGAATGATCGGCAAATACGGAATGTGATTGAAATAAGCGGTTAGGGCAATGGCGACTGGAATCGATAGAGCAAAGAAGATGTACACTTTTCTCGTTGCCTTAAAAGTCAGCCACTGCAAACCCTCATCCTCTTCGCGCATTTCCATCGGGATGATGCGAGGTTTTATCGGATTTTCAGGATTGCGTTTGTTATAGAGTGGAATGACCGCAATCATGATCAGAATCGGTATCCCCAAAACCATCGGGTCAATGGTAAGCCAGGCTGGAACATACTCCGAATAGTGGTTGCCAATCATGATGATACCCAACCCCAATACAAGGACAATATTGAATAACGGTGATTGAAACGTTCTTTTTAACACGGTTAATTCTCTCCTTCTAAGCGAAATACTTCTTCGACCGATACCTCGAAGGCAGCTGCTATTTTTAATGCGAGGGTGACAGAGGGAGCGTAGTCGCCTTTTTCGATCAATCCAATCGTTTGTCTCGTCACGCCAATTTTGTCCGCTAGTTCTTGCTGTGAAAATCTGAATCTTGCTCGGAATTCACGAACAGAGTTTTTTAACATTTACAAGTTTACTCCTTTGGTAATATTTGTTTATTCACCCTAAATGTAATATATCCTTTGCATTTTGTAAACTATTTTTTACATTATCGTCTTTATGAGTTGTTTTATTAAACAACGTTTCATCCTAATCTAATAAAACTAGTCCAATATACTCAACTGTTAAAAAATACCTGTATAACCATAGTAAGGGAGTGCCGATAAGGCATGTATATACATAAAATGTTGAAGGACGGGGTGACTGCAATGCAGCCGGATTTGAATAACAGTTCTCTTTTTGAGGTATATAAATCCTTATTTGATTATAACCATGATGGGTGCTATGCCCTTGATATGGAAGGGAATTTTATTGTTTTTAATGAAGAGGCGGTAGCCATAACGGGTTATACCATTGATGAAGCAATGGAATTGAACTTTATATCGATTCTCCATGAGGATTATGTTGAGGAAACGATCGAGCATTTTAAACGGGTCACAAGAGGACAACGTGAGAAGTTTGAAACGGTCATTTTAAGGAAGGGGACAGGTGAGCGTGTCAATCTGATGATCACAGCAGTGCCGATTAAGGTTGGAAATGAAATCTTGGGAGTTGTGGGTTGCGCACAGGATATCACAGAAAAAAAGGAGCTCGAGGCATTGGTGAGCGGCCAAAACCGGATCCTTAAAATGATGGCAAAGGGAGCTGGTTTTCAGGAAGTTCTTGATGAAATAGTATTTTTCATCGAGAATTTCACGGACGGCGCACACTGTTCCATCCTGATTGCGGATCAAGAGAGAAGGAAATTGCACCATGGATCATCTCCCCATCTGCCGCCAGTATATAATGCAGCAGTTGATGGTATGCCAATTGGTCCTACGGCTGGTTCCTGTGGCACGGCGGCCTTTTTTGAAAAATCCGTAGTCGTGACAGATATTGAGAACGATCCATTATGGGAGCATTACCGCGAACTGGCTCTTCCCTATGATTTGAAGGCTTGCTGGTCTTCCCCAGTTTTTGACGATGACCATAGGGTGATTGGCACATTTGGCATGTATTATTGCAATACGAGGTCTCCACGCGAGAAGGACCGGAAAATCATTGAAAAAGCAACAGACCTCACCAGCCTTGTGATTCAGCACTATCGGGCAAAAGAAAAAATTGATTTTATGGCGTATCATGATGCGTTGACCGGGCTGGCGAACCGCAGACGGTTTGATGAAAGGGTCCAAAGTGCCATTGCAGAGACAAATCTGGAACAGGAAGAAAAAATGAGTCTGATGTTCCTCGACCTCGATCGTTTTAAATACGTGAACGACTCTCTTGGCCATTCGATTGGTGACCGGCTGCTTGTGCATGTTTCTGACAAATTAAAAGATTGCCTGGGAGATGGTGACTTGTTCTCGAGACAGGGAGGGGACGAGTTCACTATTTTACTAGAGCATACGACGAAAGAAAAAGCCGAAGCTGTGGCCCGTAACATACTCAAGGCATTAGAGGAGCCTTTTGTAATTGATGGTACAGATATTTTCATCTCAACGAGTATAGGCATGAGCTTTTACCCAGATGATGGTGAGGAAGTTGACATGCTGTTGAGCAAGGCAGATGTCGCGATGTATCAGGCAAAAAAGCAAGGGCGCAATAATTACCAGATGTATGATGTGTTGCTTGATCGAAAAGCATTTGAAAGGCTTCAGATTGAAAATGAGCTCCGCAAAGCGCTCGAGCGTAATGAATTTGCGCTTAATTATCAGCCGATTGTAAACTTATGCAAGAATGAGATCAAAGGGGCGGAGGCGCTTATCCGCTGGCAAAATGACAGAGTTGGTAATGTATCACCAGATCATTTCATTCCGATCGCGGAAGAAACGGGATTGATTATTCCGATTGGTGAGTGGGTGCTGAAAACCGCCCTGCTTCAGCTCAAGGAATGGCACGAAAACGGAATGGATGGGTTGACGGTATCGGTGAACTTATCGATTCGCCAATTTTATCAGCCTGATTTGATTCCGATGATAAAGGAAACTCTTGAGTTAGCCGGAGTCGAGCCGAGGTACCTGACAATCGAGATTACCGAAAGCATGACGATGGATGTTGAAAAAGCAAGCGTGATCCTTCATGAGCTGAAGGGACTTGGAGTGAATATCTCGATCGACGATTTCGGCACAGGCTACAGCTCGCTGAGTTACCTGAAGAGATTCCCGATAGATCATTTGAAAATTGATCGTTGCTTTGTGAAGGACATCGCCGACAATAAAAGCGACGAAAATATCGCCACAACGATTATTCTGATGGCGCATAACCTGGGATTGTCCGTCATTGCAGAAGGCGTTGAAACAGCAAACCAGTTAGGAGTATTGAAACAGCACCGCTGCAATGAAGCGCAAGGATATCACTTCAGCAAACCCGTTCCAGGAGAAGAATTTCCTGGAATTAAAGTTCCTTCGTGATTCGGAGGAACTTTTTTTATACAAGCCAATTGGAAAAAAACAAGCGGAATTTCCAGTTCGCTATATAAATTAGAAACTCGCTATAAAAAGGAGATTCTCGCTATAAAAATAAATAAGTTGCTATAAAAAAGATATTTTCGCTATACAACTTCATTTTTCGCTATAAAAATTTTTCAAGTAAAGTTGAACATGGTATCTCAAATGCATTCTTTACAAAGTTACCCGCTTTTTCATTAGAATTCTTCCTGAATTGTAATTTTCAGGTTAAAACCTGAAACACCAGAGAGCAATCCCCGTCTAATTTTTCAAAGGGGCTGAAAAATGATGAAAAAATGGTGGTTATTAAGCGGTTTGTTGCTCGTTGCAATAGTAGCGGTGGCTTTTTATTCTTTATCCCAGTTCAAGGTAGTCAATGCGTGGGAAGAGGAGCATGTGGTCCTGCCGAATAAGGTGTGGAAGCTAGAGTTTTCTGAGAAAATCTCTGAAGAAAGTCTTGACCCTGATTTGGTTTATGTGATGAATGACAGCGGAGAGAAGCTCGACACGAAGCTGGAGCTGGGTGACGACCAGAAAACCATTTACATCCATCCTCCGAAAAACGGTTATGACCTCAAAGCGAAGGAGTATACCGTTCATTTTAAAAAAGGAATTAAATCTGCGCTTGGCAGAGAGCTGAACTCTGAGCACAACTGGAAGTTCATTGTAAAAGAAACGCTTCCGACTGTTGGCTCACAGGAGAATCTGGCGAGTTATTTTGAAGAGATCATAGAGGAAGAGAAAGAGGCCCGAAGCTGGTTTGGCGGATTGAAGGAATCCTTCTCGGCTGGTGAGGATAAGGCGACGGAGGAGTCAGTGGCTGCTGATAAGTCCGGTGGCGGCGGAGATGTTTCTGAAACGAATGTGCAGGTGCAGGGTGTAGATGAAGCGGATATTGTCAAAACGGATGGGAAAAGCATTTTCCAGGCTGAGCATAACAAGGTTCGGATCATTCAAGCGGTTCCTGGTACGCAGATGAAGGTTTTATCGGTCCTGCATTTTGATGAGAATTTTTCACCAAGTCAGCTATTCCTGCAAGACGATCAACTGGTGGTCATTGGCCATCAGTACAACGAAATATATAGGCCATATGAAGATGTCGCTAAGGACTCGTTGATTGCTCCGATGATGCAGTTGACGACAATCATTGTCTATGATGTTAAAAATCCTGCTAAACCGAAACAGGTTCGTGAAGTTAAAGTGGAAGGTCACTATGTTTCGGCGAGGAAGGTGGAGAACCTTGTCTATCTCATCACGCAGCATTATCCGGATTACTGGCTGCTGAAGGAAAATAGGAAAATTGATATCAGGCCGAAGTTCACTGACACTGCTTATGATTCAAAGGAAAGAACGATTGATTATGATGATATTCATTATTTCCCAGAGTCACGCCAGCCGAATTATACATTGATTGCTGCGCTTGATCTTGACAAACCGAAAAAGAAAGTGGCCATGACCACGTATTTGGGCAGCGGAAACCAGCTGTATATGTCCAAGGAGAGCCTCTACCTGGCTGTCGAGAATTATGGCGATATGGAGCGGAAGGATCGAGGTGTGATTGCGCCGGACACCGATGTCCATAAATTTGAGGTTAAGGGCCTGGATGTAAAATACCACAGCTCCGCCACCGTGCCAGGTACCGTGCTGAACCAGTTCTCAATGGATGAACACAATGGCTATTTTCGCGTGGTGACGACGAAAGGCTATGCGTGGGATGAACAACGTCCTTCTAGCAATCATCTCTATATTTTGGATAAAAATTTAAAGGAAACAGGGAAAATTGAAGATTTGGCGCGCGGGGAGAGAATCTATTCAGCAAGGTTTATGGGTGATCGGATCTATATGGTTACTTTTAAAGAAACAGATCCGCTGTTTGTATTCGATGCAAGCGATCCAGCTAATCCAAAAGTGCTCGGCGAATTGAAAATCCCGGGTTTCAGCAATTATCTGCACCCATATGATGAAAACCATATCATTGGATTTGGTCAGGATACGAAGATTGTCGCTGAAAAAGGAGCCTCGCAGCCGCGTATCCTCACAGATGGAGTTAAAATCTCTTTGTTCGATGTCAGTGACATGTCCAATCCGAAAGAGAAATTCACTGAGATTATTGGCGGCAGGGGTACCTATTCTCCGCTGAATCATGACCATAAAGCACTGCTGTTCAATAAAGACAAAGACATTTTTGCCTTCCCAATTTCGGTTTACCTAAACAGCGAGAAGAACGAATACGAGCAAATCTTTGAATATCAGGGGGCCTATGTATATAGTATCGATCCTGCGACCGGATTTAAGCTGAAGTCTAAAATTACCCACATTAACGGCGACATGCCGTATTACGAAGAATGGGAGCACCAAATCCAGCGCCTGCTTTATATCGGTGACACATTGTACGCCCTGTCTGCTGAAAAAATTACAAGTCATAAAATGGGCAGCTATGAGAAGGTAGCGGAGTTGGAATATTAAAAAAGGAGGCACTTCTGCAATTGAACCGCAGAAGTGCCTTCTCGTTTTATTAACTGCTGAGTCCTTCAGTATTCTGCAGCCCGATTCTGCACCCTTAGTGTTTGGGATCCTGCAGCCCCTCAGTGTTCTGCAGCACAATTCTCCAACCATCTGGGTCGGCAATCGTGACACCGGCATTTATCCAATATGGGTTTTCCGGCTCGACCTCCGGGTAGCCCATGTCATGCAGCCGCCCGGCGATTGCGTCTCGCGCTTCCTTGTCAGGAATGTAGAAGACTAATAGATTGTCTTCTGTCGGTGCGGGGCAGGGGCTGCCATGTTCATGCTGGGTAAATTCCAGGTGGTAGCATACACCCGGCAGGCCGAGCATAACACCATCATACCCATCATGCTTCTCGAACCCACCAACCACTTCAAGCCCAACACCATCTCGGTAAAATTCAACGACCTTTTTTAGCTGATCCGTTGGCCGTGCAATCCTGAATTGAACGGCAGGCATTTTTTTAGACCAAGGTTTCTTCATCTTCAGCACCTCGAATTAATTCTATAGGTTTATTATATAATGAAGAAACACCTTTGAGGTCGGAGATAGGAATGAGAATTCCTCAGACTTTCGATGTAGTTTGTTATAATTAATATGATATTAAATTAAGAGGTGTTTACATGACCCTTGGTCTTGTTTTAGTCATCATTATTCTCATGGGAGCACTGCTGGCAACATTGTTATTGTCCGGCAAGGGAGACGAAGAATATAGCAAAGCCACGAAAAAGAACACGACGAATCTCACAATAATTTATGTGGTGGTTATTTTGTTATCATTCATAGCCGTTGGGGTTTATATTAGGTGGTTTGTGTAGGAGTGCGGATACAAGTTCGAAAACAATGCGAAACTACTTTTGTTCATAAAAAAGGTCAGCCTCTCACAACGAAAGGCTGACCTCTTCTTTTATACAAACAGGCTAAGCAATAAGATAAATCCTAATCCTGCTACTGAAATAATCGTTTCAAGCAATGTCCAAGTTGCGAATGTTTCTTTCATGCTAAGACCGAAGTATTCTTTGAACATCCAGAAGCCTGCGTCGTTCACGTGTGATGCGATCAAGCTTCCTGCGCCAGTTGCCAGTACGACAAGGGCAAGGTTAACGTCTGTCTGGCCAAGAAGCGGGATGACTAGTCCGGCTGTTGTTAATGCTGCAACTGTTGCTGAACCTAGAGAGATACGAAGGATGGCTGCGATGATCCAGGCAAGCAGGATAGGTGATAATGTAGTATCTTTGAACAATTCAGCTACATAGTCGCCAACGCCTCCATTGATCAAGACTTGCTTGAATGCGCCGCCACCACCAATGATTAACAGCATCATGCCGATGTGAGAGATGGCCGTTGTACAAGAATCCATAACAGTTTTAATAGGGATGTTACGCGCGATTCCCATTGTGTAAATCGCTACAAGCAGGGATAGTAACATCGCAGTTCCTGCATCACCGATGAATTGGATGGCTGCTAGGAAACTATTATCCTCAAATCCCATTGTTTTTTGCAGTAAAGAAATGATTGTCGCGATAGACATTAAAATAACTGGTAATAGTGCTGTGAAAACGCTGATACCGAAACCTGGTGTTTCTTCAAGTTTGAATGTCTTTTGTTCGCCTAAAGAAGCGATGTTTCCTGTCTTGTTAAAAGATTCAGGTACAAGTTTTTTAGCGATTTTCGTAAATACTGGACCTGCCAAAATGACAGTTGGAATTGCAATGATAAAGCCATAAAGCAAAACTTCACCAATGTTTGCGCCATACTCACCAGCAATGACTGTTGGTCCTGGGTGAGGAGGGAGGAAGCCGTGAGTTACAGATAAAGCGGCAGTCATTGGAATACCAAGATACAAAATGGAAATCTTTAATTCTCTTGAAATCGCAAATACGATTGGAATCAATAATACTAAACCTACTTCGAAGAATAGAGCAACACCGATAATGAATGAAGCAGCAACGACTGCCCATTGGATGTTCTTTTCACCAAATTTGTTCACTAGTGTCATAGCGATTCGCTGGGCCCCGCCGGAATCGGCGATCAATTTACCAAGCATCGCACCAAGGCCGAAAATCAGTGCTAGGTGGCCAAGTGTTCCGCCCAAACCGGCTTCGATTGTCTTAACAATTTCGGTTAACGGCATGCCAAGTGCCAAAGCGACACCAAATGATACGATGATTAAGGAAATGAATGTGTTGAGCTTGAAACCCATGATTAATAATAATAAGGCTAAGATACCAATTGCTACAATAACCAATGGCATTGTAATTTCCCCCTATATGTCTATAGTTCCCGCTTTTAGCAGGGTGTTTCCTCTGTAAAATAAAGCGCTAACATTTTTGATAGAGGAATAATCATCCTCTTATTTAATCAAGCCTCTTTGATAGTTGGCGATTCTTGAATAATCTTGTTCCAAAGCTCGCGATAAGCTGATGAAAATCGGCACGAGCTGCCTGTATTCTTTTGCCGCTTCTTCATTCGGCGTATGCTTGTGAGTGCTGCCGATCATGTCTGAAACAGCATCGAACGAATTAATTTTATCTGTTGCATAAAGACCGAGAATGCAAGCGCCCAGGCAAGAGCTTTCGTAGCTTTCAGGAACGACCACCTCGATGTCGAATATGTCGGACATCATCTGGCGCCACACATCTGACCTTGCGAAGCCGCCTGTAGCCTGGATTCTTGAAACAGGGCTCTCCATCGCTTCGGTAAGCGCCAAGAAGACTGTATATAGATTGAAAATGACACCCTCTAATGCCGCACGGATCATGTGCTCTTTTTTATGGGACATCGTGAGTCCGAAAAATGAACCACGGACATCTGGATTCCATAAAGGGGCACGCTCACCTGCAAGGTAAGGATGGAACAATAATCCTTCCGCCCCAGGCCTTACTCGCTCAGCAATCTTTGTTAAAACATTATAAGGATCGATTCCTAAACGCTTTGCCGTCTCGACTTCTGATGCTGCGAACTCATCGCGGATCCAGCGAAGGACCATCCCGCCGTTATTGACAGGGCCGCCGATGACCCAGTGATTCTCGGTCAGGGCGTAACAGAAGATACGTCCTTTTTCATCCGTTTGCGGCTCGTCGATGATCGTGCGGATCGCCCCGCTTGTCCCGATTGTGACCGCAATCTCGCCTTTGCCAATCGCATTGACGCCGAGGTTGGAAAGAACGCCGTCACTCGCGCCGATGACGAACGGAGTTTCAGGGTCAATCCCGATTTGCTTTGCTAATTCTGGATTACAATTGGTGAAAAACTTAGTTGTCGGAACTAGCTCGGATAATTGACTTTTTGTGATTCCCGCAATTTGCAGGGCCTCTTCATCCCAATCAAGCTTTTTAAGATTCATCATCCCCATCGCTGACGCAAGCGAGTGGTCCACGACATACTGGTCAAAGAACTTTTTAAAGATAAATTCCTTGATGCCGATGTATTTTTTCGCCTTGTTGGCGATTTCGTGACGCTCGTTAACGATCCATGTGATTTTACTTAATGGCGACATCGGATGAATCGGCGTTCCGGTGCGCTTGTAAATTTCGTGACCATTGAGTTCTGTTTTTATTTTATGCGCCCAAGCTTCACTGCGGTTATCCGCCCAGGTAATGCACGGTGTAAGCGGCTCATCATTTTCATCAATGGCGATGACGCTGTGCATCGCGCTGCTGAATGAAACGAACGCCAGCTTTTTTTGCTGATTGTGTTTCATGATTTTTGTTATGGCTGTAAGGACCGCCATGTAGATTTCTTCAGGATCCTGCTCGGCTGTGGAAATATCCGGTGTATAAAGTGGGTATCCAATGTTCTCCTGCTGGATGACCTCGCCTTTTTCACTGAATAGGACAGCCTTGGTACTAGTCGTACCAATGTCGACCCCTAACATATACTCAGTCACTTTTCTCCACTCCCTTGGAAAGCGTTTGCTGCGATATCCAAAGGTCGTCAACTTTACCTTGAACATCATCAAAATTTTGGTGTAAGGATTTAATCATCAGTTCGCGATTCTTTGTTTTGATGGCTTCAATATAAAGCTCGTGATTTTCGAGGATTCGGTTGAAATCTTCGTATTTTTCTTCGATTCTTGCCCTCATCGATAACAGGATGAAAGCTTCCATTACAGGCTTCGTGTTATCCCAGATCATCTTGATGTAGGAATGGTTGATGGCCCGGATGATCGTTTCATGAAAAAGTACATCCTGGAGGCTAAACTCGTCGGCATCCTTGTACTTGATGGCGATTTTCATCATTTCGAGAATCTTGCTCAGTTCAACTACCAAATCAGTTGTATCTATTTTAATAAGTCGTTCAAAAACAAATGATTCAATCAATAAACGTACATCGTAAATCTCTTCGATATCTTTTTCAGTCAGGCCGATGACCACAGCGCCCATTCTTTCCAGGCGAATCAAATTCTCTGATGCAAGAATTTTAAGAGCTTCACGAATGGGTGAGCGGCTTACGTTAAAATCAGCAGCCAGTTTATTTTCAGATAGGATGGCACCGCTTTCAACCAGTCCAGAAATGATTTGCATTCGCAGCTCACTCGCGACACGGTCTCCAGTTGAGGCCTTAGAAAGCCATTTTTGGGGATAAAGAAATTCGCTTTTTTTCGTCATTTCCTCACCTTCCTAATTAATCAAGTATACTTGTATACAAGTATTATAAAACGAATCTGCAAAATTGCAAGCGTTTTCTATTATGATTATTTTGCCAAATTTTTAGAATTTGATTCGGGGAGGAGGGCTTCGGCTGCCAGGAAAGTAATACTTGTGTCACTCAATAGGAGTTAAAAAGGACTCTATAAGGATAGAGTAGTAATTTGTACCCTGACAGGAAATATAAAGAAGGGAAAAGTGCCCGGTTAAGGGAAGCAAAGAGAAAACGGGGAACATAAAGAAGAGAAAAATGCCCGGTTAGGGAAAGCAAAGAGAAAACGGGGAACATAAAAAAGAGATAAGTGCCCGGTTAAGGGAAGCAAAGAGAAAACGGGGAACATAAAGAAGAGATAAGTGCCCGGTTAGGGGAAGCAAAGAGAAAACGGGGAACATAAAGAAAAGAAAAATGCCCGGTTAGGGAAAGCAAAGAGAAAACGGGGAACATAAAGAAGAGAAAAATGCCTGGTTAGGCGAAGCAAAGAGAAAACGGGGAACATAGATTAGCCAAGTGGAGAAAAACTCCCCTCTTGGCTAATATTGTGGTGAATTTTATTACTCGTAATAAGTAGATTTGCTATCTCATCTGATGGAAAGTTTGCTTTTTAAAACCCTTCTAATAGATTTCTTTGGCAGGTCACCATTGGTCCAATCATAAATGGTCGTTGTGGTTATTTTTTGATCAGGAAAAAGAAATTGGAAACTTTCTAACGATTGTATAACAAGTGAATCAATCGATTCCCATGTGTCGCAATGCCCGCATAAGACCCTCTTTTGTCCAAAACTCTCCAAAAACTCACCGCAAACCTCACAAATAACCCCTTTCCTCAACATTCCAAAATCATAGCTTGGTGTTCTTGAATATGGTGATTTCGTAATATGCAATGACAATAGAGCTTCCCCCAGCTTGGTATGTTTGCTCGTTAATTTTGAAGAGGTCCTATTCATTTTATCCATAAAGCGGTTGAGTTGGTTTGGCAAAGTAATGGGTGATTTTAATGGTGCTTGCAGAAGGGCGAATTCAGGGTTGATGAACACGAGGTGAGGCTCGAGAGGGATGTAGAAGCCCAGATTCTTTAGCAGTTGTTTCAACAGTGCTTCGGCGCGGTTTAGTTGATGGAGGGGATTTTTGGTTTCGTTGCCAGCAATTGTTTTGAATTTATCTCCATCTAGATAATAGTCACCTTCTAGATTTTTCACTTCAAAAAGGTGGAGACGGTCCTGTGTGATTACTAAAGAATCGATTTGAAAAAGGGTGCCATTCACTTCGAGGAGCAGGTCGTTGATAATGAGGCATTCGGCTCTATAGTTGGTAAACCAATGGTCGAATTGTACCTCTCCTTCATAGCCTTTCTCAAGCGTTCGCAGGTTTTGCGCATCTTTCTCTGACAGTTCCATCCGGGCATTAAGGGCTTCCAGGATTACTAATTCTTCTGGTTTGGTTCGTTCTTTTAATATCATTTTCCACTTCCTTTCTTTTTCATTTTAAAAGAATGTCAAATAAAAATCAGTGAACATTCTTGGACATTTATGATACTATTAAGCTAATTTCATATGATCTTATCAGATCGGTGAGGTAGAGGAGCGAATAACAAGAGTAGCCCATCGGAGTATGACATCTTTGATGGTGGGTGAAAGGGTTGTTTGCCGAAGCGTAATCAGGGTCAAACTGGTTACTGCTGGGATGCTTTCTGAACAAGGAGCAGACTGTCATGCGGGGGTTAGTGCATGGAGAACTACTGATCGAAATGGCGGATAACGTATATTGTAAAAGCAATGATAGGTTATTTTCTGTCATTGCTTTTTTGCATGCCAGAGCCTGTCGCTATCCCCTTCTATCAACTCCTGACGCACTCCCCAGACATTCACAATTTATTCAAAGGGGAGAATCTTCGTGAGAACCATCTACAAAAATGGAACCATCTATACATTCAATTCCCGGAATCCAATTGTACAAGCAGTGGTCATCGAAAATGGCCGTTTTATCGATATGGGAACTACCGAGGACATGGTACTGCACTGGGGCGGTCAGGCACAAACCATTGATCTGGAAGGGAAAACGGCAACGCCTGGCCTCATCGACAGCCATCTTCATCTGTCCATCATGGCAGATAGTTTTATTAATCTAGATTTTGTAGGAATCACGACCAAACATGAGATGCTGGCAAAAATAAAGGAAAAAGCCAGTCAGCTTGAGCCCGGTGAATGGATTGTCGGCAGCAGCTGGGATGAGAATCTTTTTACAGACGGACGAATTCCAACGATTACAGAGCTGGATTATGTGGCGCCAGCCAACCCGTTATTTTTAACAAGGACGTGCTTGCATGCAACTCTCGTGAATAGCAAGGCGTTGGAGGTGAGCGGCTATCACCCGGCAATCACAGTGCCAGAAGGCGGCACCATCGTACTCGATGAAATCACGAAGCAGCCGACCGGACTGTTCCTCGAGTCAGCGGCGAATCTGGTCAGGTCCCACATCCCGGAGCGTTCATACGACGACTGGAAAAAAGCGATGCGCCAGACGATGCATTTTGCGATGAGCAAAGGGCTGACAAGTGTGCATACGAATGATCCGCTGTATCTTGGCGGGCTTGAAAAAACGTGGGATCTATTCAATGAACTTTTAAATGGAGAGCAGCTCGGCTTGCGAAGCAATCTCTTGATTAATCATGAGTTTTTACCAAACCTAAAAGATGCGGGAATGTACACTGGTTATGGCAATGACACGCTGCAAATCGGTGCGGTGAAAATTTTTGCCGATGGGGCGTTTGGACGGAGAACGGCTCTGTTGTCGGAACCATATAGTGATGCGCCAGGTCATTATGGCGATGCGATGTACGACCAGGAGCAGCTCTATGAAATCGTAAAAGGGGCACGCGAACTGGACATGCCGATTGCTGTCCACACGATTGGCGACCAGGCACTGGAAAATGTCCTGGACGTATTGGACCAGTTCCCGGCTGCAGCTTATCGCGACCGGTTGATTCATGCGCAGGTTTTACGGGAGGAACTGATCCCTCGAATAAAAGCGCCAAGCAGGATTGCCGATATCCAGCCGCGCTTTATTGCGAGTGACTTCCCATGGGTTCAGGAGCGCCTTGGCGCAGAGCGAATCAAGCTGTCGTATGCCTGGAAAACCTTAATGGAAGCTGGTGTCATTTGTGCTGGTGGCTCGGATTCCCCGGTGGAACCTGTCGATCCAATTCTCGGAATCCATGCCGCAGTCACTCGGAAAAAACCAGGTGAAACCCATTACGGTTATGTGCCAGAGCAGAAGTTGTCGATGGTCGATGCGTTCCGCTTGTTCACAGAGCTCGGTGCTTATCCAACGAACGAAGAGACGCTTAAAGGAACGATCGCCCGCGGAAAATTTGCGGATATGACCGTTTACTCAGCCAATCCATTCGAAATGGAAGAACCTGATGAACTTTTAACGATGAAAATCGAAATGACGATCATTGGCGGGGAAATCAAATATCGCAGGCACTCTTAAAAGCATGGGGACGGTTCTTAACTTTCAATCGGAAGAAAGAATCGTCCTTTTTAGTTTTTTATGGCTAAAGTCCTAAAATTTTCTGAATTTGAACCGAAATAGAAGGTAAGAGTGGTAATTTAATCTATTGCTGGACAGGAGAGCGGAAAATGAAATCCAAGAAAAAATTCGCAAAACCACAGATGAGATTCACAAAACCACAGATGAGATTTAGTGTTCGTGCAAAACTATTGACCGGTTTTTTCTCGGTTTTAACTTTGTTGGCACTCGTGGCAATCATCACAAACTTTCAGTTTAACAAGATGAACAGCCAGTATTCTACATCCATTGATGACCGGATGGAAAAGCTGAATCTGATTGTTGAGATGAAGGATGCCATCATGAGGGAGCAATTGGCACTTCAAAAGTATATGGCAAATGGTGATGGTGAAAGCCTGATCGAATTTGAGGGTGCAGTAGAAGATTTTAAAAAAAGCTCTGAGAAATATTTAAGCTCAGAAGAATCAGCAGAGGGAAAAAAGGTAGGAGAAAACCTTGTTTCAGCTGAGGCACAATATTATGAGATGGCTTCAGAGGCTTTTCTTTTAATAAGAGATGAACAAATGGTCAAGGTCAGGTTATTGATGCAGGAAAAAGGGAATCCGCTTATCTTCAGCCTGAACTCTGCAGCTGAGGATGCGATTGAGTACCAGCAAGATGCTTTGGAATCAACAAGTGAAACCTTGTCTGGGAATGTACAGAAGGTAGCCATGCTGATTATTATCCTAAGTGCGGCAGCGTTTGTTATGGGAATCGCCATTGCGCTGCAAATAAGCCGAATGATTTCCAAGCCTGTTCAGCTGGTCTCCCAGGCAGCAAAGCAGGTGGCCCAAGGGAACCTGGCTGTTGAAAAAATGAATGTGAAGAACAAGGATGAAATCGGTGAGTTGGCCGGGGCTTTTAACGAGATGACGACCAATTTAAGGGAACTGATCTTCAAAGTAAGCAGTACATCCGAGCAGGTTGCAGCATCTGCTGAAGAGATGATGGCAAGTACGGAACAGACCAATTCTGCTACGCACCAGGTAGCAACGGCAATCCAGGAGGTTGCAGGCGGTGCAGAGCTCCAGAGCAAAAATACAGAAGAAAGTGCGAAAGCGGTAGGTGAGATGTCAGGCGGTATCCAGCGGGTCGCTGAAACAACTTCTACCGTTGCTGAGTCGGCGGCTGAAACGGCAAAACAAGCACAGGTCGGCCAGGAATCTCTGGAAAAAGTAATAGAGAAGATGAAGTCGATCAATGATACGACAAGCGAAACCAATGGGGTCATCAAAGACCTGGATCGGAAATCAGCGGAAATCGGCAAAATCATCGAAGTCATCACCGGCATCGCTGACCAGACGAATTTGCTGGCGCTAAACGCAGCCATTGAAGCCGCAAGAGCTGGGGAGCATGGCAAAGGCTTTGCTGTTGTTGCTGATGAAGTAAGGAAATTGGCTGAGTTATCGAGACAATCAGCCAGCCAGATTTCCGGCTTGATCGAGGTTATTCAAAAAGAAACCCATCAAGTTGTGGAAATGATGAATAAAGGAACGGTCGAGATCTCAGAAGGGTCGTTATTAGTTGAGGATACGGGTCGCACATTTGAAGAGATTCTAAAATCGATCGAAAATGTCAGCGAGGAAATTCAGGAGGTATCCGCGATTTCTGAGGAGATGTCGGCAAGTGTTCAGCAGGTAAATGCCTCAATCGATGAGGTAACCAAAATTGCCCGCGATTCCGTAGCAAGCACTGCAGAAATTGCATCCGCAACGGAGGAACAGCTGGCATCAATGGAAGAAGTCGCCTCATCATCAGCTTCACTCGCAAGTCTGGCGGAGAACCTGAGAGAGATGGTCGCCAAATTCAAAATTTAAATTATGGAGAAGCATGAGGACGATTAGAGTCCTCATGCTTTTTTGTTGCTTATTGGCGCCCAAAAAATCGAGTTTATGGAAAAAGAGGTCATCAATAAGGCGTATTGGCGCCTAAAAGATCGAGTTTATGGAAAAAGAGGTCACCACTAAGGCGTATTGGCGCCCAAAAGATCGAGTTTATGGAAAAAGAGGTCATCAATAAGGCGTATTGGCGCCCGAAAGATCGGGATTTTGGAAAAAGAGGTCACCAATAATGCGTATCTGAGCACTCACCAAAGCAAGTCTACAATAGTCTTAATACCTTATACAGGTGCATTCGCCCAAGCCAATACCGTGATAAACGCATATAAAAGTAGTGAACACAAAAAGAGAAGAGGGAGGTAAGCCGTATGCGTGCATACAGACATCCTTATCGTTCGCAGGATCAGAGGTTTTTCGGCTGGGGCTTTGGATTACCGTTTTTAGGTGGTTTGGCTGGTGGATTGTTGGGCGGAGCGTTATTTTACCCGCGACCTTTCTATCCCCCATACCCGCCAGTTTATCCGTGCTGCCCGCCGCCTAGATATCCGTATTATTATTAATTTGCCAACAAATAAAGGGAATGAGCTGTTCAGCTCATTCCCCATTTTTATCTTTATAAAAGAATAAACTTTTTGCACTTAGATTAGTGTCTAGCTCCAGCGCCTAGCCAGTTTTCAGCCCTGAGTGCGCTCCTTGAGTATCTTGCGAGAAGCGTTAGCTTTGAGCAGCTCGAGTCGCTTGTCTAGTTTCTGCGTTTCTGGACAGTCGGCTACACATTTCGATTTCGGTCCGTCAATGAAGTCAAAGAGCGACTTCACCGGTCGGCCCTCCAGCGCTTGCCTACGCTTTTCTGCCTAACTAATATTTGCTTGTTTGATTTCATGCTTATCCATGAATTCGAGTGCCCGCTGGTTGAAATCATCAGCTTTATCTATATTGCAGACATGACCGCACCGCTCGAGAATCATCAGATCGGAGCTTTCGTCCCCGTGAAGGTCTTCTGCTAATTCCCTGACAAACATATGGTCCTCAGCCCCTGAGATATAAAGCTTTGGGACATCTGAGCTTTTTTCCTGCACATTGCTATAGGTGGTTTCGACATCTCCGGCAAGAGGATACCAGGCGAGGAAATTCTTTCGTTTCATCTTATAGGCTTCCTGGATGAAAAATCTTCTTGAGCCTTTATGGTTACCACGAGGCATCAGAATCCAGGCCAATATGCGGTACAGCCACATGAATGGAATGAAGTTCCTTATTAACCAGGCGAGTTTGATCAGTGATTTTGCTAATAGGTTTAATCGGGTGATTGCTCCGCCAAGGACTGCTGACCTCACACGTGCGGGCTCCGTCTGCAGCAGATGATGGACGATGATCGTTCCCAGCGAAACGCCGACAAAATGGGCCTTGTGGATTGAAAGGTGGTCCATTATCTTGAGAATCTCTCTGATAATCAAATCAAAAGAAAAGCTGCCCTTATAGGAATCTATGTCAGGTGATTTTCCATGCCCAGGCATGTTAATCGCGACTATATTATATTTTTTCAGGAATGGTTTTAGCTGCTTGTAAAAAATATTCGAGTTCCCGCCAATTCCGTGCAGCAGAACAATATACTCCGAGCCGCGGCCCTTATACAATCTGTAATCTAGCATCCGATTCTCCTTAGGCGTACTTGTTGTGATAATAATGATACCCTTGATGCTGAAGTTAGTAAACTATTGAGGCGAAAATAACGACAGGTACCATCTGGTAAAGATGATACCTGCCGTATGAAAGTTATTTCTTCTTCCCTTTTTTGTCCACCTTAATCACAACTGTAGTAAGCGGATCAAGTGTCAATTGGTCTTTTGTTAATTTAAAGCCAGATTTCTTGGATACAGGGGTCTTGCCGGCTTCGTCGTTGTCAACGAGAACCTTAGCTTTAGAGAAGTCAAGGTCTCCTAAAGTTAACGTACGAGCTTTCATATCGGCATTGACGAATACATAGTACGTACCAGTCTTATCAGTCGATACGTTTTCGTATGCGATGACCAAGTCTGAATCTTTGATTTCAGGTAAATCAAGTAATCTTACATTCTCATCAACGAGTTCTTTTTCGCCGAGGCGGAAAGCGTTCGTTGATTTTCTCAGCTCAATCAAGCCTTGAGTGTAAGCTTGTGTTGTTGTGTTGACGGAGTATTCCTTTTTGTTTGTTGCTTTTTGCCAGTCAAACATATTGATGGCATCGGAAGAATCGTATGAATCGTGAATGAAGTATCCGAATGGATTTCCTTGCTCATCTGTCAATTCGTGATACTTTTGCTCAGGAACGCCTTCGCCTTTCCATTGCTTCGTTCTTCCATACTCCTGGCCTGCGTGAAGGAAAGCAGTACCTTGTGACGTCAGGATCAAGGAGTTGCCAAGCCTGATACGCTTGTGGATCTCAAGATTGTTCTCAGGAATGGCCGGATCCTTTTTAATCGACTGGGCAATGACATCATACAGCGGCAAGTTATCGTGTGCCCCGATGTATTGGACCATGTCGCCCGGATCGTCGTCAGCTGTATTGCCTGGCTGGCCTTTGATATTGTTGAAAATCGTGTTGATATCACGCGCACCGCCGGTAAGGAATCGAGGCTCACCTTCGGAACCGAAGCCTGACTTCAATTCATTGCGGATTTCATCAGAGAAGACGCCGACATCATCTGTTTTGTCCATCCAATCCTGGTCAGCACCCATGCCCTTAAGTTCTGGTTCCGCGATGTGGCCAGCGAATGTTCTCCAGCCTTCACCGATGAACAACGCATCAGGATTTACAGATGCAGCTGCATCGTATGCGTTCTGGACTGCAGGATAGGTTGCGTCACCCATCATATCGAAACGCATTCCATCAATCTTGTATTCTTCGAACCAGTATTTCACTGAATCTACCATCAGCTTTTCAGCCATTTTGTGGCTTGTTGCCAGGTTGTTTCCGAAGCCGCCAAGGAAGTTTCCTTGTGCGTCCTGGAACGCATAGTAGTTAGGAACGATATCATTCAGCTGGCTGGATTGTGCCATATGAGTGTAAACAACGTCGAGGACGACACCCATTCCAGCATCATGGATCGCATCAATCATCATTTTCAATTCTTTTACACGTAATTCAGGATCAGTTGCATCCTCTGAATAAGCGCCATCTGGCGAGAAGTAGCTGTGTGGGTCATAGCCCCAGTTATATTCATTGCCGCCAGCAGAGTAATCAAGTTCTCTTTGGCCCATCTTTGTTTCATCGCCATAATACCAAGCCATGACAGGAAGCAATTGCACGTGTGTTACGCCAAGTTTCTTAATATAATCCAGCTTGTCGACGAAGGCATTGTAAGAACCCCATCTAGCGTTCAGGTCCCCTTCGATAGAAGGGTCAGAAGTGAAGTCACGTACATGAACCTCATAAATCACGGCATCTTCGCGCTTCTCATAGCCTTTGATTTTAGCATGGTCGAAATCTTCAGGGTCTGTTCCGCTCATGTCAACAATCGCTGCTTTACCAACGGTGTCACCATCCGGACCAGCTTCACCCTTCGTATTCACTGTGAAGGCTGCCATTGATTTTGCGTAAGGATCAAGAACTTTCTTTGTCACTCCATCATTTGTCACTTCATACTGGTAAAAATAACCCTTAAGATCGGTTACATTCAGGTCGCCAGGAGCAACGTCCGCAGACCAGACTCCTTTTTCACCCTTTGTTAATTCAATGCTGCCAATTTGCTCTGCTGCATTGTCTTTATTGAAGAAGTTTGCCACAACCTTGCCTGCTTTTGGAGCCCAAAGTTTTAATGTGGCTGCACCATCTTTATAAGTAGCACCAAGGTCATCGCCATCGTAAGCGTACATTTCATCAAGCATTCTCCATCCAGATGAAGCAGAAACGGTTCTGCCTGAATACGTGATGGACAATGGAAGTTTTTCTAAATCGAATTGTGCTGTTACTTCTACTTTTTTGTCTCCTGCAATCTTCACACTTTCAATCTCAACAGTTGTACCGTCTGCGTCTTTAATCTCCAGTTTCGATTTCAGATCTTCAGCTGTTAAGCCGTCTGTCATGGTAAAGCTCAGTAAAATCGTGTCCTCGGAAATCACTTCAGCAGATGTCAGGCCCGTAGCCTGCTCCCAGTAAGGAGAAACGTAGACATTGTCATCGCCTTGTTTAACCCAGACGTGGTTGTATTTGTCCAGGAGATTGAAGTTCTTATCTCCGCCATCTTTGTTGCCATTTGTCTTGTTTAGGGTAATCATACCGATTTCTTTCGCATTTTCCTTCAACTGAATGTCAACATAAGCCCCATAGCGATCAGTTCCAGTGAAGGAAGCAGCTCCTGTTGGCCATCCTTCAGAAGGTGCAGCGACATCGCCCCAGTTCCAGAGACCAAAGTTTTCATAATCTGCATTGTCACGCACATAGTGGACGCGGACTGTGTTTTCAGGCAGGTTGACTGGTTCGTAAGTGTAAACCTTGTCATCGCCTTGCTTGATAAAAATTTCATTGATATCAGGTGAAGTGATCGTAAAGCCTTTGTCTCCGCCGTCTTTACCAGCATCACCTTTTGTTACGTCCATAACGAGGAAGCCGATGTTCTTCGCGCCCTCTGCAAGTTCAACATCAATGTAAGCGCCGTAGCTGTCTGTTTTCTCAAACATAGTAGCACCTGTCGGCCAGTTGGCAGAAGGGGAGGCTACCTCGTTCCACAGCCATGCGCCATAGTTTTGATAGTTATTGTCGTCACGTTTGTAGTGGATACGGATATGGTTCGCAGGGATTGGGTCAACCGTTCCATCTCCGCCGCCATCTCCAGAACCAGCAGCTGCAGCAGCTGTAATCGTACCATTTTCAACCGTTAGTAAAACAGTACCGCCATCTGCTTTAGATGGAATTGACAATGTCACTTTTCCAGCTGATGCAGTGTAAATTTCACCAGAATAGTGGTCTGTGACAACTGCATTTTCACCATCAACAGTCAAGGTGACTTCTTTTGCAGCATCAGCAACGTTCAAGCCAACATATGCCGCTTCATTTCCGTGTGTTCTTGCAAAAACCATGAACTTATCAGCGTCAGTGCCGCCTATTGTTGTACGTTCACCTTTTGCGAACACTTCAGAATGATCGCCTCTGAAGTTCAATATCTTTTGATAGTGTGCAAGGACATCATTGCCTTCAACCTGATCCCAGGCGAGGTCATAACGGTTGTCATATTGCGGATAGTTGTTTGCTCCGGTTTGTCCAAGTTCTTCACCGTAATAAATGACCGGCTGGCCTTTAGCAGTTGCCTGCAGGGAAGCAGCAACCTTCAGCTTGCCTTCGTTATTTCCGGCAACGTGAAGGAATCCGTCTTCGTCATGGCTTCCCAGGAACTGTCCTAAAGTTGCCGTGTTATCGATTTTTGCGTTACGTGTAGTCAACGCATCATTTGCAGCATTCAGGTTTCCGTTAACAAAGGAATGCGCAATATTCTTAAAGTCAAAGTCAAGCAGGGAGTCCATCATACCTGTTTCAAGGTATCCTTGCTGGTTGTCAGCACTTGCTCCCCAAGCTTCACCGATCATCTTATGTTCAGGCATTTTTTCAGTGATCGCGTTCTTGAATGCCTTCCAGGTTGCATCTTCCACGTGTTTTACTGTGTCCACGCGGAAGTAGTCGATAGTGTTGCCATTAGCAGTAGTAGCTTTGTCAATCCAGGCAGTTTGCCAATCAATGATTTGCTGGCGTACTTCTGGATCTTCTGTCTTAAAATCAGGAAGTCCAGCTAATTCGCCAACAACTTCATCTGATCCAACTTCGTCACTTGTACCCTGGCGAAGCAGATTGCTGAAAGTGCTGCGTTCTGCATCTGTTGGGTATCCAGCTGGAGGTTCAGCTACATTTCCATCAATGTCTTTCAAGCCATAACCAGTGTGGTTCAATACCACATCGACCATGATCTTGATGCCGCGTTCATGTGCTGCGTCAATAAGGTTATGGAATTCTTTCATTGTCCCGAAGTGGGGGTTCAATTCGCCAAAATTGCTTGCCCAGTATCCGTGATAACCGTAATAAGAAGGCTCACCCTCATCGTAGCGGACATTGTGCTTAACATTCTCAACAATCGGGCTGATCCAGATCGTATTAACACCCAATTGGTCTAGATAATCTAATTTCTCAGTGATTCCTTTAAAATCGCCACCCTGATAGGTGCCGCGGTCAGTGGTGTCATAGTTCAAATCATAAGGATCATTGTTAGATGAATCCCCATCAAAGAAACGATCTGTCAGCATGAAGTAAATGATGGACTCATCCCAGTCAAAATCATTTTCACCAACGGACTGTCTTGTTTTCACATCCACAGTTGCTGAAGCATTATGGGCATTCCCGAATGAATCGATAACTGTTAGGGGAATCGATTTTGTTCCTGCTGTTACATTGTCATCGACGCTAATTGTCACTTCTTTTAATGAAGGGTCGATTTCAAGAGCATTAGATCCACCCAGTTCAGAGACATCTGCAGTAATTTTGCTGATCTCAATGCCTTCAGTCAGTCCCTGTACATCGACAGTCAGCACAGCGTTTTGATTGTAATCAATTTCTGCTGGATTGACAGAACCTGAAACCGTCAGTTCAGCTTTTGCGTAGGTAATTTTTGAAGTGCCATCAACTGTATTGTAAGGATCGGTTACTTCGTTAGTAACCCCATCTTTGGTTACGAGATAGGTGTATTCATTTGTTCCATTCGGAATGTTCTCATATGAAACTACGAATCTCTCATTCTCAGGCTCGTATGTCATTGGAAGGGTTTCATCATTGAATTTCAATTCTACTTTTTCGATTGAGCCCATTGCATCATTGGCGAAAAGCTCTTTATCACGATAGAAGAAAGTTGCCTTTCCATTATCAATGACTGGAGCCGATCCATCTGGAACGATGCGAATTTGCTCAACGCCACTTGTAATGAATGCTTTTGTAATGGAATCGTTCTGGTTAACCGGGATAAAACGATCTCCGAATTCCTTTTGAGCAGTATTCCAGTCAGTAGTACTGCGAAGGACAAAGCCAATTTCTTTGGTGGCTGGTGCAACAGCAATATCAGCTACCGCTTTGTTGCCATCATATTTTTGAAAATTGATCTGGTCATTTTGCACTCCTGTGTTCCAGACCCATATATTCCATTCGCCAAAATTTTGATCCTCACGAATGTAAGTAAAGCGCACTTTGCGATCAGTCGACTCTGAGGTAACAGTTGTTCCTTCAGCATTGGCCTGCTGGGCAGGTACAAAAGGAAGCCACAAACTCAAGATCATGATCGCCGTCATGAAAATCGAGAAACTACGTTTTGTACTTTTTCTCATACGGATTTTTTCCTCCCTAGATTAAATGATGTAGCTAGAGTAGTAGAAAAATCTCCTCCTCTCTATTATTAAGGAATCTAAGTGAAACCGTTTGCACAACAAGGTAAAAAAATTTAAAACCTCAAATCATGCAAGCGCTTGCAATTAACTATCTTCTTAATTTTACAATACTTTCAACTAGCCAGCAATGGCTGTAGAACAGGCTGTTTGCATGTAAATAGTGCCAAATTACTACACGATTCGATAAGGTAATAGGTTTAAAGTATAAAGAGATTGTCAGTTTTTATGCTATTTTCTTGAAAAGCTAATTGGATACGAGGAAAGATGTCGGAATAAATATATTAAAATGATAGAAAATGAATAATAAGACCTATCTGAAATGTCTGCTTTTTTAAGGAAAATCATGTATCTTTACGATAGATAGCTTAACGAAAGAGGTATTGGAAAATGAGTAAACTAAACCAGCTTTTCCGTGAGAGGATCGGGATGCTTATCTCTGCGCCTGTCACATTAGCAAAAATGGATGAAATTCTTGAACAGACCGCGGCTGCAATCCCATTTGAAAACCTGTGCACGCTTTCTGGTGATTTAAATGAATTGAATGAGGATAATTTGGTTGAGAAAATCATCCAAAGGAATGAAGGCGGCCTATGCTATGACTTGAACGGCATTCTCTATTTATTTTTAAAAGAGAATGGGCTTGATGTCCAGCTGATTTGTGGGTCAGTGTATGTCCCGGATTTCAACGGCTTTAGTCCAACGGGCAGGACGCATGCTGCGATTTTACTGAATGACGCAGGCAAAAGATATTTGGTTGATACTGGTTTTGGCGGAAATCTGCCGTTAAGACCGGTGCCGATGGATGGGACAGAGATTAGTTCCCCTAATGGGGATTTTCGTATTAAACAACATAATAGTGAGTTTGGAGATTACATTTTAGAGATGAAGCTGAAATATAAGGATTCTGATTGGAGAATTGGATACGCTTTTGATTCAAGGGAGCCGGTTGGTAATGTCAGCGATTTATCTGAAATGAAGAAAATCATAACGGAACATCCGCAGTCCCCTTTTAATAAGAAGCCCTTGCTGACAAAAGTGACAGTTGATGGAAGCATGGTGCTAACGGAAACTAGTTTTACAAAGTGGACGGAAGATGGAATTAAGAAAGAGGAAATAGATTCGGAACGCTTCAAGGGACTGGCAAAAGAATTCTATAATATTGAACTAAAATGAAACTTTACTATGGTGTGAACCGTTAATATAGTATCAAAAATGACAGGTGGATGAAGCAGATGGATTCACGGGACTACTTATTGAATGAACTAAAGGAAATTGAAAAATGGGAGAAGGACCAGAAGGGGCTTTGGTTTTGGGAGCGCTTGACCCGTCTGCCATTCAAGATGCTTGATCGGTTTACTCCAAAGTTCATCCAGGAGAAGGTAGGACTCCTGCTTGATGAGCTTGGAAGCTACATACAAACGGGAGGACAATATTTAACGAGCGAGAAGTCTGTGTTTCAATTTTTCGAGAAAAAGACTGGCAGGAGAGTCAGCCAGCTTACAGATATGGAGCGCGTTCCGGTGGAAGAAATGAAGCAGGCATCTCTTGCACTTGGCGAGCAGAGGAAGAAGGCAGCGACGATCCAGGGGGCAAGTACAGGTATCGGTGGAATATTCACTCTCGCGATTGATATTCCTGCGGTTCTGGCCCTCTCGCTAAAAACAATACAGGATATCGCGATCATCCATGGTTATGATCCAAGAGATAAAAAAGAACGTGTATTCATCATTAAGTGCCTGCAGTTCTCTTCAGCGGATGTTGTAGGAAAACAGGCCATCTTGAATGAATTGAGTGATTTTAACAATGAAAGTAAATCAAGGGAAGTCATCTCGCAGCTTCAGGGTTGGCGCGAGGTTACCTTGACGTATACAGAATCATTTGGCTGGAAAAAACTGCTCCAGATGGTACCCGTGGCGGGGATTGTCTTCGGCGCATTCGCCAACCGGTCGATGGTCAGCGACCTTGCCGAAACCGCGACGATGTTATATCAGAAGAGGCGGATTTTGGATAGGCTGGATCAAGTTACAGATTCCGCAGATTTGCCAACATAGAATGAAGTGTCCCCTCGATGATTTCGAGGGGTTTTTAGTTTGGAAATCAATAGGGAAAGGGGCCTTTTTTCAGATACTGTTCTATCGGCATATTATCCTGAATGCCCGTGCAATCCGTAAAACATATTTCCTGCTTAACTTTTGCAATGTAAACCAATTAATTCAATTATCGCGATTTCCCCGGTTTTCATTGGACTACGAGAGCCATTCCCGATAGTTTTGTAGTAGATTCATAGTTTTCGACACAGCTTGAGGAAATTCTACAAAACTGGGGGAGAACGACGAATGAAAAAGGACAACTACTCATTGTTTAAGAAGAGGATTGTGAAAGGCATGGTTGCCTCATCCATCCTAGTTAGCAGCAGTCTTATGGTGCCGGAAATTCCTTTGATGCCTGGCCATGAAACAGTCGCACAAGCTGCTGGACCAACCTTTACCGTTACAGCAGATGTCCTCAATGTCAGGTCGGGACCGGGTACCAATTATGCAAAAGTCGGCCGGCTGATCCAGGACACTAAGCTTAATGTGATTCAACGGATGACTAATGGATGGTATAAAATTTCCTTCAATGGAAAAACGGCTTATGTCAGCGGTGATTATGTATACAGCTCTGCAGTATACAAAGTTACGGCTACCAAATTGCATTTCAGGACTGGGCCTGGCACCCAACATAAGAGCATGGGGCTTATCGATAATGAAACAGTGCTCGATGTGATCCGCCAGGAAAGCAATGGATGGTATAAAATATCTTATAAAGGAAAAATCGGCTTTGTGAGCGGAGATTATGTATCGACGAGCAGTGCCGCAGATAGCAAAAGAATGGACATTCCCGTGATTGCCCAGCGCCCTGAATTGCCCAGCGGCTGCGAGGTTACCTCACTTGCCATCGCTCTCCGTTACTACGGAGTGAATGCTGATAAAACAACCCTTGCGAAACAAATGCCATATGATTCAACCAAACTAGTCCGAAATTCAGACGGTTCCATTAAAACATGGGGAGACCCGAATGTTGGATTCGTCGGGACGCCATTTGGCAATGGATATACTATCAATCCCGGTCCGCTAAAAAAAGTCCTAGACAAGTACCGCCCTGGAGGACTGGCTCTGACCGGCAAGGATTTTTCAGAGATCGAAAGTTATGTAAGACAGGGCAAGCCTGTGCTAGTCTGGTTTACGATCAATTATGAAATGCCAATCGCGAGGTCATGGAAAACACCAGCAGGCAAAACGATCAATGCAGCAAGGCCTTTACATAATATCGTCATTACCGGAACCGACGCAAATTACGTTTACTTCAACGACAGTGAAGCAGTAAAAAAAGATGTTCAAATGCCAAAAGCGAAATTCATCAATATTTATAATGCGATGGGAAAACGTGCGCTGGTAGTGAACTAAAAGAGAAGCAATTGCGAACTGGTTTTGTTCGTAATTGCTTTTTTCGTTCCTAACTCTGATTTAGGAGAATTGCTTTCATCTTTTGAAGCTGTTGATAAGCCACATAAGACAAAGTAAACACAAGGAATGCATCAACTAAATTCTGCAGCAGGTTATGGGTGCTCTGTTCCAAACCGATTCTTCTGAAAAAGATATCAATTATATCTATAAAGAATATATGAATGGTATAAATGCCGAGAGAGTTTCCGCCTATTCTGGTGATCATAAAGCCTTTGCCGAGGTTGGGATTGCTTAAGGCGTAAAGGAACAGAAATAAGGTAAGGAAGATCGTCGAAAAGAAATATTCGCCATGTTTTGATCCTAATTCCTTCTGAAGCCAGAGACCTTCTAAAACCTGTAAAATCGTAAAGAAACAAAAGAAGTAAAAGTAAGTCCTTGCATTATATTTTCTCCAGGTGTGAACCGAAGCAAGCCAGAATCCCATGACTGTATAGAACAGGCTGATATAAAGAGCAGCCCGGGTTGTGCTGACTGGCAGCTCATCAAATACAGAATAAGACTGACCGAAGAGGCCGAGCAGATTGAAACAAAATGCGATTACCAAAAGCAGTCTTACTTTTTTCAACCTGTAAAAGAGATATAAAATCACGATGCTCCAAACCAGTGAAATGACGAACCACAGCTGATACCCACTTGTTCCCTGGCCGTAATAGAGGAGATTAAGAACAGTCAGGTTTTCCTTATACTTGGTTAGTTCAGCTTTGACGTTTCCATCCGTCAATAAAATCCTTATTACATCATAACCGGCATAAAATAGGAGCCAGCTAACATAAATCTTCAGTATTTTTGGGACATATTTTTTGAAGTAAGCAAAGGACTGAGGATTGGCACTTACCTTAAGACTGAACAAATATCCTGAAGCGACAAAGAAAAACGGAACAGCAAATCTTGAAAGATTATCAAGAACGAAATAGCCCAGTTGATCATTGCTGGGAAATGTATGAATGATGACGACTGCCAGGATGGCAAAAAATTTGATAAAGTCGATTGCGTAATTGCGCTGCATGATTGGCCTCGTAAATGAAAGGATTTGTAATCATAGTCTTTCCACTCTACCTAGACTTATGAATATATGAGAGAGTGACTTGGGATAATAGGGAGCAAAAAGGAGGCAAAACAGTTGAACTCTCACAAAAAACAGCAAGACAAAAATCAAATTGCACAGGATTTGAAAAATAAAAAGAACGGAAGATCCCCAAATCAAACAGACGGCTTCCGCTACGACTATGATGATTCTTCCGACTTAAAATGAAAAAGAGGAAAAACCTTAATTGGGGTATTTCCTCTTTTTTCTATGCGGCTTTCAAAATATATTTTGAAAAACCCGAAAGGTATATGAGTTGTGTGCGAAGTGGGAGGAGTTGATTGGTGTTTTGGAGAATAGTATCAGTAAATTAAATGCCAAAGGAGTCCCTATGTCAAAAAAAGATCTTTTCATGGCGTCCCTGCTTGGCGGGGCGATTGGTGATGCACTTGGGTATACGGTTGAGTTTATGAAACTTGATGAAATCAAAGCAAAGTTTGGTGAAGAGGGAATTACGGATTTGGAAGTCAATCCTTATTCCGGAAAAGCGCCGATTTCGGATGATACTCAGATGACGCTGTTCACGGCAGATGGTTTGATTTGGGCTTATGACCGCTTGAGTGAGCGTGGGATTGGCAGCTATGCGGGGAGTGGAGTCTATCAATCTTATCTTCGCTGGCTGTATACACAAACGAAGAGTTTGCCGGATGAACATTATGACTGGCTGCTTGACCCTCAGCCTCATGAGGAGAACGGAAGCATTTTAGCGCACAGGGAACTATTCTCAGCAAGAGCACCTGGAAACACGTGCTTGTCGGCGCTTGAGAGCAATAAAATGGGAACGATTGAGGGGCCAATCAACGACAGCAAGGGCTGTGGCGGGGTCATGCGGGTTGCGCCGGTCGGGTTATTTTTACATAGAGATCCTGAACAGGCATTCAGGGTCGCGGCTGAAGTCGCAGCTATCACTCATGGCCATCCGTCAGGTTATTTAGCAGCCGGGGCGCTTGCTGTCATAATCGCTGAACTGCTCAATGGTAAAAGTATTGCTGAAAGCGCACAGAGTGCAATGGCAATTTTAGAAGATTATCCTAACCATGAAGAAACATTGTCGGCGATGGAGAATGCGATCGAACTTGTCGGCAGCGATGAGAATCCGGAAGATGCAATTACAAAGCTTGGCCAGGGCTGGGTCGCGGAGGAAGCGCTGGCGATTTCCCTGTACTGTGCCTTGAAGGAAACAGATTTCAAGCAGGCTTTGATTCTGGCTGTCAATCATGATGGAGACAGTGATTCAACAGGCGGGATTTGCGGGAATATACTTGGTGCGAGTTATGGTCTCGAAGCTATACCTGAAGAGTGGGCCAAACAATTGGAGCTAAAAGAATTGATTGCCGATGTAACCAGCAGATTATATGATAGATATATAAAGATGTAGGTTGAAAGGAGAATCCTGATAAAGCTGGGATTCTCTTTGTTTTTGAGTGAAACAGACAGGAGAGCTTTCTATGGATCGTATAAAATTCGTAAAAAACGTGTACAGCCATCTGATCAGTATGCTGATGGCTTCCATTATGTTTATAATGATTACCCAGTTAATAAAGTGGCCTTCCAAAGACACCGGAGGGGAGGCAGTATCATGGCTGACTCGATAGAAAAGGCGATGAAAAATGCAAAGGCCTCGCTTGAAATTTCGGGATTCAAGGTGACTGAAGAGCATACCGACTTAGTCAGGAAGGCACTAATGAAGGAAATGACAGATGAGGAATTCTTGAAAGAAGCTAAGCGGTTTGCTGAGAAAAAGAGTGGAGGTTCAAAGTAATGATGCAATCTCGTGGACCGGATTTACTAGAGCATTATCTGGACTCTGTTCAAAGGTTATCTTTGAGAGTAGATGACCCGGAGATTAAACAGGAATTAACGGAAGTCGTTGATGCACTGGAGAGTGGCTCGATCACTCTTGATACAGCACTGTTCTGGGACCATATTGAAGCAAGAGCGATTTTGCGGAAAGCATTTTCAGATGCTGATTTTCTCATATTACGCTTGGAAAAATAAATTATTCATGTAGGTATGAGAATATAATAAGCGGAGAATTTCCGGCTATTTTATATAAAGGACGCTTTTGAGGCTGAAATAAGCGGAGATATTCCGATTATCTACTATAAATTGAGCAAAATCCAAGGATTTGGATGAAATAGACGGAAAAGCGACCCTTATTTTATGGTAAATAAGGGTCTTTTTCAATTTAAGCGGAATTTGTCCGTCTATTTTTCGATCCATGGACATCAACAGCCCAATTTTACAATGCTTTGAATAAAAAAAAGATAGTAAATCACCTTTCCGCGTTGTAAAATAAATTGAAAATTGAATAGAGTTTGAGATTCGGTTTTGTCATCCATTTTGAATTACAGGAGGAAACAAAGGAACATAAAGAATGAATGATGCTTTCGTTTATATATCAATCTAATTTTCTGGAAAAATTTTATTATTAAGAGGTTGATGAAAGTTGATAATGGATGCTGTTGATGTAACTGTTAAAGAACCTACGATTTTTAATCATATCGGAAACAAAATCAAAACCGAGGATCGTGAAATCAACATTATTGCCAGAATGGAAGAACCGTTAATCGTCATTTTAGGAAATGTATTAAGTGACGAAGAATGCGATGAGCTAATGAAGCTGTCAAAGGATAAGCTGCAGCGCTCAAAAATCGGAAACACCCGCGAAGTTGATCAGCTCAGGACAAGCAGCAGTACGTTTATTGAAGAAGCCGAAAATGACGTTGTTGCGCGAGTAGAAAAAAGAATTTCACAAATTATGGGCATTCCGAACGAACATGGAGAAGGCCTGCAAATCTTGAATTATAAAATCGGTCAGGAGTACAAGGCCCATTTTGACTTTTTCTCGTCAAATGTCAGCAACCCGCGGATCAGCACATTGGTCATGTATTTGAACGATGTCGAGCAGGGAGGAGAAACTTACTTCCCTAAGCTCAATTTCGCTGTATCCCCGCAAAAGGGCATGGCTGTGTATTTTGAATATTTCTATGAAAATCAGACTCTCAACGACTTGACCCTGCATGGTGGAGCACCAGTCGTGATCGGCGACAAATGGGCCGCAACGCAATGGATGAGACGGAAAAGTGTGAAATAGACGCTGAAGGAGCATGGTGAACATGCTTCTTTTTTGTTTGCTAGGAAATTATAAGATTATTTCAATGTTGATAACTATACGGGTTTTCTTAATCCAGCTCCAGCGCCTAGCCAGTTTTCATCCCTGAGAGTGCTTCCTCGATTATCTTGCGAGAAGCGATAGCTTTGAGCAGCTCGAGTCGCTTGCGCTTTTTGTTCTTACCTTTTACTCTACTGAAATGGTTCAATGTCCTTCTAGCCCCTATTATTTCGCCTCTCTAGTGCTTCTGAATCTTACCAACAATTTTACTATTCCGTCTTATAGTTTTTCTCTTTCTATTACCGCAGACACCATCTATAATGTTAAAAGTCTTATGCTATTATTTGTCTGAATATTTATATTAATTTTAAGGAGGTCCTCTCTTGGAAACGACTAATAAAAAAGGTTTTATTTTGCGTTCACTTGATGTGATTGAGCGTGTGGGCAATAAATTGCCTCATCCGGTCACGCTGTTTGCAATTTTCTCCGTGATGGTCGTCTTGCTATCTGCCGTGTTCTCGGCGATGGGTGTAAAAGTGGCAGACCCTATGAACGAAGGGGAATTTTTAACAGTCAAGAACTTGTTAAGCAAGGAAGGGATCGCCTATCTATTTGAAAGTGCTGTCACCAACTTCACTGGCTTTGCTCCGCTGGGAACTGTCCTTGTAACGATGCTGGGGATTGGGATTGCGGAACGTACTGGATTGATTAGTGCTGCATTGCGCGGTCTTGTTACATCCGTTCCTAAGCAATTATTGACTGCTGCCCTAGTATTCGGTGGCGTTATGTCCAGCATGGCAGCTGACGCTGGTTATGTTGTCTTGACACCACTTGGAGCGGTATTGTTCGCAGGTCTTGGAAGACATCCGCTTGCTGGTTTGGCTGCAGCCTTTGCTGGTGTATCCGGCGGATTCAGTGCGAACCTGCTTCTGACTTCATTGGACCCGCTTTTGGGCGGACTTACGAAGGATGCTGCGGCTATTTTTGATCCGGCATATGCTGAAAACATCAACTATGCGATGAACTACTATTTCATGATTGTTTCAGTATTCTTGATCACAATTGTCGGAACATTGGTAACAGATAAAATCGTTGAACCTCGTCTTGGTACATTCAAAGGTGATGTGAAGGAAGAAGTTGAATATTTATCTGCTGTTGAGAAAAAAGGTCTATGGGGTGCTTTGATTTCGATCATCATCACAGCTATCGGTATCGCATTGCTTGTTATTCCTGAATGGGGACCACTTCGCGGTGGGGAAGAGAACATCATCAATGCTCCATTCTTCCACTCACTAGTCCCAGTCATCCTGATCCTTTTCTTCGTACCAGGCTTTGTCTATGGCCGAATCACGAAATCAATCAAGGATGACAAGGATGTGGCAGATCAGCTTTCTGATACTATGGCAACAATGGGTTCATACATCGTGCTTGCGTTCGTTGCCGCTCAATTCGTTGCTTACTTCAAGGAATCGAACCTTGGACTGGTACTGGCTGTAAACGGTGCTGAACTGTTAGAAAGCACAGGCTTCAAAGGAATTCCATTAATCCTGGCGTTCATCGTCATTTCCGGATTCATCAACCTGTTCATCGGCAGTGCATCTGCAAAGTGGGCAATCATGGCGCCGGTATTCGTACCGATCATGATGCAAATCGGATACACACCTGAGTTCACTCAGCTGGTTTATCGGATCGCTGACTCAACAACGAACATCATTTCACCATTAATGCCTTACTTCGCAATCGTCATCGCGTTTGCGCAAAAGTACGACAAGAAGGTTGGTATCGGTACACTGATCGCAACCATGCTTCCGTACTCAATCGCCCTGACAATCGCATGGGTAGCAATGTTGATCATCTGGATGCTGTTAGGTATCGACATCGGTCCTGGTTCATCCATTTATATGCCAAAATAATTCCGAAAGAATCCAAGCTGCGTTGCTTGGGTTCTTTTTTTATTGAAAAATGTCTGCCAAATATTTCATTTGAACTGTATAATAATAGAACAAAATTAAAAGGTAGGTGACTTCCATGGAGTTATGGAATGTTTACGACCAATACAGGCATATGACTGACCGCATACATAAAAGAGGGGAAGATATGAAGGCGGGGGATTATCATCTTGTTGTCCATGTTTGGATCATCAATGATGATGGCCAGTTCCTGATCCAGAGGAGGCAGCCGTGGAAGGTCGGTTTTCCGAACATGTGGGACTGCTCCGCTGCGGGTTCTGCGGTATTAGGAGATGACAGCGAACAAGCAGCCGTCCGGGAGGCAAAAGAAGAGCTCGGAATCGACCTCGATATCGAAAAAGGCGAAAGGTTATTTACTGTGAAATTTTCGCAAGGCTTCGATGATATCTGGCTCGTCAGGCAAAATGTCGCGATTGAGGATTTGCATCTTCAGGAAGAGGAAGTCGCCGAAGCGAAATGGGCGAGTGAAGCAGAAATCAGGGGAATGGTAGGGACAGGTGAGTTCATCCCATTTAACTACTTGGACCTTCTATTTGAAATGGCCACTTCGAGCATCACCCTCAAAAAAGCTTCAGTAGATGATGCTGATGAACTTTTAGCTCTGCAAAAAGAAGTATTCATGCCCTTATATAAAAAATACAATGATCATGAAACTAGCCCGGTAACCCAAACGATAGAGAGGTTCTCCGCAAGGTTCGACCGGGGAGATTATTATAAAATTCTCTTTGAAGAAACACTCGCAGGAAGCGTATTTGTATATGAAAAGTCCCCTGGTTTAATGCGATTGCATATCATCAACGTTTTAGAAAAATACCATAATAAAGGCATTGCCCAGGAAGCCATGAAACGGCTGGAGATCATGTACCCGGAAGCGGAAGCATGGGAGCTTGATACGATCCTGAACGAGGAGCGCAATTGCTACTTGTATGAAAAGATGGGGTATAAACGAACTGGAGATACTAAAGTCATTAACAATGACCTGACGATTATCTCATACTTGAAAGAAACCAATCTGAACAAAATTATTAGTTTATAAGATATTAAGCGGGAGAACTCATGGAGACTTCAGTACATGAAGAAGCGTGATGAACATGCTTCTTTTTTTTGCTGAAAAATCAATCCGACTGCCAAAAATGATTCTCATATGTATAAAAGCCAGCAGAAGAAGGTTGGAAGTGATAAGAATATTCAAAAAAATAAGTCGAATCCTGTAAAAATAGGAGGAGAGAACTAATGGAAATACAGGAAATACATGGTATTATTCAAATGAAGTCACTAATAGGAGGATTGAATCATGACAAAAGAAGAGAATCGCTCCATAGAGGATCCGACAGCACAAGAGGAAAACTTAACAATAGAGGAGAGACTTTTGGACCTCCGTAAAAAATTGAATAAGGAGTCCATACATTCTAGCCTGAGGCCCAAACTGATTGGCGGTTTGAATGAAAAAGATGTCCTCAAATACATAGACGTAATTGAAAGTAAATACCAGAACATAGAACAAGAAATGAAAAAGAGTCTGTATGAGCTTGTTTCAGCCCGCGACCGATTGCAAAAGGAGCTTGAAGCTGCCAAAGCTGCGGCGTTGGAGGACAAGGAAAACATGCAGGCCAGTCTGGACCAGTCCCAAAAAGAACTGGCTGTTTTTGCAGCTAAGTGCGAGGAACTGGAATTCACCATTCAGTCGTTAAATGACAATAATAATTCGCTGATCAATCAATTGCAAAATGAGAACACCCGGCTTGCTATGGAGCGGCAGGAACTTGAGAACCAATTGACTGCTTCCCGGCAGCAAACCGTAGAGCTAAAAGAGTTTTCTGCTGAAGGTGAACAGAAGAATCAAATTCTTGAGTTGAAAATCAATGAACTGCGAGAAGAGCTTGAGAGGAAATCAGCCGAAGGCAACGAGGGATATATTGACAAGATTAAATCCCTTGAAGGAACAATTGAACAATATAAGGCTGAAATTGAGGAACACCGCAGAACAAAGGCAAGAACTGAGGACGAACTGAAGTTGAAAAAAGCTCAGGTGACAAGCTGTAAAATTACCGGATTTAAAGACGAAGTATTCAATATCTATCAGCAGCTCGATGCACTCACACAGGAGCAGGTCCAGATGAACAAGGAGCTTCAAGAGCAGTTAAAGTTTGAACATGTACGTGCAGAGAAAGCAGAGCAGCGTGTGGCAATCCTTAATACATGGGTAGCCCAGTTAAAAGAAAAGCTGTATGGTGAACAAAATCTGTTCGAGATTCAGTTCAAAAAGATGGCAGAAAGATACAGCTTGTTCCAGTCAGAACTCAATGAGAGCTTTGATGATTTGAATAGGCAGGAATCAGCAATTGATAGCCAGGATTTTCAGGAAGAATTAGTAGAAGTTTAGTAATAAATAATGGAAGGGGGCCTGCGTATTACGAGACAGGCCCTTTCCATTCTTTTAATTCCGGAAAATAATATAAACCAAATATGCAATATAAACCGCTGCAAGTATGGCTCCCTCTACTTTTGAGATCTTGAATTTTGATCTTGAGAAAATCAATAGGACAGCTGTCAGAATAATCATCAAGGCAATATCAGTGAAGATTTTATCATTGACCGCAAGTGGCGAGATAGTTGCTGATATCCCCAGCACGAAAAGGATGTTGAATATATTGCTTCCGACAATATTGCCAAGAGCAATTTCACTTTTCTTTTTCAGGGCAGCGGTAATCGATGTGATTAATTCAGGCAAAGAGGTACCGACAGCCACGATCGTCAAACCTGCCAATGTTTCACTCATTCCGAGAGAAAGAGCGATTTTCGTTGCATTATCAACTACCAGGTCGCCGCCAAAAATAATCGCAGCCAGGCCGGCAAGAGTAATGAACAGATTCTTCCCCCAGGTTCCTTTGCCGGTGACTGAAGCTACATCCGATGCGGGTTCACGGTTATTCAAGGCAACCTCGATGATGTAATACAGGAAAATCAGAAAGAAAAGGAGCAGGATGATGCCTTCGCTTCTGCCAATTGAATTAATGTTGGCCATCTGGAGAGCGATATCACTGGCGACTGCTGCAAGCGCTACACTTGCCAGTAAAGTGAAAGGAATTTCCTTCCGAATTGTCGTCGTTTCAACTGCAAGCGGATTGATCATTGCTGTAATGCCGACAACAAGAGTGATATTGAAAATATTGCTCCCTATGACATTTCCGAGAGAAACCTCGCTGCTTCCCTCCATCGCGGCAATGATACTGACAGTTGCTTCAGGTGAGCTTGTTCCGAAAGCGACAATCGTCAGACCTACCAATAGTGGCGGGACCCTGAGCATCGTCGCAATTTTTGAGGAGCCCTCGACAAAATAATCCGCTCCTTTTATGAGTAATGCAAAACCAATAGCTAAAAGGATATAGGTCAACTTCCCATCCCCTCCAAGAAAGTTTATTGCTTACAACATAACAAAAAAATACTTCAAATAAAAATTTTTATCGGCAAAAAAAGACGACTCGGAGTGAGTCGCCTTTTTAAAACAGAATTATTTGATTCCCTTCATGTATCCCTGAATCTTAGGCGACATGATGAAGAGGATGATACCCAACACGATGGATGCTCCACCGATTGTACCGAAGTAAGCCATCTCTGTTTCAGCAGAGTAGAACTTAACGATCTGTGCGTTGATTGCTTGTGCTGCAGCACTTGCAAGGAACCAGAGGCTCATTGTTTGTGCAGAGAAAGCAGCCGGAGCCAGCTTAGTAGTTGCTGATAGGCCAACAGGTGAGATCAGCAATTCACCGAATACAACGATCAGGTAGCTAAGAACAAGCCATAATGGGCTGACTAGTGCATCTGAACCTGTGAAGTATCCAGGAATCAGGATGACAAGGAATGAAAGACCAGCGAACATCAATGAGAATGAGAACTTCTTAGGAATTGATGGCTGGCGGTCTCCAAGCTTCACCCAGAATCCTGCGAAAATCGGTGCAAAGATAATGATGAATAATGGGTTCAATGACTGGAACCATGCTGGCGAAATATAAATTCCAGAAAATTCCAATTGTGTGCGCTTGTCCGCATAGTTTGCAAGGATAGTTGAACCTTGCTCCTGGATTGCCCAGAACATGACTGCTGCCAGGAATAAAGGAATATAAGCAAGAACGCGTGAACGTTCAACTTCTGTTGTTTTCGGACTGCGGTACATGATGATAAAGTACGCAGTCGGAATTAAGATACCAAGAATTGTAACAAGGTTAATAAAGCTTTCGAATGTTAAAAGTCCAGCAGGAATTAAAATAGCACTTAAAATACCGATTGCGACAATTGCTATAGCAAAGATTGTAAAAGTTTTCTTCTTTTCAGAAGGTGAAAGCGGGTTTGGCACTGCTGTACCAGCAAGACCCAAATTGTTTTTCTTTGTAAGAACAAATACAACTAGTCCAATGAACATACCGATTGCGGCAATTGCGAAGCCGTAATGGAAGTTATAAGCCTCAGATACTGCTCCAACGATAAGCGGCGCAAGGAATGCACCAGCGTTGATGCCCATGTAGAAAATCGTAAAACCAGCGTCACGACGAGCGTCATTTTCGCTGTACATTTCACCTACGACAGTAGAAACGTTTGGTTTCAAAAGACCTGTACCGATGACGATCAGGATCATGGAGACGAAGAACATGGTTACGCTTCCAGGAATCGCAAGCGCAATATGTCCAAGCATGATCAGGATCCCACCGTAGAAAACAGCTCTAGAAGTACCGAAAATACGGTCAGCAAGCCATCCACCGATGACACCAGACATATATACTAGTGATCCGTAAATGGACATGATGGATAATGCGAGTGTTTCATCAAGGCCCAATCCGCCTTTTGAAACCTCATAATACATGTAGAATACGAGGATCGCTCTCATTCCATAGTAAGAAAAGCGCTCCCAGAATTCTGTGAAGAAAAGAGTGAAAAGTCCTTTTGGATGTCCGAAGAATCCAGTTTGCGGAACACTGTCCACAATTTTCTGCCTATTTAGGTTTGACATGGTTACCCCTCCCTGTTTTTCTATCTTAGAATACTTTTTGATGTGTAAATTGTCAAAAACAATATCAGGGTGAATTCTTTTTAATCGTTGATATATAAGGGTTTTTGGAGTTCGTCACTCTAAAAGTAAATCTATTAAAAATTATTCAACTAGTAAGAATATGTTAAATAATCAGGTAAATAAGTAAAAATATACCATGTGCACCAAATCGTTTTTACCCAATCTTTAAAAATGGCAAACCAAGAAATGGGACGAATAATTATTAGCCAGCAGGGTATTCAAAATAATAACACCATTTAACCTGATAATAAGGAGGAAAAACGATGAAAAATAAATATGGCAGATTTGGCCTTATGGTGCTGACATCCACCATCATCATGTTCATTCTGATGTATTTAAATGCATATAGCATTGATCATGTATTCTTCAGCGAAACAAGACTTTATATGGCTTTGATCATGGGCGGTGTGATGGCGATTGTTATGCTTTCGTTCATGCTCAAAATGTATACAAATAAAAAAGTCAATTTAGGAATTTATGCGGGGAGTGCTTTATTGATTGCGGTTTCCCTGTTCCTGGTCCGCAGCCAGACAACCGTTGATGATACATCATGGATGAAAGCGATGATTCCGCACCACTCAATCGCCATCCTGACAAGTGAACGTGCCGAGATTGAGGACCCGCGTGTGCGGAAACTGGCTGATGAGATCATCAAGGCACAGCGAAAGGAAATCAGTGAAATGAAGACACTAATTAAGGATCTTGAAGAAAAGGAAAAGTAATATCCGAAGAGAGCTTAATCAATCTGATTAGGCTCTCTTTTTTGTTGCTTAGGAAATTATAAAATTATCTAGTGTGGATAACTACATGTATTTTCTTAATCCAGCTCCAGCGCCTAGCCCCTCGAGTCGCTTCGGTCCGCCCAGTGAAGTCAAAGAACGACTTCACCGGTCGGCCCTCCAGCGCTTGTCGGGGCTGAACGAGGCGCTTGCGCTTTTTGTTCCGAAAAAAAGGAATCATGCCCGCTGCTGGAGAATTATCGTGAGGAAGTGCAATGTAGGAGTGAATAAAAAATGAAATCTAAATTAATTTTAGTTGAGGGCCTTCCAGGCTCAGGAAAATCAACAACCGCGAGATTGATTCATGACATCCTCATAGAAAATGGTGTGAATGCAGAGCTTTACATGGAAGGTAACTTAGATCATCCAGCCGATTATGAGGGTGTTGCTTATTTTACAGTAGAAGAATTTGAAAGCCTCCTAGCAAGAAGCGGAGGTCTCGGTAATACTTTTCAAGATCGAGTACTAGTCAAGAATGGGCGTTATCTCTTGCCGTATATGAAAATAAAAACAGAGCTTGGCGATAAATTCTCCGAGGATTTGCTTGCGGAGATTTGCCAGAAAGATATTTATGAATTGCCTCTTGAGCTGAATATCCAAGTCATTGCTGAAAGCTGGGCAGGGTTTGCCAGGAAGGCAGAAACGGAAAATAAGGTCTATGTATTTGAGTGCTGCTTCATTCAAAATCCAGTTACCGTCGGAATGGTCAAGTACGGAGCACCAGTTGAAGTGAGTATAAAATATGTCAAAAAACTCGGAGATGCAGTAAAATACCTTGATCCGCTGCTTGTCTATGTAAAACAGGAAGACATCGAGATATCATTCCGTAAGGCAGTAGGTGAAAGACCGGAGGATTGGTTGAAAGGATTCATTCATTATTATACGTCTCAAGGTTACGGTGCCGAAAAAGGATTGAGCGGATTGGACGGTACGATTGAAGTGCTTAAGGCGAGGCAGCAACTTGAATACAAGATACTAGAACAACTGACTATGCCTGTATCAATCTTGGATAATACGAAGTTTAACTTAGAAAGTCATAGGGAGAGTTTGAGGAAAGTAATCATGGGAGAGAATGCGATTGAGGGAAATATGCAGTAAAAAGAGCTCGATCCACTGGATTGAGCTCTTTTTACTAGTGTGTATTGGGCTACCAATATCAAGCAAGCACTAGTCATAACGTGAGTCGCTATTGTAATAAAGAAATGTAGTAGCCAAATAAAGTCTATTCACGTCCGAAAAATACATATAATGAAAAAGAGGTTACTAATAGAGGTCCATTGACGCCCAAAAAACGTCCTACTCGGAAAAAACATGTGACCAATAACCAGCATAACTAAAGAGGGATTTTAATATTTTTAGAGAAAGTAGATTTAAAAACATAGAAGGTGGTGAGCGGAATGGAGGGTTTCAACTATAAAGACTATGACGCACTTGGTCTTGCGGAGTTGGTCAGAAGAAAAGAGGTTCAGCCTCTGGAACTTGTTGAGGAGGCAATCCGATTGACAGATTCATTAAATCCTAAGATGAATGCTGTCATCAACAAGATGTACGATCAGGCAAGGAAAACAGCTGGCCAGCAGCTAACTGGCAGATTTGCGGGAGTCCCGATGTTCCTAAAGGATATCTCGCAGGAGATCGAAGGCGAACCAATCACGGCTGGGTCCAAGGCATTCCTAAATTACCGTGCTAGAGTAGATTCTGAATATACAAGGAGGCTGCGTAAGGCTGGTGTGGTTTTCCTCGGCCAGACGAATGTGCCAGAATTTGCGCTAGTTGCCGTGACTGAACCCGCTCACTATGGTCCAACACGGAATCCATGGGACCTGGCTCGCACTCCAGGTGGATCAAGCGGAGGATCGGCGGCGGCCGTAGCTTCGGGTATGGTACCAATTGCCGGCGCCAATGATGGTGGAGGGTCTATCAGAATTCCTGCTGCCTACTGTGGATTGTTTGGACTGAAACCAACCCGTGGGCGAACTCCGGTTGGTCCGAATTACGGACGGGCATGGCAAGGAGCGTCAGCGGAACATGTTATTACTCGTTCGGTCCGGGATAGTGCGGCTATGCTGGATGAGCTTCATGGTTATGAAAGAGCAGGAGCGTTTTCAGCTCCGTCTTTTTCGGGAAGTTATCTCGAAACCTCCGGCGCACCGCTTGGTAAGAAATTGAGAATTGCTTTTTCGATAAAATCACCAATTGGAACGGATGTTGACAAGGACTGCAGTGAAGGTGTATTGAAGACTGTAAGGCTACTTGAATCGATGGGACATCACTTGGATGAAGTCGATGCACCAGTGGATGGGAATAAAATAGCGAAAAGTTACTTGACAATGTACTTCGGAGAAACAGCGGCACAGCTAGCCTCGCTTGAGGAAGTGCTTGGTCGGAAAGCGACGGCTACGGATGTGGAACCAACCACATGGCTGTTAGGCCTGCTAGGGAAAGCGACAACAGCAGAAGAGTTTGTTCTGAGCATGAGAGAGTGGGATAGAGCCGCCCTGCAAATGGAATCCTTCCATGAAACCTATGATTTTTACATTACGCCAACAACGGCTCATCTGCCAGCAAAAATTGGCGAACTAGAACCTTCTTCATCTGAAAAATTCCTTATCAGTACAGTAGGGAAGTTAGGGCTTGGTGGAGCATTAAAGAAGGCGGGAATCGTGGACCAGATCGCCCAAAAGAATCTGGCTCGTACGCCATTCACCCAGCTTGCCAACCTGACAGGCCAGCCGGCTATGTCAATGCCGCTGCACGAAACTATAAATGGTTTGCCTGTAGGGGTTCAGGTTATGGCAGCAAGGGGGAGAGAGGATTTGTTGTTTCAGCTGGCAGGGGAGTTAGAGCAATCTGAAATTTGGCAGAATGTGAGGAAGAACCCTTTATGGAATAGTTAATCAAACGTTTGATTAAAAGGAGTCAAACCCTTGAAAATACTGAGGAAGAGGCAGCCTGCGACTGCCTCTTTTTCAACATACTACAATAATCCTATATGGCGTCGTTTGCGCCGGAATGCTGAAAGTAGAAGGGCCATAAATAACAATCAGATTCCTGCTTGCAGGAATCTTTGTAAATCTCTGGCCATTTTCCAATAAAATCGGTGTTCCGGGTGAAAGGTTAAGCTTCAGCATGCCATCACTGCTGACGAGCTGGCTGTTGAAGAAATCGACTTTCACATTTTGGTTCCGCGTTTCTTTCACCATGACAAGAGCACGGTATTGTGGCGGATAAATCAGTGGGACAGGTGCGTCCGCGTCATGGTAGCCCGTCACCTGGTCACCAACTCCCACCATCGCCTGATCCACAAAGTAAGTCTTCGGCTCAACCACAAAATTGACTTGCCTTCCACTTTCATCAATGACGGACATTAATTTATAACAGCCTTCATTTTCGCCGGATGTTGTGATGGCAAAGTCGTTTATCATCATCACCGTTCCACTAAAAGGTTGATATTTGACCACTCTTTCCCCTCCACTCATTGAATTCCTGCCCATATTTTATTCATTCACGGCGAATAGGTGCTTGTTAGTAATCTGCAAGAGCGGGTAAAACAACCTTAAAAAAGGAATGGTAAGATGCCTTTCAACTATGATCTTGATTTTGACAATATTGATTTCCGTGAGCAGCCTGAAATGTACCGGGTGGGCAGGGGAGAACAGGGTGTATTGTTGGTTGAGCCATATAAAAGTGAAATCCTGCCTCACTGGAGGTTTAAAACTCCAGAAATCGCCACAGAATCCTCAAAAACTATCTATAAAATGTTTCTTGATTATAAAGAGAAGAAAGATTTTGTCGGCATGGACATGGCAAGGAAGTTTTTGCAGATGGGCTATACTCGGGCCCGTCGCTATACGAATTATAAGGGCGGAAAGAAATATGACGAGGACGGCAAGTTGATGGAGCGCCAGAATGATCCGGTGAAGGCTGAATCTGCTGCCATTTTTATGGAAAAGTGGAAAAAGGCAAGAACAGACAAAGAGTATCTTGATATGAAGAAAGAACATCAGAAGAGGTATGGATGAAAAACCAGGACTTGAGCTGGAAGAGTGATTGGTCGATTGAGGTAAGGACACATATTGTAAGCTTCAAGGCTTTTCCTATTCCTATCGTCCACTTTCTGGATACCGTCTACCCCCCATATCTTTATGTTTACAGGTGTGTGAAGGATTTTTTGATTTCAGGTCCCCTATCAATTTTACACAGGACACATGAAGGAATCCCATAATATATTTAGTCTAAGCAAAAGGAGATAGTCAGTTAATTATACTGTTTGTTATTTTAATCATAAAACAAACATACTTAAATTTGTTAACTATAAACAAGACTAGTACGATAGTAACAGAGATAAACTATCAAATGACAAAGAGGATGAAAACATGCTTACTAGTGCGGAGTTTAAAAGTACACAAGTTTTTCAGGAAGATGCGGTCTTGGCAGCAATTGAGAGATCACTGGCTATGATCGAGTTCGACCCGAATGGAAAGGTCCTTTGGGCAAATGAAAACTTCGCCAGGACGATGGGATACCGAGTCGAAGAAATGCCAGACATAATGCATAAGCAATTTTGCACAACTGAATTTGCTGGCAGCAGAGAATACACGGAATTATGGAGAAATCTGCGCAGCGGCAAGAGCTTTCAGGAAAAAATTCAGCGCGTCACCAAACGAGGTCAACTGCTCTGGCTTGAGGCGACTTATACTCCGGTGTTTGATTCCGCAGGTAAAGTTGCTGGCGTGGTGAAGGTAGCAACGGATATTTCCGAGCGTGAGATGAATACGTCGAGAGTAGCGGAGCAGCTTCAGCAGATGTCCGAAGAGCTGAGTGACCGAGCTGAGCTGGGCATTGCGAGAAGTGAAGAAGCAGCCACAGCAGCCAGCAAGCTTGTCGAAGAGTCAAAAGAAAATCTCGAAATTCTCGGATCGCTAAAATCACAGGCAAAATCAATCGGCAGCATCGTGCAGACGATCCGCGAAATTGCCGCACAAACCAACCTTCTTGCCCTGAACGCAGCCATCGAAGCGGCAAGAGCTGGAGAACATGGAAGAGGTTTTAATGTCGTTGCCGGAGAAGTGAGGAAGCTCGCCACACGGGTCCAGGATTCGATCCAGGAAGTCAATGAGCATATCGAAGGAATAGCAGGCGAAATCACAAAAATCAACGAAGCCACGCAGCGCTCGCAAAGTGGTATCACCAACAACCAGACACTCAATGAACAAGCGGTCGCCGCCTTTAAAGAAATCGGAAGCGCCGCCCGCGAATTGGATCAGCAGGCAAAGACGTTCAAGGATATATTGTAAGGACCACGGGCACCGCGATCATTTTATATGATGGCGGTGTTTTTGGTGTTTGGGAGGCGGTGAGTGTAAGTGAGATATAAAGGGTGTCTCTACGCCCCAATCTGGAGTTGGGTTTCAAAAGGTATACTGATTTCTCCTATGCGCCTGAAAGAAGGTTAAATTCCATAATAGGTCACATGGAAATTTTCTATAAGCCCGAATGAAGTAAACCACGGACAAAAAGGTCAAATAGCGAATCTTTATTTCTCTGCATTGCCCGAAAAGAAGTGAAAAGAGTAAAAAGGGTAAAAGGAGAGCCGCTGCATTGCCCGAAAAGAGGTGAAAGGAGGAAAAACGGTAAAAGCAGAGGTGCTGCATTGCCCGAAAAGAAGTGAAAAGAGTGAAAATGGTAAAAGCAGAGGCGCTGCATTGCCCGAAAAGAGGTGAAAGGAGGAAAATGGTAAAAGCAGAGGCGCTGCATTGCCCATAAAGGGGTGAAAAGAGTAAAAACGGTAAAAGCAGCACATTGCATCAACAAAAAAATCAATATAATCCTCCGGACAGAAAATTTTTCCTTTTCAGCAACTTTCCCCCATAATTCCTCGTCTCCATACTATAGGGATAGCATTATTTGTTGAAACGCTTAATTTATGGTATATTTTAAGAACTTCAAACCCCTATTTTCTCCAACCAATTTCTTCACTATTCTTTTTAGACTATGATTCCCCTGGGAATTAATAAATACATTTGCACAAAGAAACAGGAGTTGAACTATGGAAACGAAATTGAAAAAGGATCTTAAGATTTTCGCCTTGGGCGGTCTTGGTGAGATCGGAAAAAATACGTATGTAATCGAATACAAAAATGAAATGGTGTTAGTGGACTGTGGAATCAAGTTTCCGGATAATGAGTTGTTCGGTATTGATTATGTGCTTGCTGATTACACTTATTTGAAGCAAAATCAGGACAAGCTGGTCGGGATTTTCGTGACGCATGGCCATGAGGACCACATCGGCGGGCTGCCATTTTTACTGCAGGATGTAAAAGCACCGATATATGGCGGCGATTTTGCTGTTGAGCTAATCAAGTCCAAGCTGCAGGAGCATAAAATTAAAGGCGTCAAGTTCCACCAAATCAACAATGATACAGTCGTTGAATTTCAGAATATCAAGGTGCGTTTTTTCAGGACGACGCACAGTATCGCAGATTCATTCGGTGTTGTCGTGACGACTCCGGAAGGGAATATTGTCCACACGGGTGACTTCAAATTTGACCTGACGCCGGTTGGCGCGGGCACTGACTTCCAGAAGATCGCCGAAATCAGCAGTGAGGGAGTGCTGTGTCTATTATCAGACAGCACGAACAGTGAAGTGCCAGGTTTCTCGGTATCAGAAAAACGTGTAGGTGAAGCAATCGAAGATATTTTCCAGACGGTGGACGGGCGCGTTATTTTCGCGACGTTTGCATCGAACATTGACAGGATCCAGCAGGTGGTGAAATCGTCACTAAAGTATAACCGGAAAATGGCCATCGTTGGCCGCAGTATGGAAAAGACGTTTGAAATTGGCCGCAGATTGGGCTACATTTCCGCACCTGATGATGCATTCGTGAGTATCAATGAAATCGGGAAGGTTCCCAGCAATGAGATGACAATCATTTGTACGGGAAGCCAGGGAGAACCGATGGCGGCACTTGCGAGAATCGCAAATGGCACGCACAGACAAATTTCCGTCATTCCTGGAGATACGATTGTATTTTCTTCATCGCCAATCCCGGGCAACACAATCAGCGTAAACCGCGTGATTGATAAGTTGCATCGTATTGGCGCGGAAATCATCCATCATAAAATCAGTGAAGTCCATACTTCCGGTCATGGAAAGCAGGAAGAACAGAAGCTGATGATCAAGCTTCTGAATCCGAAATTCTTCATTCCGATTCATGGTGAATACCGTATGCTTGACATGCACGTAAAGTTGGCGGAGCAATGCGGAATCCCGCGTGAAAACTGCTTTATTTTAGATAATGGGGATGTTTTGGAACTGTCTGCAGATGGCGGCCAGGTTGCCGGCAAAGTGCCAGCTCAGCCAGTATATGTTGACGGCAGCGGTATCGGCGATATCGGACATATCGTGTTAAAAGACAGAAGAGTCCTTTCCCAGGACGGACTAGTGATCGTCACCATGATGATCGATCGCGATAAGAAGCAGCTTGTCAACAAGCCGACAGTCGTGACAAGAGGATTTGTTTACGTCAGGGAATCAGGCGACTTGATGAAAAATGTTGAAGAACTCATCAAGGATAAAATTGTTACAGAACTGGCGGGCGGCACGAAGGACTGGTCGAGCCTCAAGAAGGCGGTCATCGACGTAGTCAATCCGTTCCTGTATAGCCAGACTGGCAGAAGACCGATGATTTTGCCGATTATTATGGAAGTATAATTCGAGAACGCTCCTTTATGGGGCGTTTTTTTGTACCGAAAAGTCGGAGATTGCTACAGGCGTTTTTTTTTTGTTCTTATGTCCAAAGTGAAGCCATGTTCGGACAAAACAGAAACCCGAACAAGTGATTTTGTCCGAAGTGATGCCTTGTTCGGACAAAACGCCAGCACGATCACGAGAATTTGTCCGAAGTGATACCATGTTCGGAAACATCACGGCCACCTGCGTTTGATTTTACCGAAATCTTGCCGGGCTCGAAAAAACCAAAAATAACACAACAAAAAACCCCACTGAATATTAAGTGGGGTTCTCCATTTTACTGTTGTTCTTCCTTCCCATAAAAGCGAAGCAAGTCTCCGTAAATAATCTGGTCTGAGTAGCTCAGTTCGTTCTTGGCGTGCTCGATATATGGTTCACAGCTTGCGCCATCTGTCGGCTCTCCTGTGACTTTATCGTAGCAGACGCCTTTCGTGTAAACTAGGTCCTCGGTGATGAAGCTTCCGTCTCTTAGGGCAACGAAGTTATCCTGCTTTTCGGAGAACATGTCTGCTCCAAACTGGATATCCTGTTTAGTATCAATCCCAGCGAGATTCAGCAATGTAGGGCGAAGGTCGATTTGACCAGTTACAGTTGAAATGGTCTTGCCTTCGTGACCCGGGATGTGGATGATCATAGGCACACGCTGCAACTGTGTTGAAACAAACGGCGTGATTTCCTTGCCAAGGTACTGCTCCATTGCCTTGTTATGGTTCTCGGAAATTCCGTAATGGTCACCGTAGATCACGATGATTGAATCCTCGTAAAGTCCTTCAGCCTTCAAATCCTCAATGAACAGCTTGAATGCCTCATCCGTATAACGGACAGTTGGGAAGTAGCGGTTCAAGGTACCACTGTTTGAATCATATTCATCGATGAATTTGTCCTCTTCATCCAGTTCAAACGGGAAGTGGTTTGTCAGCGTAATGAACTTCGCAAAGAACGGTTTTGGCATTGCTTTTAAATGTTCAATTGACTGATCGAAGAACTCGATGTCTTTCATGCCCCAGCCAACAGAGTTTTCTTCGTTCACTTCGTAATCCGGCAATGAGTAGAAACGGTCATAGCCGAAGTTGTTGTACATAACATCGCGATTCCAGAAGCTCTTGTTGTTTGCATGAAGCTTCGCTGTGTAGTAAGAGTTTTCCTTCAGCCTTTCAGCAAGTGACATGTACTGATTTCCTGAGTGGGTGAAGAATACTGCTCCGCGTCCAAGCGGATATAAAGAGTTTTCCAATAAGAATTCGGAATCAGACGTTTTACCCTGTGCAGTCTGATGGTAAAAGTTATCGAAGTAATAGCTGTCTTTAATGAACTCATTCAAGAATGGAGTGATTTCCTGGCCATTCACCTTCTGTCCGATGACAAAATTCTGGGTGGATTCCATTGAAATGACAATGAGGTTTTTACCCTTTGCCGCCCCGAACATTTCTTTAGAAGGTTCTGTGTATTGAGCACGAGTATAGTTCTCGATTTCAGTCAGCTGGTTGCCATCTGCCATGGCTCTTTGTGCAGTTGTCTTAGTTTGCAGGTAGGCATCGTAAATATGGTGATTGTACGTACCGATATTCTTAACAAGGATTTCCCTGTCAAACGTACGAGTCAGCAATTCAGGACGCTCCGATTCTGAAAGTCCGAGGTTGAAAAATGCCAGGCCAATTGCGCTGAAGTAAAAAGCAGCTGCATAAACACTTTTATACTTTTTAAAAGAGACTTTAGGTGTTTTTACCAAAGCTAAAGCCAGAATCAAAAGGGCATCAGCAAAATAAATGATGTCAGTCCAGCTGATCAATTCGCCGACGCTGCTCTTTAAATCGCCCATATTGCTTGTCTGAGTCAACAGCGGAATTGTAATGAAATCGCTGAATTCCTTATAGTAAACAACATTTGCGTAAAGAATAAAGGATGTAATAAAGCTAGTCGCAACAACATAGACTTTCTGCTTTCTTCCTGCCAAGAAAATCCCGAGTCCCAGGATAAACATAAGGAAGCTCAAAGGATTAATGAACAGGATGAATTCCTGCATTTTATTTTCAATATCTATATCAAAATTAAATTTATAAACGGTGTAGGTTTTGAGCCATAAAAGGACAATGGCAATCAAGACGAAACTTATGGACTTGTTCTTATTAGTCCCCATGCAATCCCTCCTAGGAATCTATTGAAGTTTACATTTTACCACAAATGAAAATAGTTTTGTAGCTATGCCGGTAATCGCGTAATTTTCCGATATTTATTAGTACGAATTAAACCACTGAAAAGTTTCTGGTAATTACTTCTATTTCTTTTTTTTCACCTTGGGAAACTTTTTTGCTTCCCTGTCAATTATATGGACAAGGGTAAAAAGGTTGCTATAGACTCACTCGCTCCTGGATTGTTAAAATGTTCTAGCAGTTGAATGGAGGCCAGTCCATGAATGAACAACGTTATTCCAATTTAAAACTAGGTGAACGCGGTGCAATTATAAGCATCCTCGCTTATATACTTCTTTCTGTATTGAAGCTTTCTGTAGGTTATATCAGCGATTCCGAAGCATTGAAGGCTGATGGTTTGAATAATACGACCGATATTCTTGCCTCGCTGTCCGTCCTCATCGGGTTGAGGCTGTCACAAAAACCTGCGGATGAAGACCATCTTTATGGCCACTGGAAATCGGAAATGGTCGCATCGATGGTAGCATCTTTCATCATAATCCTTGTTGGTTTCCAGGTTTTAACCAGCGCCTTCACATCATTTTTTGAAGGAACTGCCGAGGCGCCAGATCTTATTGCTGCCTGGACAGGATTATTTTCTGCAGTGATTATGTATTTTGTGTATCGTTATAATCGAAACCTTGCACGCAAAATAAAAAGCCATTCGGTCATGGCCGCGGCTAAAGATAACCTGTCCGATTCGTGGGTGAGTATCGGTACTGCTGTTGGCATAATCGGCTCCCAATTTGGTTTGCCATGGCTCGACCCAGTAACAGCATTCATCGTTGGAGCACTCATTTTAAAAACAGGCTGGGACATCTTCCGGGAAGCATCCCACCAGCTGACAGACGGCTTTGATGTAGACCTCATTAAAGAATATAACGAAACCATCTGTAATATTCCTGGTGTAAAGGGAATTAAAGATTTGAAGGCACGAAGCTACGGCAACAATATTGTCGTTGACTGCGTCATCACGGTGAAACCTACCCTCGACATCAGCACCGCTCATGATATCTCGACGAGGGTCGAAGATAAGCTCATGGAAGAATTCGATATATATGACGTCCATGTACATGTAGAGCCGGATTGATCAAGGAATGAACGGCTATAGACTTGTTCATGCTATACTTAGCTGGTTCAATAGATTTTGAAGGGTAAAGGTAAAATTAGATGAAGTTTGTAAAATCACAGATGAAACAGTTGATTAAGGATAACCCAGAACTGCAAACGCGCTTATCCAGCTTGATAAAAGAACATGATCTGGAGAAAACCTTTGCACTTAAGGCTTTGTATCATTCGGAAGTAGCTGAGGGCGGAAAGTATCAGCACGCATATCAAGCACTTGACTTGCCCAAGGGGTAAGTCATTTTTATTTCGATTTCCACAAGGCACTGTAACCTATATAGTTGAATGGATAAAAGCTGTTTTTTACAGCGGAAGGATTGAACTTATTGGAATTCACTAACTTTGAGCATAAGTCTTTTATATATAACTACGCATTCCCAGATGAAGAAAAAGAGTTGTGCGAACTGGAAATGCGCTCGTTCTTTGGTTTCGATACAGAGTTAAGTACACTGGAAAGTTCAGTAAAAATAGAACCAAGCAGGAGTCCCTTTATCAGGGGACGAATGGATGTCATCCTTGAAGGTGAGCAAATTGAGGACCTGATTGAGCAAGTGAAGAAGATAGAATTGGCTGGCTCTACTTTTAAAGTAATGTATGTAAAAGTGGCAGGTCCTGACAAGGTAGATTTTAAAGAAAGGCGCCGATTCGAACGGGAAGTGGGTCTGCATATTCCCGGGGAGCCGGAGCTCGTAAATCCAGATGTGCTGTTTGGGATTATGAATGTAAACGAGCGGTGGGTATTTGGTGAATACCACAGCAGTGAAGCGGTTTGGCTGAATCACCAGCAAAAACCGCATAGCTACTCCACCTCATTAAGCACCCGTGTCGCAAGAGCCGTAGCCAATATCGCCGTTCCTGATCCAGCTGGCGTAAAAGCAATCGACCCATGCTGCGGAATTGGAACGGTAGTGGTGGAAGCATTGTCGATGGGGATCGACATCGTTGCGAGTGATGTTAATCCACTCATACTGCCCGGAACAAGGGAGAACATCGCTCATTTTGGCTATGAAACGAAAGTGACATTTAAGGACATCCGCAAAGTCACTGGGAGCTATGATGTGGCGATTATTGATATGCCGTATAATCTGTGCTCGGTAATCACACCCGAAGAGCAGCTCGAGATGCTTCAAAGCACATACAACTTCGCTGACAAAGTAGTCATCGTCACGATTGAACCAATCGACTCTATCATCGGAAATGCCGGCTTTGAAATTGCTGACCGTTGTGTCGTGAGAAAAGGGAACTTCGAACGCGAGATCATTGTATGTAAAAAATAGGATAAATTTAAGGACGATTATGCATGTCATAATCGTCCTTTCTTCTTGTGTAGATATAAATTTAGTTGTGGATTACTACATGTAGTATTCTTAATCCAGCTTAAGCGTCTGCGCTTTTTGTTCTATTTAATTGCCTTGCTGACTCTAAGCTTCTTTCCTTTGATCGTTGCATTCTCCATTGCCTGAATGACAAGCGAGCCTTTTCCGTTCAGGATATCTACATAGGACATTGTATCGTGAATCGTGATGATGCCGATATCGTCTGCGGTTACTCCAGGGATTTTCGCGATGGTTCCAACGAAGTCGACGGCTCGGAGCTTCTTCTTTTTGCCGCCGCTAAAATGAAGCTTCGTGATTCCCTGGTTGATGCGGGCTGTTTTGTTATTTTTCACGACACGGCGTCCGCTGATTTTTTCATCGAATGCAGCCTGGTTTCTTGCAACTTCCTGCTTGCTCGGAGCTTCTGTCACAGGAATTTCAAAGCCAATGTATCGTTCGATTGCCCTGATGAATTTGCCTTCATAAGGCGTAGCAAGCGTAATGGCCTTTCCTTTGTTTCCGGCGCGTCCCGTTCGGCCTGTCCGATGCACATAGCCCTCTTTTTCCATTGGGACGTCATAGTTGATGACAAGCGAAACGTTATCGACGTCAATTCCCCTTGCAGCGACATCAGTGGCCACAAGGTAGCGGAAATTCCCCATCTTGAAGCCATCCATCACAGCAAAGCGGTCTTCTTGTTCCAATCCGCCATGAAGTCTTTCACAAGAATAATTTGCTTCTTCAAGTTCAGCAAACACGTTATCGACATTATCCTTCGTCCTGCAAAAAATGATACAGCTGTCAGGGTTTTCAACAACCGTAATATCTTTTAGAAGGGAGATCTTATCCTCTTCTTTCACTTCGATCAACATATGGTCAATCGTATTTGTCGTGATACCGGTAGAAGCGATTTCGATGTTAACAGGATCCTTCATATATTTATGGCAGAGATTTTCAACATCCTTGGGCAATGTCGCCGAAAACACCATGGTAACCCGATTTGAAGGAAGCTCTTCTATAATGGATTCAACAGCATTAATAAATCCCATGTTTAGCATTTCATCTGCTTCATCGATGATGAGATATTTTATTTGGTCCAAAACCAACGTTCCTCTTTCAATATGATCAATGACGCGTCCAGGTGTACCGACTACGACATGAGTTTTTTGCTTCAATTCCTCTTTCTGTTTCGAGAAAGGCTCCTTGCCATAAACGGCCATGGCCTTGATTCTTTTGAATCGCCCGATATTCGTGATATCCTCACGAACCTGAACAGCCAGCTCCCTGGTTGGAGTGAGAATCAACGCTTGTGGATTCTTTTCCTCCCAATCAACCATATCGCAAATGGGAATTCCGAATGAAGCCGTCTTTCCGCTTCCAGTCTGGGATTTAACGACAAGGTCTTGCTTTTCCAATGCTAACGGAATGACTTCTTCCTGAACCTCTGTTGGCGACTCATATTTCAGCACTGAGAGGGCGCGTGTAATTTCGTCACTTAAGTTGTAATCGTCAAAACTTCTTTTACTCATGTAAAAAACCTCATTTTATTAGTATTATCCAACTATATATAGGATTCTCGCAGCGAATCATCATATGCATAAACTGAATAGTATTCATTATACTTTAAACGTCTGACTAATTGAGATAATTTTATGAGAGGGAAGCCTTGGAACAAACTGTGCTCCTTCAGTCTGCTGATAAAAAAATCTGAGGCTGTGTGTAAAAGGCCAATTCTTATAATAGTTTCACAAAATATCAATATATCTACCTATACCCAAAGGGGTTAATGAAATATAATAAAAATAAGAAAGAAAACGATTTCATTTTTAGGAAAGGGTGTTGGAAAATGAACTATCAAGAAGTCAAATCTCAATTAGAAGCTTTGCAGATGCAATTGGCGAATAAGATGCAGAGTCCAAACCTGTCTATAGATGAAAAAAATGAGCTTCAGAGAGCAATTGCAAACTACGACTATATTATCGAACTGACTTGCATGAACCATTTTGAGCGTGGTACTGGTATTCATTAAAACAAACAAAGCCAGGAGGTTAAATTACCTCTTGGCTATTTTTACAGGACTCCACCCAAAGGCTTCTGGCTAAAATAATCCAATGCATAATTAACCTGGTGGATTTCATATATATTTCTTTCGATGCAAAACTGAATCACGAGGTCAGATGTTTCACTGTCTGACAAAGAGTAGCCGGCAGAGCTTAAGAGCTTGTCGGTTTCTTTTTTGTTCAATTCAAGCGCCAAAGCAAGCGAGATGACAGTATTTTTGCTTGGCCTGTATTCAGGGTTGGAGCGGATCTTTGAAAAATGCCTGCGGTCAATTCCCGCTTTTTTATAAATTTCAGCGTCAGACGCGGCACCCTTTTTATCGATAAAATCAAACAGCACTTTTTGCAATGTCGGCTTCCGTTTCTGCGCGATGAACGTTTCGATCTCTAAAGGAGAAATACTCTCCAGGACAAAATCCTCAAGTGGTGCAGCAGACTTTTCATAAAGGATGATCGTCATATTCTGATCGATATAATCCTGTAAATCTGCCAATATCTTTTTATCCAGCATGGGGTCAGCCTCCTTAAAATGTCGCTTAACAGGCGACCAATATATGGATGAATCTAGATATGATTATATCAGATTCAACCTAGGAGGATGATAGTGATGAATAACAATTTAACGGAAATCATTTTTTTGCTGGACCGGAGCGGTTCGATGGCAGGGCTCGAGAGCGACACTGTTGGCGGCTTCAATGCTTTTGTGAAAAAACAGTCCAAACTGGCAGGCGAAACAATACTGACAACGGTGCTTTTTGATGATGAATATGAAGTGCTTTGGAACGGCATTGATGCAAGGGAGGCGAAACTGACTGAAGAGGAGTACTATGTCCGCGGGACGACTGCGCTTTTGGATGCCGTGGGAAAAACGATCCTCGATGTTGGCTACCGCCTGGCGAAAACAAAGGAAGATAGCAGGCCAGGCAAGGTTATCTTCGTGATCACGACAGATGGCATGGAGAATGCGAGCAGTGAGTTCACATATGGAAAAGTGAAGGAATTGATCCAGCACCAGCAGGAAAAGTACAACTGGGAATTCATCTTCATGGGTGCGAATATCGACACCGCCAAGGAAGCAGACAGCCTCGGAATCAATGTTGAGAATTCTTTTAAGTTCGAAGCCTCAGAAAAAGGCATTGAAAGCATGTATGAGATGGTTTCAGAATCCATTATGGAAAAAAGAATGAAGTAGAAATTATGACCAGGAGGAATAGGCATGACAAACAATAACTTAGGAACCTGCAAGACTTGCGGAGAAGACATTGCCAAAGGTGTGAAGAAATGCCCTCACTGCGGGAAAGACCAGCGCAGCTTTTTCGGGCGGCATAAGATTTTAAGTTTCATTGGTATATTGATTTTGGCGGGAATCATCGGTTCGGCTCTTGGCGGAGGAGAAGGGGGAAGTACAGAAGATAGCTCTGCTACAACAGCATCCGTACCGGTAAAAGAAGAAACAGTATATAAAGTGGGAGAAGCTATTCCAGCAGATAAAGTTGAAATCACTGTTACAAAGTTTGAAGAAAAAGACCAGGTTGGCAATGAATTCATCAACAAAGAGGTATCAGAAGGCGGTACGTTTGTTGCAATCCAATACAAAATCAAGAACACTTCAAAGAAGCCGGTGGGGATGTTTGATTATCCTAATGTCCGTCTGGTAAATGAAGAAGGAACAGAGTTTGACGCCGATATTGATGCATCTTCCAACTACGCAATTGAGACTAATGTCGACAATGCCAAGATTGCAAGCGACTTAAATCCTGGAATTACCGTTACAGATACAAAAGTGTTTGAAGTGTCGAAGGAAAGTTTTGCTGCAGGAAAATGGTTTATCAAGGTTGGCGACGAGAAAGTACAGTTGAAGTAACAGGTCGAACCCGGAGGATTTCCGGGTTTCTTTATTTTCCTTTCGATTTGACATTTCCCGGACATAAAAGATTTTCAAGAAATCAATGATATAGGTTGAAACCCAGCAATTTCGTCCGATTAAAGCTTATCTAATTTTTTTCATTTTTTTCTCTTCTGACATTTTGCTGACATATTCACCCTGTAAATTATGAGTATAAGGTTCATGTCCATCTTGAACCTGAAAAATAGAATGGTTTGTAGGAGGATGTCAGATATGAAGAAGAAATCAGTTATTGGATTCACGATTGCAGGCGTATTATTGCTTGGAGGGTATGCAACTACTTCGCTGGCTAATGATGATGGTACGACGAGCTCAGCTGCCGCCACTGTTAAAGGTTTTTTCGGTAAAGGATTTGGTCATAAGGGATATTACAGAGGCAACTCAGAGGCACTGATCGAAAAGGCAAAAGAACTTGGAATCAGCACATCAGGTAAAGACGCTCAAACCTTGATGGGTGAAATTCGTGAAGCTACACTTAAAAATGAAGCAAAAGAACTCGGAATCAAGACAGACGGCAAGGATGTCACAACGCTGGCTGAGGAAGTCCAGCTGGCCAACCTTAAGGAGAGAGCGAAGGATTTGGGCATCTCGACCGATGGCAAGGATGCAGCCGCACTTCACGATGCTATCCGTTTAGAGAACCTTAGGGAAAAGGCGAAAGAACTTGGCGTCTCAACAGACAACAAGGATGCTCAGACTCTAATGGAGGAAATCCGCACAGCGAACTTGAATAAAAAAGCAAAGGAGCTTGGTGTCTCCACTGAGGGTAAAGACCTGCAGACACTGCAGCAGGAAGTTCATACTGCTTATATAAACCAGGAGGCTAAGAAGTATGGAATTACATTAGATGGCAAGGATATCCGAGACATTTCTCAGGAAGTCCAATCTGCAAAAGTAAAAGCAGACGCAAAAGAGCTGAACATCACGATTGACGGGAAAACAATCGGTGAAATCGCCCAGGAAGTACAGGAAATGAAAGTCGTGAACCTTGCGAACGAACTTGGAATATCGACTGCAGATAAAGATACCCGCGAACTAATGGAAGAGATTCGAGACAAAGATGCTGACAAGCTTGACGAGCTGTTTGAAGATGGATTCGGACGCCATGGAATGGGATTTGGACATGGCGCAGGTTTCGGAAAGGGCAATGGCTTTGGAAATGGTGAAGGCTTTGGAAAAGGCAGTGGTTTTGGACATGGAGGCAAAGGCGGAATGGGAAAAGGAGGTTTCGGCGGTGAAGGCGGCCGTGGCGGCATGCACCATAACGGCGGTGGACAAGGCTTTTAATGTAAAATAATATACTTGATCCCCCGGTATCTAGCGGGGGATTTTTCTTGTAAAATAAGGAGTAGAAAATGAACCGGAATGACGGGCTCCAGAGTGAAAGCTTTCTAGTAGGATGGGAGAGGCGATTATGAAGACCATTTTAATCGTAGAAGATGAACAAACGATCTCAAGAGTGCTGGCAGTTTACCTCAAACATGAAGGCTATGAGGTTGTACAGGCATTCGATGGTCGTGAAGGGCTAAAATTATTTACTGAGTGCAAGCCGAATCTTGTTCTGCTGGATGTGATGCTTCCGGAAATGGACGGCTGGGAAGTTCTAAAAGAAATTCGTCAAATCAGCCCATGTCCGGTCATCATGCTGACTGCCCTTGGGGACATTGATTATCGTTTGAAAGGGCTGAACCAGGGAGCAGACGATTATATTTCCAAGCCTTTTATTGGTGAAGAAGTGGTTGCAAGGGTAAATGCCGTACTTCGCCGTTCTTCCCAAGTTCTCGAAACGGAAAACATGAAACAGTTTGGCAGTCTGAAAATCAACATGGATTCCCATGTTGTCACGGTCGCTGGCGAGAAAGTCGTCTTAACTCCCAAAGACCTAAGTTTGCTGATTTATTTAGCGGAAAGGCCAAATCGGACATTTACCCGAGAAGACTTGATCGAAAGTGTATGGGGAATGGATTATGACGGAAGTGACCGTGCAGTGGACTTATCGATAAAAAGAATCCGCCAATCCCTGGCGGAGTGGCCCGCGTCACAGGGAGAGATCACGACATTAAGAGGAATGGGGTATCAGTTCAGTGTTTACGAAAAATAAAAAGCACGTGACATTGTTGAGATATTGGACAACCAGATATCTGCTAACCCTGGTTGTCGGGCTTCTTTTGCTCGGTGCGGGATCGGTGTGGTGGATCAAGGAAAAGACGCTGGAAAACCGATTGAAGTTAATGGGGTATATGGCGGTAGAAACTGCCGACCGGGTCGAACAGTCCAATAATTTCGGCGGTTTTGACCGTAGAATGGAAGACCGGACAAGATTTTTCGAAATGGAAAATCAGCCTCTGCTTTTCATTACTGATATGGAAGGAAATGTTCTGAATACGGGTCCGATGCATGGAGGAGGCGGTCCGCGCCATATATCAAAAAATGTTCCCACAGAAGTAATTGCAAGTGAGGATTCAATTAAGAAACTCACAGAAAATGGAACAGATATTTACGCTGTTAAAGCGTCAATCACCATCAATGATATTCAAGCCGGCTGGGTAGTTGTGATGCAAAATGCTGATGAATTGACTAACATCGACCAGGAATACCGTTTGCTGCTCATTTTACTATTGGGACTGGGCTTGCTTGGCTGGATCGTTATTTATCTTCTCACCAAAAGAATCCTGAAACCAATCCAGGATGTAGCGGCGGCAGCGGCACAGGTGCGTGAAGGGGATTATGACATCAAGCTTGATTCGGGACAGAAGGAACTTGAAATATACGAACTGGTTACTTCCTTTAAAGAAATGACCAGCCGACTGACCCAGCTCGAGCAAATGCGTGCTGAATTGCTGGCTGGAGTGACGCATGATTTGAAAACACCGGTCACCTCAATTAGCGGTCTTGTCCAGGCTGTCCGGGACGGAATCGTAACAGGAGAGGAACGCCAGGAATTTCTCGACATCACGCTAAAAGAAATCAATAGATTGCAAACAATGATTTCTGATTTGCTGGACTTCAATTCACTGGCAGCAGGTGCCTTCACGATCCGTACAGAGAATTGTGATATGAATAAACTCGTTGAGGATATCGGGAGGCAGTGGCAGGTCACGCAAAATGAACACGTTGACTTAAAGGTCATCACGCCTGACGATACCATACATGCTATGACTGATCCATTACGATTGCAGCAAATCTTGATAAACCTATTGAATAACTCCTATCAGGCGATCGGCCATGAAGGAACAATATCCCTCATTCTTTCAGAGGGAAGAATTGATGTAAAAGATACAGGTTCAGGGATACCAGACGAAGAGCAATCACTGGTATTTGAACGTTTCTTCCGGGGTGAGAAGAAAAAGCTCAAGGTAAGAGGTCTTGGACTTGGACTTCCTTTTAGCAAAATGCTTGCTCGGTCCCTGGGTGCCGACTTGATTTTAAAGGAGAGCAGTCAACAGGGAACGACATTCTCCATCGTTTGGGACAAAACAGGGCTGCCATCCTAGGCAGCCCTTACATCTCTATTAATTCTTTTAAAGTATTGTCTAGCCTCTCATAGCTGCCGCCAATAATCAGCCAATCATCGGGAATGACGGTGAATCTGCTGTTGCTTCCACTTAAATAACTGTAGATGATCTGTGCTTCATCGATCTCTGCTTTGCCAATAATGAGTGATTTCCCGCTAGCGTTCTCTTGAAAAGAGGTCAAAATGCTTGTCCTGATTTGTTCTAAATGCTGCTCAATCATCTCCAGAGAATATTTCTGACTGAAAATGACCTTATGTCCCTTAATGAAAAAAAGCTTCAATGTATTCTCCATTAATCGCTCGATAGCCACAATGTTTTGACTGTTTTCGGTAAATTGAACCACTGTTTCTTTATATAAAAGGACGGAAAAGGACTTAATATAATTCCTGATTTTTGATGCGGTCTCAAATTGAAGTTCACTGGCAGCGTGCTGCATCTTATCTCTTAATTCATCAATGACCCCTGAATCTTCCCCTTTAAGCAATGAAATGAAAGTGTCCACCACCTCATTGTACTGTTTGACAGCATTTCCTCCCAAACACAATCCATTGCACTGACCAAGAAAGTAATTCAAGCATGGAGACCCTTTAAGGGGCTGGAGGCAGTTTATTTTAAAATACTCCTCCATATCTTCTATAGCTTTCCTTACATAAATTGGGCTTGTGTACGGACCGAAGTACATGACTCCGTCCTTATCTGTTTTATTTTGTGTAATGGAGATTTTTCGATATGGCCCCTCCATGTCAATTTGGATATATGAATAAGAGAGATGACTTTTCATTTTTTTATTGAAAAGAGGTTTTAATTCTTTGATCAGCTGACATTCAAGCAAGAAAGCCTCAAATTCTGTATCAGTAAGGATATAGTCAAAATCGTGGATGTTTGCGACCAATTTCCTGATTTTTTGAGGGTGGGCTGCTGATTTATGAAAATAGGATTGCACCCGTTTCTTAAGAGTTTTCGCTTTTCCAACATAGATGATTGTTCCTGTTAGATCCTTCATCAGGTATACACCGGGTGTCAAAGGAAGGCTGTTGATTTTATCTCTTAATTTCATTTCGCTCTCCTTCCAGTTCGTTTTTAAAATTGACTTGATTGTATTCTCCTTTGGAATTATTAACGAGAAGATGTGTTGCACCAGGAGATCACGAAGCGAAACATAAAATCAGGAATGGGTATCAAAATTATGAATCCTTATATCTCTCCATATTTTAGCATGAATGAGGATTTAAGCTGTTTATCCATACAAAATCCTTGCTTAAGTCCGAATGTTTCCGCTTTCATTCACTATCTCGCCCGTATGCTCCCGAATTGGCCCGATATCCTTGAATCTGATTCTGAGGATGTTACTATAAGTAACGTTGATAAAAAACGAACGGAAATAAAAATTTTGAGGTGAATGCGGTTGTTAAAACATAAAAAAGTAGCATTTTTAGGTGCAGGATCGATGGCGGAAGCAATGATTTCAGGTGTGGTCAAATCAGGCAAGATGCGTGCGGAAAATGTTTATGTGACGAACAAGAGCAATGCAGCGAAATTGGAGCGTCTGGAATCCAGATACGGAATCAATGCGATGCCTCAGGATGAATTGCCTTATGCAGATATAGATATGTTTATTTTAGCGATGAAGCCAAAAGGAGCTGCGGGAGCTCTTGAAGCTTTGAAGGATAAATTAGTCCCTGGCCAGGTGGTTGTGTCGGTTCTGGCAGGCATTTCAACAGGTTTCATGGAAGATAACCTTAAAGATGGCCAGCAGGTTGTCCGTGTCATGCCGAACACATCAAGCATGATCCAGGAATCAGCCACTGCCATTTCACCGGGGATACACACAACGAATGAAAACATCGAGGATGTAAAAGAACTATTAAGCAGCATGGGAAAAGTGTTCCTGATTGAAGAAGACCAGATGGATATCTTCACAGGCCTTGCCGGAAGCGGACCTGCGTATTTTTACTACTTGATGGAGCACATGGAGAATGTCGGCAGGGAAAACGGAATGGACGAAAAAATGGCCCGTGAAATCATTGCCCAGACAATTCTTGGTGCAGCAAAAATGATCATCGAAAAGGACGAAACACCAGAGGTCCTCAGGAAAAATGTGACCTCTCCAAACGGAACGACAGCATCAGGTTTGAATGCGTTAAGAAAGTACAATGGCGGAACGGCAATCTCCCAGGCAGTCAACCATGCTGCGAACCGTTCAAAAGAAATCAATCGAGAGCTTGAAGGTGTTCTTGTTCCGTCTTAAGAAAGAGAAAGCTCCCGGCACAAAAGCCGGGAGCTTGTTTACATATATAATCGATAGCCTCGCATTTTTTCGAAAAGGTACTGGAATCCATACAACAAGTAAGCTTTGTAGTGGAGATAGAGGAAGAACTGAAAATTGTTCAATTTGTTCAGTCTTACAATTTTTACTTTCTTGAGTACATTAATGATAAGAAAAGCAAAAATTCCATCTGCTATTGCATTCAGCGTAACGAATTTTTTGAAATTCCCATACGAAATTTTCAGGAGCCACATTGAAAGCGGCATGTAAGGCCCTATGCTAAATGGAAGTTCATCTCGCAAGAAAGACTTTCGTTTATTGTAAAACTTCCACCAGTTCCGTTTGTGGCCATACATATGGTTGATGATTTCAAAAACGATGATAAACACTCCCGCAAAGCAGTAGCGTCTGAAGCTTCTTTTGCCAATGAATAATACCGTTAGCCATGGAACAAATATCAATACAAGATTGAAAAGGAAATGCCTCTTGGAAATCACCCGTTGTTCTCACCTCAACTACTTTCAATTCTTTCTATAAGCTGTCCATAATTTAGCAAAATTAACCGTGAATAAAAAACAAATACATGGATTTTCATCCACTAAATTTTCGTAATTATTGAAAAAGTGACGCTCCTTGACATATAATCACTTGAAGATATTAAAGGAGATACTAAGATGATACGGAGATTTTTTACTTATTACCGCCCTCATCGGCGGTTATTCATCATTGATTTTAGCAGCGCGGTGATTGTCGCCTTGCTTGAGCTTGCTTTTCCGCTCGCTGTGCAATGGTTCATTGATACCCTGCTGCCCGGCGGGAACTGGAATATGATTGTCAGTGTAAGCATTGGATTGTTGCTGTTGTACATCATCAGCACATTGCTTCAATTCATCGTCAATTACTGGGGCCATAAGCTTGGGATCAATATTGAGACGGACATGAGGCAGCAGCTGTTCCAGCATGTCCAGAAGCAATCGTTCCGCTTTTTCGATAATACGAAAACCGGGCACATCATGAGCCGGATCACCAATGACCTGTTTGATCTGGGCGAGCTCGCACACCACGGGCCGGAGGATTTATTCATCGCAGTGATGACCTTCGTCGGCGCGTTCTGGATTATGCTGACGATCAACGTCAATCTGGCATTGACTACGATGATCATCGTGCCATTCCTGATCTGGCTGATTACCTATTCCAACCTGAAGATGAATACAGCGTGGAAAAATATGTACACAGATATTGCCGATGTGAATGCCAGGGTTGAGGACAGCGTGTCAGGAGTCCGGGTGGTCCAGTCTTTTACAAATGAAGATTTTGAGATTGAGAGATTCACTAAGAATAACCGCAAGTTCCGACGTGCAAAGTTGACTGCCTATAAGGTGATGTCATTCAGTTCATCTGGCATTTATATGCTGACAAGGCTGATTGTTCTTGTAGTCCTCGTGTATGGGGCGTGGCTAAGTTTTAGCGGAACTTTGAGTTATGGAGAATTGGTCGGGTTCGTCCTGTATGTGAACGTACTATTCAAGCCGATTGATAAAATCAGTGCGATTCTGGAGTTGTATCCTAAAGGAATGGCAGGTTTTAAACGGTTTACCGAGCTGATGGACCAGAGTCCCGATGTTGTTGACCGGGAAGACGCGATTGAGGTCCCTGGTCTAAAAGGGAACATTGAATTTAAGGATGTTACCTTCAGCTATGATGAAAATAAACCGGTTTTAGAAGGAATAGATTTGAGAATCAATCATGGGGAAACGGTCGCGTTCGTTGGGCCTTCTGGTGCAGGGAAGACGACGATTTGTTCATTGATTCCGCGCTTTTACGATGTGAACAGCGGTGCTATAACGATCGATGGCATCGATATTCGCGAGATGACGAAGAAATCACTGCGCTCGCAAATCGGAATTGTCCAGCAGGATGTGTTCCTGTTTACCGGAACCTTGCGTGAGAATATTGCCTACGGTTCACTCGGGTCAACCCATGAGGATATCGTCAGAGCCGCCAGGCAGGCGCACTTGGAAGATTTCATCGCCGCCCTGCCTGATGGATATGAAACACAGATCGGTGAACGCGGACTGAAGCTGTCGGGAGGACAGAAACAGCGGATTGCGATTGCGCGTATGTTCCTGAAGAATCCGCCGATCCTGATTCTCGATGAAGCGACATCCGCACTTGATACCGAGACGGAAAGAATCATCCAAAAAGCTCTTGGAGAACTTTCTAAAAATAGAACAACGCTCGTCATCGCACACAGGCTGGCAACAATCAGAAGCGCCGACAGGATTGTCGTCGTGACTGAGGATGGAATTGCCGAAGAAGGCAGCCATGATGAGCTGATTGAACAGGGAGGCATCTTCGCCAACCTGCATAAAGTCCAGTTTGAAACTTCTGTATAGGGTTGGTTTATTTTTCCTGTATTTGCTATGATATAAGTAAAATCATGATAGATTTGGAGTGAAGTTCCATGACAGGAACGATTACAATCATAATGGTGTTTTCGATCCCATTAGTCGCAATCGTTACAAGCCATTATCAAAGAGTAGCCAAAATCAAACACAGCATGATTAAAGACGAAATCGAGCTTGAAAGACTGAAACATGAGAACTACCTGCTGGAAACGGAAAAGATGAAACTAGAACTTATGAAGCTCGAAAGTCCTCTGGACAAAAAAGTTTTATAGAATTTGCCCTCTCGTGTAATGCGAGGGGGTTTTTTATTGAGGTTGTTCTGTTGGGGGGGCAATTTTCCAATAAACGGATGAAGCTGCAATTATTTTACTAGACGGTGCAATGAATATCTATGACGGTGCAATTATGCCGGTTATCCGTGCAATTAACTGGGGTGAACGCGCAATAATCCAGTTTGAACGTGCAAAAAACCGATGAGGTTCGAATATGGATATCGATCATGCAATGAGGAAGGTATCAAAGGCATGAGGGATTCAATTTCACAGAGCACTAATTTAACCGGATTTTTTTAGAATGAATCTTCCTTACTCCTTACCAGGTCTCATCTAATCGTGCTACAATTTTCCCTCCACTTTAACCCTCTTTTTAAAAAAATTCTCGGTATTGGTTAAATATCCCTTGTTATATTGCATATGATGTTATATAGTACATTACAACAGTAATGCACTATGTAACCTGTTAGAGGAGGTGCGGGGTTGATTCTTAATTCAGATAGCATGAAGCCGATTTACGTCCAAATTGCTGAGTGGCTGGAAACGGAGATTCTCAGCGAGAGTATCAAGAAGGATGAAAAGGTTTATTCACAATATCAGCTTGCGGAGATGCTGAATATCAATCCAGCGACAGCGGCAAAAGGGTTGAATATTTTAGCAGATGAAAACATTCTTTATAAAAAGCGCGGTCTCGGGATGTTTGTATCGGAGGATGCGAAGAAGATTATAACGGCGAAACGGAGGAACCAGACATTGAAGTCATTGGTGGCTGAGTTGGTGCGGGAAGCGGAGCACCTCCAGGTAACTGAGGAGGAATTGATCGAAATGATCCAGGAAGCCAAACGGGATTTAAAGGGGGATTCATGATGAGTGTGCTGGAGTTCGAAAATGTAACAAAAACATATGGGAAGAAAAAAGCATTGGATAACCTTTCATTCTCTCTCGGGGAAAACAAAATTACCGGCCTGATTGGCAGGAATGGAGCCGGCAAGACGACGATGCTGAAAATTGCCGCAGGTTTCATGCGCGAGAACTCAGGTGAGGTCAGAGTGTTTGGAGAGAGTCCATTCAATAACCTAACGGTATCTGCCAACATGATCATGATAGATAATGACATGAATTTGCCAGCAGCATTGGATCTTGAGGAACTGCTGGAATCAGCAGCCGATTTTTATCATAACTGGGATATGAAGCTTGCTCGTAATCTATTTGATTATTTTGGTCTGGATCCAAAGCAGAATCATGACGGATTATCAAAAGGGATGAAGAATACATTCAACGCAATAATAGGACTGGCGGCACGATGCCCGCTGACTATCTTCGATGAACCGACAAATGGAATGGATGCTGGAGTAAGGAAGGATTTTTATCGGGCGCTCTTGAAGGACTATATCGCGAATCCCCGTACGATCATCATTTCAAGCCATCACTTGAACGAGGTAGAGGATATCCTTGAAGACATATTGCTTCTGAAGGACGGAAAGCAATTTTTGCATATGCCGATTGAAGAACTTCGAGAGTATGCTGTGGTTGTCAGCGGAAAAGAAGAAGCGATTAAGAACTGGCTTCGAGGCCATGAGGTATTCCATAAAAGCAATACTGAATTCGGAAGGACATATGCGGTAATCCGCAATGACCTTTCAGATGACCAGATTGCTTCAGCAATGAAAAACAGCCTGGAGTTCTCGACGATTTCAAACGAGGACCTCTGTCTGTATTTGACGAGCCAGGAGAAAGGCGGGATTGATGATGTATTTAACAAAGGTTAGCCTTTGGGATGTTGTGAAAAAGCAGTTTCGTTTTAAAATGAAATCTTACCGTGGGATGTTCACGTCGCTGATGATGCTGCAGATTATCGGGATTCTTTTTTCGCTTGGCGGAGAAGGAGGCGGTGGCGGAGGATCGGAAACTTTCAGCTATGATATGAACTATTATTCTGGCAATATCATTCTCGCTTTTATGATGATATGGGCTTTTATCTCAGCAATCGTCGTCACCACCCAGGCTTATCGTTTTGATGATTACTCGTTTGTGGCCAACAGGCTGAGCAGTCATTTATCGAATATCATGTTCCTTGGATGGGCAAGTGTCATTGGCGGAGTTACGTTCGTGCTCGCGAGCCAATCGTTGAAGCTGGCGATACTGTTCCAGAAGGACCGGGAATTCATCGAAAGCCAGCCAATAACAATGCTGCAAATGGCAGAAGGTCTGGCTGCTACGATTCTTTATCTGTTCCTGTTCACAGCGCTGGGCTATCTGGTTGGGATGCTGGTGCAGAGGAACAAGGCTTTCATTATAATCCTTCCTGCGCTCCTTTTCGGAAGTTTGTTTTTAAATGTGTTCCTGGCAAGCGAGTCTACCCTAGTGATCGATATCGGGCAAATCTTTGTGAGAGAGACATCCTTTCTACTTTTTATGTTAAAGGTGCTTCTCACATCCGCGCTTGCCTATGCAATATCAGTTTGGGTCTCTAACAGCCTGGAGGTGAGGAAATGAGTATAATCTTTCTATTATTCTTTATTATCTTGCTGATGGTCAGTTTCGGGAGTTTTTCAAATAGATTCTTCGGTGCTAGGTTCATGAGCGGAAGCGGCATCACAAAGGTTTTTGCTGGATACCTTATTATCCTGCTGGTGGCGGGAATTCTATCATTTTTGGTTCCTGTTGAAGATACATTAGAAGCTGGATACCTGACCGATAAAGAAATTGAAGAAAACGATAGATTGAATACCGATATTTATTCTGTAGTTGAATCTGGAAGGATTGAAGAAGCGGAAGGACTTACCAAAAAAGAAACATGGGATTTTCCGCTCAAAGATAAGCTTCTGGACATAAAGTTTATGGGACAGAATGTAATGATTTTCGTTGAGAAGGTGGATTCTCTAGAGGGGAAAGTAGAATTGACCCATTACTCCACTTATTCCTATATGGACAATATTGATATAACCGACCGCTTTAAATCACCAGAGATAGAATTAAGTGAATCTACTCTGAAAATCTATCCGCCTGATCATGTGAATATCAAGCTTGTTAAGTACAAGAACGCATTTCCATTTACCCAATTCAGTGAGGATGGAGAGCAGTTCAACGGCGGATATGGAATGATGCAAGGAATGGAATTCATCTATGTAACTGTCCCGGCTGATACTGAGGTCACCGGAGACGGATATGTGATCAACTAATTCAGGAGTCCCTAATAATAGGGGCTCTTTTTCGTATCTGGCTCCCTTACGGTATAATGATAGTAAGAGTATTTTTAAATGAGGAATGCAAAATGGCTATACTGAAAAAATTCAATTTTGTCGGAGGAAGGGTTCTTAAAACGGGGATTGCGGTCTTCATTACGGCTTTGATTTGTGAGCTGTTGGGGTGGCCGCCGATGTTCGCGGTGATCACTGCCATCGTGACGATTGAACCTACCGCGGCTGATTCGATAAAAAAAGCATATGTACGATTCCCGGCATCGGCAATTGGCGCTGCTTTTTCCGTCGTCTTCAACTTTGCGTTCGGCGACAGCCCGCTAACCTATATGCTCGTTGCCGTCGCAACCATCATTGCCTGCCACAGGCTGCACCTACAGGACGGGGCGCTGGTAGCGGTTTTGACAGGGGTGGCGATGATTTCAACTGTCCAGGATCATTATTTGTCCAACTTTTTCATCCGTCTCGGTACGACTTTGACCGGGCTAACCGTGTCGACCCTGGTGAACCTGCTCGTAATCCGTCCTGACTATTCAAAATCGATCAAGGCAAAAATCCAGCAATTGATTGTGGAGACGGGGAACCTGATAGAAGGCAGGGGAACGGAAATCACAAGGCATCAGCCGTTGCACCGGGAAACAAGGGCGGATTTTCAAAGAATCCTGAAAGACATGGAAGCTATCGAAACACTATGCAAGCACCAAAAGAAAGAATGGAAGCTGCATCAATTCGATCGGAAGGACATGCGGAATATCCATTATGAATTCAAGAAGCTGACTATTTTAAGACAGGTCCATTATCACGTAGGAAATCTAGTTTCGCTCCCCTCGATGCACCTGCCTGAGGAAAAAGCACAGATAGTCGAAGCCATGGTAAAATCGATCAAGTCCGCCTTCCATCATCCCGATTTTGTAATGGATGAATCTCATGATGCCATTGTAAAAGAACTACTGGATTTATTAAGACACGAGGTAGATGTGCGAGAAGCTTACTCCCACCGATTCTCTGAAGAAACGGTCATCTATTACGAGCTGGTCTCGATTCATGACCTGCTAGAAGAGTTGAATCACATCCATAAATTTGAAATCAGGCATCAAAGGCTGCTGGGAAAATCTTTGGATATAAGCTCCTGATAGGAGCTTTTTTTCGTTTGCAGATAAAACTTCGGACAGGTTTGGAGGAGAAGGTGGAAAAGCTGTCCGAACTTAGGTCAACTTCAGACAGGTTTGGAGGAGAAGGTGGAAAAGCAGTCAGAAGATCGAGCAACTTCTGACAGGTTTAGAGGGAGAGCCAGAAAAGTTGTCAGAACATCAACCAACTTCAGACAGGTTTAGAGAGAAAGGCAGAAAAGCTGTCAGAACATCGATTAACTTCGGACAGGTTTGGAGGAGAAGCCACGAAAGCTGTCAGAACATCAACCAACTTTGGACAGGTTTGGTGGAGAAGCCAGGAAAGTTGTCAGAACATCGACCAACTTGGGACAGGTTTGGAGGAGAAGCCAGGAAAGCTGTCAGAACATCGACCAACTTCGGACAGGTTTGGAGGGAGAGCCAGGAAAGCTGTCAGAACATCGATTAACTTCAGACAGGTTTGGAGGGACAGTAACATTTGTTTTCTTATAGGAGAAACTTCATTTTAACCAGAGGAATGTTGTTTTGTACTTAATTCGTCACTGTCTGGTTATGAATAGTTTTGACAACGTGATATTCTAATTTGTATAGATTTTCACAATCGCAATCATTGGAGGAATCATCCGTGGACGGCATAATTGGTTTGCTAGAGGAACCATTAATTCTACTATTTGTCATATTATTTCTCGGCTCCGCGCTGGGAGAAATTAAAATACGGGGACTAAGCCTGGGAACATCCGGGGTGCTCTTGGCGGCAATGGTATTCGGCCATTTTGGCTATCAGGTGTCGCCGGTCATCCAGCAGCTGGGCCTCGGCTTATTTATCGTGGCTGTCGGCTTGTCTGCAGGACCGCGCTTTTTCCGAATGATGAAAACGAGCGGGATCGTTTTCGGCATCATAAGCCTGTTGATCGTTCTTGTCGCATCAGTCACTACAATTGCTGTGGCCAAGCTGTTTAACCTGTCTCCAGCATTGAGCATCGGAATCATGACTGGGGCTCTGACGAGTACACCTGGTCTGGCGGCGGCCCTCCAGGCAACAGGCGACCCACTCGCGTCTGTCGGCTACGGTATTGCCTATCCATTCGGAGTACTGGCGGTTGTGCTGTTCGTGCAGCTTTTGCCGCGAGTGCTGAAGGTGGACCTGGCAGAGGATTTGAAAAAGAAATCGGGTCCTGTTCGCAATGATGAGTCACCTGAAGTTATGACAATCGAAGTCACGGACCCTGCAATCAATAAAAGAACTTTAAAAGAGCTGGAGTTCAATAAATACAATACGGTCGTCATCAGTAGGGTTATCCGCGGGGACCGGAATATTATCGCTCTCAATGATACAGTCATTCTCGTGGGGGACAGGCTTGTTGCTGTCGGTCTACCGAGTGACTTGAAGAAACTGTGCCAGGATATCGGCAGGGAAGTCGAGAACAATTTCAAAAATCACGATAATGTGGAGCTTCGAAAGGTGACCGTAGATTCACTGGAATTAATCGGGAAGACGATCAGGGAACTTGAATTAAGGCGTACCTACGGAGTGACGGTCACGAGGATTGAACGTGGCGGTTTTGAATTCAACCAGAATGCGAAATGGCGTCTGGAGCGCGGTGATGTCCTGACGCTTGTGAGCAGTGAAGACCGTTTGGAAGATGTAGAAAAGCTATTTAGCAGAAAGAAACTGACAGTTACGAATATCCATATTCTGTCGCTAAGCTTAGTGTTGCTGCTGGGAGTGCTGGCCGGGATGATTCCGTTCCATTTCCCGAAGCTCGGCACGATTACATTCGGCGTTGCCGGCGGACCGTTGTTCATCGCTTTAATCATCGGTCACTTTGGTAAACTCGGTCCAATTCATGCGCGCTATTACCAGCCATCGAACCAGGTCATCCGCGATATCGGGTTGGTCCTATTCCTTGCTGGCGCTGGTACTACAGCAGGAAAAGGTATTGTTCAGGTCATCCAGCAGGAAGGCTTCAACCTTGTCATCGGCGGCGCGATCATTACAATTTTGCCAGTTGTTGCCGGGTTTTTCATCGCGAGGAAGCTTTTCCGGCTCAGTATCATTCACTCACTAGGCGCTTTGTGCGGTGGAATGACAAGTACACCTGGACTCGGAGCCACTAACCAGTTGATGGATTCTGAAGATCCTGCGATCGCTTACGCAGTCGCTTACCCATTCGCGCTTATCTCGGTTGCAGTGGCATCACAGATTTTGGTTTTCTTTTTATAAAGCTATTAGCTCCTGCTGGACAAAAATCCCGCAGGAGTTTTATTTATGATGAAAAGATACGGGTTGGAAAAAATGAATGCCGTCCGTCACCGAACGAAAAGAAAAATTCTCCACAGGTTATTGACAAATTTTACAAACAAGATTATATTATCATTATTGATAATGATAATAATCGCAAACTAATACACAGCAGGTGATCACGATGAAGGAAACGAAAGCAGATCTTATTTTACACCCGGTTCGAATGAAGGTTCTTCACACGTTATCCAGTGGGAGGAGGAAGACAGTACAGCAGATTGCTGAGAAGCTGCCGGAAGTGCCACAGGCAACTTTGTATCGGCATTTGAAAAAGCTGCTTGATGCAGGGGTAATTGAGGTAGTCGAGGAAAACCAGGTTCGCGGAACAATTGAAAAAGTGTATGCTCTGCCGAAAAATAATGAAGTTCTCTCAAGGGAAGAGGTGCTCAAAGCTGGTCCCGATGAGCATCTGGAATATTTCATGAAGTTTCTTGCCAGTGTCTTGATGGATTTTGAAGCCTATATTCGCCAGCCAAACTATGATTTTCAAAAAGACATGGCAAGCTTCCGGCAGGCGACCTTGTACGCGAGTGATGAGGAATACAGTGAGTTTATCAGGAAATATGTGGAGTTGATTACGCCGCTGCTCGAAAATGAAGAAGCGCCGAATAGGAAGAAACGAACGATCACTAATATTTTAACTACCCATAATAACTTTGAAGAGGGGAATAAGGATGATGAACGCCCAGATGGTTAATGAGGAAATTTCTTTTAACAGTGATGTGAAATTAACAGGAACATTATTGATTCCTGATCAAGGTAAGGAAACCTATCCCGCAATGGTGTTCCTGCCAGGATCTGGCCAGTTGAATCGTGACGGCAGCACGCCTAATGGAAAATTCAAATTCAATCTTTACAAGGATTTAGCTGAATTGTGTACATCACTTGGATTTGCAACATTCCGTTACGATAAAAGAGGGATCGGTGAAAGTGAAGGGGATTTTCATTCTGCCGGGCTTTCTGATGCGTTGAAGGATGGAGAAGCTGCACTTGATATGCTGTCAGCTCATCCGAAGGTAGACGAGAGCAAACTCATCATCATTGGCCACAGCGAAGGTTGCATGGTCGGTACTGCCCTGAACGCTATAAGGCCGGCAGCAGGATTGGTCCTTCTTTCCGGCGGCGGTGAAACGCTTAAGGAAGCACTGGATCATCAAAGGCAGCTGCTTTACAAAGAGATGAGAGAAAAGAAGGGAATTCAGGGCTTCATCATCAACAAGTTCAACACTCTTGATAAAGCCGAAAAACAAGCCCAAGGTACCTACAAGAAAATGGTCGATTCCAATAAAGATGTAACGAAAACACTAGGCTTCATTAAAATGCCGGCCAAGTATTTCAGGGAGCATTTTGCGCTGGATATAGAAAAGGCGTTGGAGAAGGTTACATGTCCGGTGCTGGCAATCAATGGCACAAAAGATTTTCAGGCCAACCCTGAAAAGCTGAAGCGCCTTGAACAGTTTGTCCAGGGAGAATTTGAAATCCATGTCGTCGAAAACATGGACCATGGCTTAAAGGAGCAACTTACGCCGATGAAGCCATCATCCTACAAAAAGGATTACTTAAAAACAATCGGAAAGCCAATTCATCCTGAGGCGGTTAGGCATCTGAGTTCTTGGCTCGAAAGCAATTTTTAGACATTAGAAGTCCCATTACCATAGTGGTAATGGGACTTCTTCTTGTTCTTCTGATCATCTCGGGCTTACTCCAAATACGGCTTGATCTTCGGAAACACCTTCAGAGCGGTATTGTAAAATACGTCCTCATGGTGCTCGGGCGGAATCAGGTCCTTGATGAACTCGATATACGGACCGACCGGGATCAAAGGCCAGTCTGTGCCGAACAACAGCTTGTCATAAGAATCGGCAAACTCAAGCGCATGGCGCAAGTGGTCAAGGAATCGACCCTGGCTGCGTTTGTCCAGTTCTTCCTTTGTGCCAACGATCAGTCCTGACAGATCAGCAAAAACGTTCGGGTTTTTATAAATGATTTCCGCTCCAGTCAATGTCCACGGATCTCCAAAGTGCGCCATCATGAAATTCACATCGCGGTGGTTGACCGCGACCTCGTCAATCGCCATTGGATGTGAATATTTTAAATAGCCACGCTCTGAATAAGTATCTCCAGTGTGGAAGACGACTGGCAGCTGGTATTTCGCTGCCAGTTTATAGACCGGTTCGTACACTTCGTCATACGCATAAAAAGGATAGTAGCCAAGATAAATCTTGATTCCGACCGTCTTCGGATTTTGCAGTTCTTTTTCAAGCCGGGCAAGTGCTGCCTCATCCAGATCATAAGGATTGACCCCGGCGCAGCAAAAAATATTGGCCGGGAGCTCGGCTGCCATATCAAGCCCCATCGGCGTACGGGCTTCATAATCCGGGAACCCCATTTTATCAGTTTCCGTCAGGCCCATGCCGATTCCGAGCACCACATTGGCTTCCTTGAACTCCTTCAGGATGCCAGCTGTGGAATAGTCGACGAATGACAGTTTCTCGGCCGTTTCATAAAAGGATTTAATGTTTGATAGGTGTATATGGGCATCGATGATTTTCATAGTTTCTCCTTTTAAAATTGAACTCTTCTAAGTTTTTTCAGCAAGTCGCCAGTCAGCCAGCGTTCATCAAACAGCAGGAACAGGGGAGCGCTCTTTTCAAAGTCGCCTTTGTGCCTTGAGACAAGCTGCAAAACTTCTTTATTTGTATACGCGTCAGTTGGAGAGGCATCGTTGTTCGGAATCATGTAAAACCTATCATCACAGCTGTTAGATGAGAAATACGAGTCTCCATCGAGCAGCAAAGGAATCTCCTCACTGCCTGCGTAATACGCATGACCCTGCTGGCTGTCACTGACTGAAATCCTTACATCGGTCAGCTCGCTGCCACCAACAAACATGTCTGTGATCCAAATTTCATCAGCAAGATTTTTTCCGCCAGCATCCTTCACTTCTGTAAAAGAAGCGACAACAGGCACGCCTGGAAGCATCAAATAATATTGCGCATATTGGACATCTTTCCATTGCTTATGTTCCTTGAACTCAGTCGAGATCGCCAAACCGGTCCATTTATTGCCTTCGCTGTCCGTCAATTCGACCACTTCGGCATGGCTTTTTTCTTTTAACAGCGAGAAGGTATTGATTCCGTTCGGTACTGTCTTCATGCCGCCGGCCCATGGATTCCACCAGCTTTTCGCCGTCAATTCCGGGTAGGAGTTGGCGAGCCATTCGTGGCCATTCACTTCCATTGAATAGATGCCAGGATAAAAAGCCGGGTCTGCTTTCAGAGTTATGATGCCGTTATCAATGATGAAAGTGCCATCTTCCGTTCCGGCAGTAACACTTCCCGATGGAGAGATTAGCAACTCTTTGAATCTAGCTTCCGTTCCGTTGCCTGCGTAAGTGGCTTCAAGAATGGACACAGGCTGTAGAGCGCCTGTTGGCACTGTCATAGAATGAGAGGTTTTCTCCATATCGGCGGTAACCGCGTGAATCTCGTCTCCAATTGTTATTGTTCCATCAAGATAGCTGTTTCGATGAGTTTTTAAAGTGAAAGCCAGGTCAGTATCAGGCTTGGTCACGAGTTGATCAGCTTTGAAGCATAAATCACTTGTTGGTTCAGGCTTCTTTCGGATTGGAACTTGCTCTGCATAGGCGATGAACTCTTCGACATTCTGGAATGCTCCGAGTGACAGGGTGATTGTTCCTGACACAGCTTTTGCACCCGGCTCTAGCTTACCGAACTGGTCCTCGATGATGAATTGCCAGCTTTCAGGGCCGGCATTGCTGCTTTCAGACCAGGACAAACCGATTGGGCCGGAATGTCCTTCAGTAAAATACCAGCTTCCAGTGATTCTCTCTGTCTCCAGCTCGCCAATCTCCATGATCCGATTTTCGGAAAAATGCACAACCTCGCCGTCGAGTGGGAAGTAAACCCGCTCCATCTCATGGTAGACAGGCTGGCTGAAAGCTACATCAGGATGGACGCTCTCACCTTTATTTTCAACCTCCGCCCATGTGTGGATGATGCCATCACCGAATAAACGATACGTCTGTGTTAAGTGCAGTCCTTCCATCTCGGCAGATTCCAGGCAGATCTTCATATCAATCGAAGAATCATTGATCTCCCATGTAACAGAGGAAGGCTTTTTCTTGGTGAACTCGAGTGAATATGGTTTTCCTAGTTTCGGTGTCATAAAAGCCAAAGGCTGATTCTTTTTATTGTTTCTAGCGGCAGACGTCAGCAGGTCCCGCTTGCGGACATTGATCTGTCCGAGGCCGTTAAAAATATGCCAGAAATCCTTCGATTCACCGCCGAACCTTTCACCGAGCCCTTTGAAAGAAACCGAGACTTCCTGAAAGAAGGTCAGCTTTTGTCCATCTGCTTTTGTAGCAGTGATCTTCAGCTCAGGCTTGTAAAATCCATGCTGTTTTACAGTTAAAGGAACAGACAGCGTCTTCCGCCCGCGTGCTGGAATTTCCACGGTGAACGTTTGCCTTGCTAATACGACCTGCTCAGCTTCAGGAAAGTCTAATTCAAAAACAGCGCTTTCGTTCAAGTTATTGTTTATTTCAACATTAATAGATGTTTCTTTTTCCAGGAAAGATAGGTTGCCAGAGTAGCTGGCCTCTATTTTTGCAGGGTTGATTGGGAAGATGCCAAGCTTCAATTCACATTCAAGCCCGTTGATCCAAACAGTCGCCTTGATGCTCGGATGTGTCCGCCAGTTGCTCGGTTCTTCACCTTTTTCTACGGTGAAGGTAGCGGATATAGTAGACTCATGATCTACCATTCGTTCTGCGTTGAAATCATACTTAACGCGTCCGCTGTCCGTGCCGTCTGCCTTGAAGGAAATGGGAGCATCGCCCTTGTTCACGACCGTAATCTCGAATTCCCGTTCTTCCTCCTGGATGACTTCATGGTCTGCCAATTTCATTTGCAGGATGAAATCATCTGTTTCAATCAAGCTGATGCCGCGGCTTGTTCGCTCGAATTGTACTCTCGCTGACGTGCCTGCGTTCTGCCAGCTGTATTCATAGAAAGTAAAGCCATTTTCCTTGGTTCCATCCGGCTTTACTTCTATTAATCTGGTGCTGTCTCCATACCAATCCAGTTTTTCAAAGGCAGGTTTTAAAAGTGGAGTATTCAGGACCTGCGGAATGAAATTCATCAGGTGGGTCGAGTCATCCCTGTCCTCCCAGAAAAAGCCGCACTTTTTATAAAGCGGAACAGCTTTCGTATTCCCGGCCCATGTGTAAAGATCAAGCCGAGGCCAGCCGAGCTCCACCGTTTTTTCAAGCGCCTGAAGCAAGAGCTTCTTGCCGATTTTATGTCCGTGATAATCCGTGCGCACGTTGAGCAGTGGGATATACAGTGATCCCGTATCCTCTTTATACTCAGACAGGCCGCAGTACCCGACAACTTCCTCTCCGTCCAATGCCAGGTAAAGCTCGATGTTGTCAGAGTTGGCTTCTTTCTTTTTCACCTGCTCCTCCGTCATGACGCGGGTATCACCACCCCAGCCGTCACGACTCAGATTCCACATTTTGGCGACTCCAGCCGCAAATCCTTCATGATATCTCTCGATTTGAATAACCTTATTTAATTGTGCCACGTTCATTCTCCTCCCTAACTATGGGCCATCTTCCTTTTTCGTTAAAATAAGCTTCTTTTTTGAATTGTCCATGATCCTTAACCTCCTTTGATTTGATGGGAGCTTATTGCACTCCATATCCATCGTAAAGGGAAAATTTACTAGTGTAAAGAAAATTTAGAATTTAATGTTTTTTCATATTAAAACGGTGGCTTTCTTTTTTAGTATAATGAGAAAAAGAAGGTAAGAAGGAGTGATGAGTGGTGGAGCAAAAAATCTATTATGACATCCTTCATTTGGAGGGTAATGAAATTTATATATCGGCGACGGACAAAGGCTTATGTTATGTCGGGTCACCGGAAGAAGGATATGAAGACATGGCAAAACGGTTTCCCGCTGCTGTTTTTGAAAAGAGCCCGGAAGCTTTGAAACCATACAGGGATGAATTGACTGAGTATCTTGAGGGGGAGCTAGTCGAGTTTTCCTTGCCAACCGATGTAAAAGGAACGCCATTCCAGGAAGCAATCTGGGGTGCATTGAGGGAAATCCCTTATGGGGAGACCTGTACATATTCAGATATAGCAGAAAAAATCGGTAAACCTGCAGCGGTAAGAGCAGTTGGAACAGCTATTGGTGCCAATCCAGTCCTGATGACTGTGCCTTGTCATCGCGTCATCGGCAAAAACGGAGCCATAACAGGGTACAGGGGTGGAATCGCGATGAAAGAGCATTTGTTGGAGTTGGAGAAAGCACATTTTAGAGGTTAAAGTGCCGATAAAGAGGGTTCGCCAAAATTTATCGTCACATAAAAGAGAATAATGTGCCGATAAAGGGGGTTCACCGAAATTTATCGTCACATAAAAGAGAATAATGTGCCGATAAAAGGGTTCAACGAAAATCGTCACTAAAAGAGGTTAATATATCGATAAAGTGGAAAGTAGTTTCCGTTTACAATCAATCATATTGTGCAGTACACAGAGGAAACGTCATATAGGAATCACCTCATCTCTACAAACCCGAATTGTAAGAGAATTGCCATACAACTCTCACAATTTTTCTTTAGCTTAAAGGTATAATTATTCCAAATGGACTATGCACAATGGTCTGGAATACCAGAGGGCTGATGGGGGCGATCTAATGAAGAGTTTGATTGTTTACTGCTCAACACATGGTACGACAGCAAAAGCGGCACATCTTTTACGAAAGCAGATTGAAGGGGAAGTCATTGCCATTAATCTGGATAAGACTAAGCTGCATTCTGATTTGGAGTTGTTTGATTCGGTGTTGATCGGCGGTTCGATCCATGCCGGCAGCATCCAGGGGAAAATCAAGAAATTCATGAAAGAGCATGAGGACGTGCTGCAAAGGAAAAACCTCGGCCTGTTTCTTTGCTGTATGAGAGAAGGGCAGGAAGCACACACTCAGTTTGAAAATGCATTCCCACACAATCTGAGGGAAGCGGCAATAGCAAAAGGGTTGTTCGGAGGTGAATTCATTTTTTCAAAGATGAATTTCTTCGAGAAAATCATTGCGAAAAGCGTCAGCGGATCGGCGGAGGAAATTTCGCATCTTGACTTTGTATCGATCAATGAATTTGCGGCAACCTTTAATAGAAATAATAAATATTTACCTGTCTAAGAATCGAGGGCTGCCTGGGCCTTCGATTTTTTATTTTGGACAGCGGAAAATATTGTATAATCAAAGTAATTTGTCTGGGGGAGAGTGTTTGAACGGAATGAATATTGAACTTTTTAGAATGATTAATGACGCTGGAAAGGAATTCGAGGCCTTAAATCCTGTCATTGTCTTTATAGCTAACAATGCGATTTACCTGTTAGCGGCGGCTGTTCTTATATACTTGCTCAGCCGGAAGCCGGGAAACATATTGATGATTGTGAGCGGGCTAGTGTCGCTTGTCTTAGCCGAGGTGTCCGGGAAGATTGCGGGCATGTTCCACTCGAATCACCAGCCGTTTGCAGCGCTATCAGATGTCAATCAATTGATTGAGATGGAAGTGAACAACTCGTTTCCAAGCGATCATACCATTATTTTTTTTACGATGTCGGTTACGTTCTGGCTGTTTAAAAGGAAGCATACATATTTATGGATTCTGCTCGCAGTGTTGGTTGGTTTTTCACGGATATGGGCTGGGGTGCATTATCCGGCAGACATTGCTGTTGGGGCATTGCTAGGGTCAGCATTTGCTTATCTTGGCTATGTACTGATTCCCGAAGTGAAGTATGTGAACAAGAATAATTTGGCAGACAAGGAAAATGTAAAAAATCTCTGATTATGAAACCTTGTTGCCAGGTAAACCGTACATACATAGGGATAAGCAAGAGTATTTGATTTATACCCGTCGAAACAGTAAAATATATTCTGACAAATTTTTTTTCGGAGAGTGAATTTTTTTGGAAGTTCCCATAGGTTTAGTCATTTTATTAGGTGTTTTAATTCTTTTGTCTGCCTTCTTTTCATCGGCAGAAACCGCTTTTTCCAGCGTCAATAGAATCAGGCTGCGAAACTATGAGTCTGAGGGCCGTGCTGGAAGCAAGAAAGCTTTGTATATTTCCGAGAATTTTGATGACGCGCTGTCTACAATTCTAGTAGGTAACAACATCGTCAACATTGCGGCGGCGAGTATATCATCCAAGGTAGCTGTTGATATCTTCGGAGCAAGCACAGGTCTTATCGTAAGTACATTTGGTATGACCATCTTGATCCTGATTTTTGGTGAAATTTTGCCAAAGTCGATCGCGAAGGAAAATGCAGAAGCTTATTCGTTAAAAATTTCCGGTATCCTGCTATTGCTGATCAAAATCCTTACGCCGATCAATTTCGTGTTCAGTAAATTGAAGGCATCCGTATCGAGGATGTTCTCGAAGGATGGGGAAGTCCAGCCATCTGTCACCGAAGAAGAAATCAAGGTGATGGTAGACATCAGTGAAGAAGAGGGTGTCATCAACAACGATGAGAGGGAGCTTGTGCACCGTTCCCTGGAATTTAACGATGTTCTTGTCGGCGAAATTTTAACACATCGAATGGATATGATTACAATCGAAGTAAACCAGCCTCTTGAGGAAATCAAGCAGATTTTCCTTGAGGAACGTTTTTCACGAATTCCAGTTTATGAAGATAATATAGATAATGTCATCGGATTCTTGTCCGAACGTGAGTTTTTCGCTGAATTAATCCAGAATAAAGAAGTGAATGTCCGCGAGATGCTTCGTCAGCCGATGTTCGTCGTGAAGTCGATGAAAATCGCGACCCTCCTGCCAGAGCTGCAAAGGACGAAAAGCCATATGGCCATTGTCGTCGATGAATTTGGCGGCACGAGCGGCTTGATTACGCTTGAAGACATCCTTGAAGAGCTGGTCGGCGAAATTTGGGATGAGCACGATGAAAAGGTCAACATCATGACAAAGATCGATGAAAGCACGTATGAGTTCGATGCCCAGTATGACCTGGATGATTTTGCTGAATTGTTCAATGTGCCAATGCCGGAGACATCTTACCATAATCTCGGCGGCTGGATTTTTGAAACCTTGGAGAGTATCCCGGTAAACGGTGACACATTTGTTTATGAAACACTAAGAATTATCGTCAAGGAAGTAGAAAACCATCGTATCCGTAAAATTAAAGTAGAAATCATGCCCGTTTTAGAGGTTGAAGAATAGAAAAGCGGAAGCGACTCGAGGGGCTCAAAGCTAACGCTTATCGCAAGATACTCGAAGAAGCACTTTCAGGGATGAAAACTGGCTAGGCGCTGAAGCTAGACACTAATCTAAGTGGAAAAAGCGTTTAATATTACGAAAAAAGAAGGTGGAATCAGGCATTTCAGATGTCTGGCTCCACCTTTTTTGTTGTTCATGATGCTATAAAGTTGTGCTGGAAAAATTATTCTCTTAGTGATGTGCGCAAATTGCGCGGTGATTGCCTGTAATTGATCACTAAAGTCAGGGAATTGCACGGAAAGTGATGCTAATTGCACGGTAACAATCGTTAATTGCACCGTCTTCCTTTTACTGTAAAAATATTAGCAGCAAGAAGTATCGCCTCCGCAGCAAGCTGCTTCGTTTTTCTCTTCTGTTTCCTGAACTTCCTTGATTTCCACGCTGCAGCAATCAGACTTCGAGTTGTTGCCCATAAGGATTTTGATAAAGTTAGCCATTGATTTCACCTCCTTTCATCAATAAAATTTGATTAATTATACAAAGTAGAACACAAAACCAGAAATAGTTGACATCGTAATAACAGAAGCGATGAAGGCAATCACGAGCTGCTTTTTAAATATGGACTTTAACAGGATGACTTCAGGCAAGCTGGCTCCGGCTGAGCTGATCATCATCGCCATAACGGGACCAAGGGCCATCCCTTTTAAAATCAGCATTTGCGAAATCGGAATCATGCTTGAAAGTCGGATGTATAATGGGATCCCGGCAATTGCCGCTACTGGGATCAGCCACCAGGCATCATGACCAAACCATTTAGTAATGATTTCAGTTGGAACAAGTCCGTGGATGACGGCACCGATCGCTGCACCTATCAGCAAGTAAGGATATACACTTTTCATCAGCGACCAGGTTTCTTCTAAAGCATATCTCCAATTAAACTTTTGGTTCTTTTCTTCATAGCCAGACATGATGACATTTTTGACGTAACGCTGGAACCCCAATTTATCGAGTGTAAAACCGATGACAATCGAGAATACACTCGTGATGACTGTGTAAATGATGGTAACTTTCCAGCCCATCACAACGCCCATTATCGTTAAAATTGTTGGGTCCAGTACCGGAGAAGCGAAGAGGAAAACCATAACGATTGAAAATGGGATTTTCTTTTTCAGCATATTGACGACTACTGGAATCGTCGAGCAGGAGCAAAAGGGTGTGATAAACGCGAACAGGATGGCGGCAAAGCTGGCAAGCACTTTATTGCGTCCTGTCAGTTTCTTTTCGATTTTTTCATAAGGGATGTATCCCTGAAGCAGGCTGATCAAAAAGGAAATCCCGATAAAAAGCACGGTCAATTCAAGGGCAATCCATAAAAAGCTTTTTAGAAATTCAATCATTTTCCTCTACCTTCTTCCTCCATTATTTAAGCGTTAGCTGGAACTGTGCAGCATTTAGGCTGCTGTTTTTGTTTTCGGGAAATCCAAGGGAATTGCTTTGTTTCTGGCTGTTCAAAGAACTTCCACGCGTGTCTAGCTTTCCTTTCAACTTCCTGTTGTTTTAACTGTGCCAAAGCTTGGTAATCATGATAAAACATTTATATCCTCTCCTTGATCAAAATATGTTGATTTATTTATCAAAAAAAATTGATTAATAATCTGAAAAAAGAGACCTTGCTGAATATGCTCTTTTCGAGTCGCTGTTAGATTAATTAAGTAGCAAAATCTAAACGTGTACGAAAGGAGCCTAACAACAGTTGCTAGGTCTGAAAAGGCAGCAAAGCTCTGGAGATAATAGATGATTGATTTCTTTGGTGTTTACTGTGTAGTAGCTCCAGGTTCCCTTTGTTTCTTTCTGGATCAGATTGGCATCAAGCAAAATCTTCAAATGATACGACAATTTTGATTGGGGCATGTCAATCAGTTCACTTAGATCGCAAACGCAGCTGGAGTCTTGCTGGCATAGAAGATTGAGGATGTGCAGGCGTTTTTGGTCGGCAAGGGCTTTGAACTTCTTCTCATATTTTTCAAAGGTGCTTTGAAGCGGCGGTTCCTTGGCTGCTTTGGTGTCAGTTGTCAGGTCTGTTAAAGGAATGAATTTTTCCACTTTCAGCTCTCCTTAATCAAAATCTCTTGATATATTGTATTATATTTCCTTTAAAACCATTTTGCAACTGTTAAATCAAATTTTTTTGATTTTAAATAAAATCGGTGGGTAGTAGAAATATTAAGAGAATGTAAATTTCGCTAAAAGCCCTTGAACATATAAGCAAATCATTATATGATGATACGGTAATTGGAGGTGGAGAGTAATTGATAAAGCAAAGTATTGAAATGGATCAGGCTGCTGCAGTGCTCAAGCTGCTTGGTGACAAGACGCGTTTGACGATGATGAGGATTCTTGCGGACCATGATTGCTGTGTTTGTGAGTTTGTAGCAATGTTCGATGCCAGCCAGCCGGCGATCAGCCAGCATATCCGCAAGCTTAAGGATGCAGGCTTGGTAAAAGAGAGCAGGAGAGGGCAGTGGATTTTTTACTCGCTGAACAGGCAATATGAGCATTTCGATTTTATTCAATTGCTCATGGGTGCACTTCCAAGCCAGGAAGAAAAATTAACAGAACTTGAAAAGCAGGGAAAACGGATTTCCTGTGATTAACGGAGGTGTGTGGATTTGTCATTACCGATTATAGCTTCACTGATTTTCCTCGTGACGCTGACATTAGTCATCTGGCAGCCTAAAGGGCTGGGAATTGGCTGGTCAGCTGTAGGGGGAGCAATTTTAGCTTTGATCTTCGGTGTTGTTGACTTCCAGGATGTAATCGATGTTACCGGAATCGTTTGGAATGCAACACTCGCATTTATCGCAATCATTATTATTTCACTTATTTTAGATGAGATTGGATTTTTTGAATGGTCTGCCTTACATATGGCGAGGGCAGCAAAGGGTAACGGAGTCAAAATGTTCGTGTACGTCACCCTGCTTGGTGCTGCTGTTGCTGCTTTGTTCGCAAACGACGGGGCCGCACTGATTTTGACGCCAATCGTACTGGCGATGGTGCGGAACCTGAAATTTGAAGAAAAGATGGTGTTTCCTTTTATCATCGCAAGTGGATTCATAGCCGATACTACTTCATTGCCGCTCGTTGTCAGCAACCTGGTCAATATCGTATCTGCCGACTTCTTTGATATTGGGTTCGTCGAATATGCATCCCGCATGATCGTGCCTAACTTCTTCTCACTGGGTGCCAGTATTTTGGTTTTGTATTTATTTTTCCGCAAGAGCATCCCGAAAAATTACGAGATGTCTGACTTGAAAAAGCCATCTGAAGCGATCAAGGATATGAAGATGTTCCGCTTATCGTGGATTGTTTTGGGAGTTCTGCTTGTAGGCTACTTTGCAAGTGAATTCCTGAACATCCCGGTATCATTCATTGCCGGGATCGTAGCGATTTTCTTCTTGATAATGGCAAGAAGGAGCCCGGCTGTCCATACGTCCACCGTCGTCAAAGGCGCACCATGGGCGATTGTATTCTTCTCGATTGGCATGTATGTGGTGGTTTACGGATTGCGTAATGCAGGATTGACGAACATCCTGGCAGATGTCATCCAGGCTGCGGCTGACCAGGGCTTATTTGTCGCAACGATTGGCATGGGCTTCATCGCGGCAATTCTTTCTTCGATCATGAACAATATGCCAACTGTCATGATTGATGCTCTTGCGATTGCGGATACTAACACAACAGGTGTTGTTCGCGAAGCGCTGATTTATGCAAATGTTATTGGATCTGACTTAGGTCCGAAAATCACCCCGATTGGATCACTGGCAACACTGCTGTGGCTGCACGTCCTTTCACTGAAAGGCGTCAAGATTTCATGGGGCACTTATTTTAAAACAGGAATCATTTTAACCATTCCTACTTTGTTTATCACTTTGGTAGGTCTATATATTTGGTTACTCATTATCTAATAACAAGGGAGCGAATCTACTATGTCTAAAAAAACAATCTACTTCTTATGTACTGGAAACTCTTGCAGAAGCCAAATGGCTGAAGGATGGGCAAAAAAATATCTAGGTGACGAGTGGGAAGTGAAGAGTGCGGGTCTGGAAGCGCACGGCTTGAACCCTAACGCTGTGAAAGCAATGAAGGAAGTAGACATCGATATCACGAATCAGACATCAGATGTGATTGATACTGAAATTCTGAACAATTCTGAGCTTGTCGTCACACTTTGCGGCCATGCAGATGAGCACTGTCCAGTAACACCTCCTCATGTAAAACGTGAACACTGGGGCTTTGACGACCCAGCAAAAGCTGAGGGAACCGAAGAAGAAAAGTGGGCTGTCTTCCAGCGCGTCCGCGACCAAATCAGCGACCGCATCAAGACGTTTGCAGAGACTGGGAAATAAGAAAGACCATGCAGCCAAGGGGAAACTCTTGGCTTTTGCTCTAAGGGAGGAGAAAAAGAAATGAAGACAATTAAAATCTTTGACCCGGCATTGTGCTGCCCAACAGGCGTCTGCGGACCTAGTGTAGATCCGGAATTAACAAGGGTTGCCTCCGCGATTTTTATCCTGGAGAAAAAAGGCTTTCCGATCAGCCGCTATAATCTTGCAAATGACCCAGCAGCATTCGTTGAACATAAGGAAGTGAATCAGGTATTGCATGAAAGAGGACCAGATGCCCTGCCACTTGTAATGCTGGACGGAAAAGTCGAGAAAGTGGGCAGTTATCCTTCCAATGAAGAATTTGCGAGCTGGCTGGGCGTTGATGTGAAAGAACTGACCCCTGAAAAGCCGCGTAATCAATTGCTGTAAGGAGGGAGACCAGCTATGTTCCAAACTTTCCATCCGAAATATGTAGTCAACACCCCTTATCTCTTTTTTACCGGAAAAGGCGGAGTGGGGAAGACCTCCACTGCCTGTGCCACAGCAGTTGCGCTGGCGGATACGGGAAAAAAGGTATTGATTGTGAGCACAGACCCGGCATCGAATCTGCAGGATGTGTTTGATATTGAAATCGGTAATGATCCAGTTGAAGTCCCATCTGTTCCAAATCTTTCGGCATGCAATATCGACCCGGAGGAATCTGCCCGCCAATATCGGGAAAAAGTGATTTCTCCTTATCGGAGCGCATTGCCGGAAAGTGTGGTCGCGACGATGGAGGAACAGCTTTCCGGTGCGTGTACAGTGGAAATCGCTGCTTTCGATGAGTTCTCCAACCTGCTTACCGACCAGGAGTTAATTAGTCAGTACGACCACATCTTGTTCGATACGGCTCCGACAGGACATACCCTGAGACTCCTTCAGCTGCCAACTGCCTGGAGCAGCTTTTTAGAGGAAAGCACTCACGGAGCTTCGTGCCTGGGCCCGCTATCAGGTCTTGGAGAAAAAAAGCAGATGTACAGCTCGACGGTAAAAGCTCTGTCTGATCCAAAAATGACGACACTGATTCTCGTGACAAGGCCAGAACCTTCTTCGATGCTCGAAGCAGAACGGGCTTCGGCAGAGTTAAAGGAAATCGGGATGGAAAACCAGGTCGTCATTATCAATGGACTGTTGCAGAAGCATATAAAGGAAGACAGAATATCAAAAGCATTCTTCGACCGGCAGCAAAGCGCTTTGGCTGAAATGCCTGCTCGCTTGAAGCAAGTAGGGATGTTCGCGATTCCATATGTTCCATTTTCATTGACCGGAGTCGGAAACCTTCGCCACATGTTCAATAGTGTAACTCATTCTGTTGAAATCAATGAGGTAGAGCTTTCTGAAGACCGTCTGCATTCCCTGCAGGATCTCGTAAATGATTTTGCTCAAAGAGATATGAGGATCATTTTTACAATGGGAAAGGGCGGAGTCGGAAAAACGACGATCGCTTCTGCAATTGCCGTCGGTCTTGCTGAAAAAGGCATTAAGGTTCATTTGACGACAACAGATCCAGCGGCTCACCTGGACTATGCGTTCCAGCAGAAAAATGCCTATAATCGTTTGTCAATCAGCCGCCTTGATCCGAAAAAAGAGGTTGAGGCATATAAGGAAGCGGTTCTGTCACAAAATAAGAACCAGTTAAATGAAGAAGCCCTTGCTTATCTCGAGGAGGACCTGAATTCACCATGTACCGAAGAGATCGCCGTATTCCAGGCATTTGCCGATATTGTGGAGAAGTCTAAGGACGAGGTAGTGGTCATTGACACAGCACCAACTGGACATACTTTGCTGCTATTGAATTCGGCTGAGTCATATCATAAAGAAATATCACGTTCGACAGGTACGGTATCCGAAAGTGTCCAGAATTTATTGCCGAAATTGCGAAATCCAGAGGAAACGAGCGTGGTAATCGTTACGTTGCCAGAAGCGACTCCTGTTCTGGAGGCAACACGCTTGCGGGATGATTTAAAGCGGGCCTCGATCGAACCGCAATGGTGGGTAATCAATCAGAGCCTGTATGCACAGCAGACGACGGACCCTATTTTACAGAGCAAAGCTGAAGCGGAAAAAGTCTGGATCAAGAAAGTCAGTGAAGAGGTTGCTGAGAAGACGAGCATCGTTCCATGGCAGCCAGAAGAAAAACTCGGGTACGATAAAATGAAGGACTTGATCAATAGCAGTTTTTCGCATTGATTATTGCTTTTCAAACTTGTCCTTGCATCCGTAGTTTTATAAGCGTCGGGCTCTTTTCGAGGAGACTACTGAATAGGGAATGCAGGAAAAATAGTGAAAACCCAGTTGCCGGTTTTTACTTTTGGTTGTACAAGCAACAAAGTTTACGAAAAGAGCTTAATCAATAGCTGAAAGGTGGATTCATAAATGAACGGATACCAGGAATTAATCCCAAAACGAATTTACATTGGCGGGGCAGATGCCATTCCAGAATTGCTGGAAAAGGAAAAAATCGATGTTGTGTACGATTTACGTGCGGAAAATACAGAAGGCGATTATGATTATAATCGAAAGCACCAGCCAATCGTCGACAATGCCGAGAACCAGGACGAGTCTGTGAAGCAGGCCATTGACGAGGTCATCAACGCATACGAATCTGGAAAGAATGTTTATTTCCACTGCTCAGGCGGAAAAAATAGGACAGGTACTGTAGCGATTGGAACATTGCTGAAGCTTGGAGAAGCGAACAGCGTTGAAGAAGCTGAAGCAAAGGCTAAGGGGATTCGCAAAGTCATTAACGTGAATCCAGAAATGAAGGCAGCGCTGGGAAGATTGTTCCCAAACGCGTAAGATAGGAGGAAGTTTTGTGAAAATTACAGATCAAGCTCGTGACAGCTTAAAACAGCTGCTGAAAGAGCAAAATGCAACCGGCATTCGTGTGTTTTTTGCCGGCATCAGTTGAGGTAGGCCAAAGTTAGGACTGGCTCTGGATGAGCCGGAATCAGATGATGAAGTAATAGAATCAAATGGTATCAGAGTAGCAATCGATCCATCGATTGAAATAGAAGCTAAGGAATCGACGCTCGATTTTGACGAGCAGGCCACTGGCTTCGTTTTATCAGGAAACGACAGGGATTGCTGTTAAGATGACAGAGCCGGTGTATGAACTCATGCACCGGCTTTTTTTATAAAAAAATTGACACTGTGGTGCGCTACATAGTTTAAGATGTTTGTAAAAGGAGGCCGAAATGTACAAGGTAAGCGAATTTTCCAAAATGACGGGACTTAGCAAGGAGACATTGCGCTATTATGCGGAAATCAAACTGCTCGAGCCAGTATTTATCGATCCGAATAACAAGTACCGCTATTATGACAATGGTTCCTATTTGGTAGCAAGATTATTGGTGCATCTGAGGCGCTTCAATTTTACCATCCAGGAAATGCTGACCGTCGTGAACGATGAATCGTTTGAAAATCTGGAACAAATATTATGGAAAAAGCGACAGGGCCTTGTCGATCAGGTGCAGGAGCTGGAAAAACTCATTGAAGAAATGGATGATTTCTTCGAATTTGGGATGGAGGACACAGAAGATGATTAAATGGTATGAAGAGCGGATCATTCCTGTCAATATCGAGACAATCTGGACATTATTCGAGCTGGATAACATCCAGAGAATTATGCCGAATGTGGTAGAGAACAAGGTGATTGAAAAGAAAGAGGGAGTCGTCGGCTCGAAGTACGAACAGAAATATAAAGAAGGCAAGCGAATCGAAACGTATATCGTTGAAGACCTCGAGTACGAAAACACTTCTGTTAAAAAACATAACAAAATCGGGTTCACGCTAGCAAAGGCATTTCAGGTTGAAGCGGCGTTTACGCTGATCAAGGTCGGAGAGAATGAGACCAGGTTTGTTTATCAAGGACAGAATACTGGATTAAACTTCCTGGGCAAGACCTTGTTAAAATTAGGCGGCGAAAAGAACAACAAGAAGGTAGTTACCGATTTTATGGATCGGGTGGAAAGTGAAGCGCTGATGGAAGAGAAGAAGTGAGTAGTTTGTCGAATAATGTAATATCCTTTGCTTTTTTGTCATGATAACTTAAAACCACCTTTACAGTGCCATGCTAAGATAATGGCAGAAAAGGAGGTAATCATACTGTGAAAAACATTTTGAAAAAATTGATCATCGGTTCTATGCTGATCTCCATTTTGCCTGTAGCATCTGTTGCGAATGGCAGCTTACTGAATGCTGCAGGCACCCAGGATGGCGGCATAGGAAACAGCAGTAATTATTTAGAATCCGTACCAAACATCGCAATTGATCCAAAAGTAAACGAAATCATTTACCCTCTTTTTGCCACACCGGCAATCAAGCAGAAAGGCCAAAATTTGACTGTGAAAATAGACAGCAAAGGCGCAGTTGCAGGTAGCTGGAATGTAAAATTAAAGCAAACCAATCATTCTGAATTAACAACTGAGTACACTCTTCCAGTCCAAAAGGCTGTCGAAAGTGATTCATATTGGAAAAAGAGCGATACCATCTATGATGTGACCGTAAAAATCCCTGATAGTGTCCCGGAAAAATTGTACGATCTGGAAATTTCTTTTACAGGGAACGGCAAGCGTGTAACAGATGAGCAGCCCCACTCCGTTAAAGTCGTTGATCAGTACAAGAAGGATTTCACGTTTTTACATTTGACAGATACCCATGTCGGTTCACCGCGTAATCTTGGTGATCCCGACGATCCTGCTGGAGTCGATCCAGCCATAGCCAAGGAAGCTGGAATGTGGGATCCGGATGAGGGTAAGCGCTGGCTTTATCTTCAAAAGGCGATCAAAGAAGTGAATCTCTCAAATCCAGATTTTGTAGTCGTGACTGGCGACATGATGTATGGACAGATGAATCCGCAGGAATATATTTATGAATACGAAGAGACTTATCGTGTGCTGCAAAAACTGAATGTTCCTGTTTATATCGTTCCTGGCAATCATGACTATTACGCCCAGGATGCAACACTGGCTGATGGTGCGAAATACTGGGAACAATATTTTGGACCCCAATATTTCTCATTTGATTATGGCTCGTATGCCCACTATATTGGCTATAACTCGTTTGACTGGCATAAATTTGATCGAAGCGGCAATGGTACCGTATCCGTTCCGACATGGGGCGGGCAAATAAGGGAAGAACAACTGAACTGGATAAAAGAAGACCTGGCTGCCAATGCCAAGACAGCCCATCCTGGTCAGTTTAAAGGACTGTTCTCACATCATAACCCGTTATGGCGAGACAGGGAAATCTGGCCGCAGAGCGATCCCGAGGTCCAAAAATACTGGGAGCAGTATGATGCCAAGCATAATCCGCGCTCATTGACGACATTATTACTAGGAGAAAAACTTGGTATTAAGTATGACCAGCAATGGCATGGTGAAAATGCCCAGGAACTGACTGATGTTATGAAGCAATATAATGTGGACCTCAGTCTGCATGGACACACGCATATTGACGACGTCACGGAGAAGGACGGAATCCTTTATACAACGACAACTGCGATTGAACTGACTGGCAAGCCGTGGGTAGGATTCAGGAATTTTAAGGTGAAGAACGGCGAAGTAACGTCCTATAAATATGATGACCAGGGCCACTCGATCCCAGTCTATCAGAATGGCGATACGAAGAGCGGAGTCATGTCATTCGATACCAGCTATAATGTACCTAATGATGGACAAGCCTCCAGTCAGGAAGCAACCGTGACAAACAGACTGGAAAAATCGATTACCGTAACTGTCCCATTTTACATGACTGCTGGAAATTATCAGGTATCCGCAGGAACTGTAAAACAAAATTACAGTGATGGAGAAAAGCAATATCTCGAAGTAGAATTGACTGTTTCCGCGAACAGCGAGGAAACGATAAAAATAGTTAGATAGACTAATTGGGCTGCCCTTTGTTTTGAGGGCAGCCTTGTTTTATGTAATATGTTTAAACTCAACCGGGGAAGACAGATTAATCAAAGTTGAAGGATGACCGTACACCATCGATTCATCAATAAAACCTTCAAGGTTTTCCACCGAATCTGCGAGAACCTTCACTAAATAGCTATATTGACCTGCTAACCGGTGGCATTCAACAACCATGGGATGCTGGATGCAAAACTCCCGGAACTCCTTGCAACGTTTAGAATCAAACAGGATAAAAGCCAACACATTCTTATTCACTTTTTTAGGATTGAGTATAGCCCGATATCCCAGGATCGTACCGTTTTCCTCCAGTCGTTTTACACGCTCCTTCACAGCCGGCACAGACAATCCAACTCGTTTCCCCAGCTCAGTCATTGAAACCCTGCCATCCTCCTGCAGGATATAAAGGATATTTTGATCAATTTGATCCATCTTTTCACCTCTTTTTGTTTTTAAGGAAGATTTAAATATATAAATTATTTTTTAAAGTAAAGGAAGAATAATAACGAAGAAACTGTATGTAAATTATATCCTCAATTAATTAAAATTACCTTATAAATGTTAAGGAGGATGTAAGATATGAAGTTATCGAAAAATGATCCGCTGATTGTTATTGATGTACAGAAGGCATTTTTTAACCCGGCCTGGGGGAACAGGAACAATCCAAATGCGGAAGAAAACATTGATAGACTGATACGGCATTGGCGGGAAATGGGGCGGCCGATTATCTTCGTGCAGCATATCTCAGAAAATAAAAGTTCCTTCTTTTTTAGTGATAAGAAAGAGGACATTGAGTTCATGGACTTTATCCAGCCGCTGGAGGAGGAAATTGTAATCACGAAATCTGTGAACAGTGCTTTCATCGGGACAGATTTGCATCAAATCCTCGTGGATATGAATAGTGAGCATATTGTCATTACGGGATTGACGACGAACCATTGTGTTGAAACGACAACACGCATGGCTGGCAATTACGGGTTTAATCCAATCCTCATTACCGATGCAACAGCAACATTTGACCGGAAAGGGATTAATGGAGAAGCCTACGAAGCAGAATTGATCCATGCAATGACGATGGCAAACCTGAACGGGGAGTTTGCGGTGATAATGGATACGGAATCTCTTTTAAACGAAGATATTCTTGTAAAATGAAGAAGGTATTCGTACTGAAGTAGCAACATATCAACCACATTTATTATTTTAATGGCGAAAAATTAAATATATCGACCACATTTTTTATTTTATCGGCGGATTTTGAATTATATCGATCACATTTCCCAATATATCGACCACATTTTGGATTATTTCGACCAAGTCGTTCATTCAGCTAATTTCAAAAGCCCGGGCACAATTCGCCGGGGCTTCTTTTATTCACCACAAATTTGGCTTCACGACCATGAACCATAGCATCGACATCAATAAGATGATGTAAGTCCAGATGGTGCGCTTCAGCTTGGCGGAGAGTTCTATTTTGTTCGCGCCTTCTTCGGCAAACTTCCGAAGCGTTGGCGAAAATGCCCTTGCAAGGAAGAACAGAGAGGCGAACAACAGCGCCAAAGTCCCGACAATCCACGGCGTTTTCCAAGTCCATGGGCCAAGGATAACGAGCAGCACTCCTGTTCCAATCAGTACATGACCGGCGTGCTTTGACAGCCTGACAGCTGACTTTAATGTTGCCAGATATGCCTCCAGTTCTTTCCCCACTGCATCAGGCAGTTTTTTTACAATCGGCATCAAAATGAAGAATGGGCCAATCGACATAATCACGCTTGCGACGTGAAGATAAATGATGATTCGGTACAAAAAATCCATTTCTTATTCTGCGACAGGGCTGAATTCGTGTACCCAAACGCGCATTTGAGGCAGCCATGGCATTCCCGGGTGGTAAGACAGGATCGACTGCTTGTACTCCTCGACATTTTCAAAGCCTTCGCGCTGTGCATCAGCATCTGTCAATTCACCAAGCGATTGTGAGTAGACATTGTCCACAACGAATTTCTTGCCTTTTAACTCCATGATTTCGCCTACATCAGCATAGCGGCCGTTACGGCGAGTCGCTGTTTTTTTGCCTTCCAATACCTTATTGACGTCGTCTTCCATTGTGACAAGACGCTCGATTTCACATGTTTTTGGCGGTAACGCATTGTTTTGATCAGTCATTGAAAAATCTCCCTTCCGTTAGTTCCTATATAATGTACCATATTTCGAAAAAGGAAAGCCAAGCCATTCACCGTGAAAATTGTGTTTTACAAACTTTTTTACAAAACTGCCCATGATGAGTGTAACATTTTACATAGTTCATCGTTTTAGTTATGTGATTTTAAAAATGAGGGGCAGTAGTATGAATGACGGCAGAAGGAATGAACTCGACAATTTATATAGAAGGTACACGAAGCCCCTGTATTATTTTTTGCTAAAGCTTTCAGGGTCGCATCAGTTGGCCGAGGATTTGGTGCAGGAAACATTTGTCCGTGCGACGATTTCGCTTTCGTTTTATCAAAATGAAGATGTAAGGGCCTGGCTTTTCAAGGTGGCCCGAAATGCCTATCTGGATGAATGGCGGCGGCGCCAGCGCAGGAAATGGGTTCCGTTTGCAGATTATTTGTTTTCGAAGGATGAAATGGCGAGTCCATATGGGCTTCCAGAGGACGAAGCCATCCAGTCGGAGATATCTGATGACCTGCAGCAGCTGATGACCTATTTGCCGGAGCAGTACCGGTCAATCTTGTATTTGCGAGAGGTTGAGATGTTCAGCTATCAGGAAATAGAGGAAGCTCTCGAGCTGACGGGGAGCCAGGTTAAGGTCACACTTCACCGGGCGCGGAAAAAGCTGGCGCAAATTGCGGAAAAACAAGGATGGAAGGACGATGAACATGGAATGGACTAAGGATAAGGAAAAGAAAATTCTTTTAAAATATCGATTTGCATTGACGATAAAGGTAATCAGGGTCATCGCAGCTACGCTCTTTCTCTTTTGGCTTTATATGCTCGTAGTCACGATTAGTTATGATGCACTTGGTCTTGGTAAAAAACATCTTTTTTATAGCAAGCTGGCGATGGACTGGACAGAGCCAAATGTGCAGGAGGATTTTGGCGGCCATGATTCAACTGAAATCACCCCATTCCTCACTCAAAAAATGTCCTATCCGGTCTATAAAATGATTGGCAAGGAGCCGGAACTCGTGGGTACAAAAAAATTGATCAAAGGGATCTTTCCAAAGAATGATACGGAATACCTCAAGCCTAAAACCGAAAGAGAACATAATTTTTACCTGCCAGAACATCCGAAGACCGGAAACAAACTTGAAGCGAATGAGAAGCCTGGTGTGTGGACAAAGCTGGATAAGGTCCACGAAGGCACGGTTGCCGAGCTTTCCTTCTCGACGAAATCGTATATGACCCCTGAGGAAATGCTGGAGTTTTTGAAACAATACGACCTTGATGTTCTATGGATGCCGCTGTATACAGGAGAGATGAAGGGATTTGAACCTGGAAGCTGGAGTGGGGGCGGAAATACACTCTCGGTTGAACCGATTGGTTTTACAGGAGGTCGAGATGCGCATGATGGCTACAATTCAACAAGTAAGAATCTGCTCTACGAAGAACGAACTGATGAAAATAAGAAAAGAATGCTCAAGCAAATGAAAAACCTTCTCGAAAATGAATCAACCAGCTACCGGGAGAATTTCCTCGGCCTCAGCTACCTTGAGGAGCGATACAACTATCTTATGAAAGAAGGGTTCCAGGTCTACGGCGCCGTCGTGACTGGGCCGGTAAAAGAGTTGCTGAAGTTGAAAGAGAACGAGCAGATACAGGGAGCCAACCTGGGGGATATGTCTTACTGGAATTGGACTGAGGAGTAAACTATCTCAACATAGAATTTTACGGAGAAGCAAGGTCTTTTATGGGACTTTTGCTTCTTCTTTTACTATTGGAAATATACTAAAATAGAGTTTTCTAGTACAATAGAAGTAGAGGATGCACAGCTGTTTTTTTACATAGGATGCCCAATTCTAGATAGATTTACCTCGGTTTCAAAATAGTTACTTTCGAGAAAAAATTAAGATAGATTGAGCGATGGACAATTAGGGGTGGGTCCAGAAAAGATTAGGACTACACCTGAGGCGATCGCCGGGGAGATGGTGACGATGTTCAATAACTTTGATACGATCGATGAATTGAAACGTAGAGTATATATGTGGCTGCTCCCTATCATTACGATAGCCCTGGTCATCAATAGCTTCCTGAATAATGAGAGCCTTTTTGATACAGTCATCAATACCACACTGATTGTTTGGTTCTTGATCAGCCTGGTTTTAGTCTACTTAAACCGAGCTATTCGTATTGGCGAATATGTTACCTTGTTTTTAGTGAGCGCTTATCATGTCTTTTCTTTATTCGATGTTGTATATAATGATCTGGCAATAACAGGCGGATCACTTGGGGATTTTATCGTTTGGATTCCTTTGATCATCATGTTTTTCTTTTTGGTGTTAGGGACAAAAAAAGGGCTGTATTACTCGATCTTCATCCTCATGATTACACTTACTATTGGAGTAATTTACAGCGGCCAAATGACTCCAGAATCAATCGATTCCCTGACGCAATTTCATGCAGCGAACATCGTCTATATACTTGTCCTATTTTACGCGCAAAATATGTTCCGTGCTTTTACAGAAAGAGATTTGCTTAAGAAGTACGCCTATCTAGATTCCTTGACACGAGTGGCGAACAGGCACCAGATTGATGTCTGGCTCGAGGAGAAGCTCGAGGCTGCGGAAGAGGAAGGAAGGGCGTTTTCAATTATCTTTTTCGACATCGATCACTTTAAAAAGGTCAACGATGTGTTTGGCCATAAAATCGGTGACTGTGTCCTGAAGGAGCTGTCAGCGATTGTTTCTGGCAATCTAACTGACGGAGACGTGTGCGGCCGCTGGGGCGGAGAGGAATTCATCCTGATCACCAATAGTACCGGTGGACAAGCCTATGAAAAAGCCGAGCGTTTCCGCAAGATGGTCGAAAATCATTGCTTCAAAGGAGCTGGCAGTTTGACAGCGAGCTTCGGGGTCACTGAATACCAGAGCGGAGACAATATTGATTCCTTGCTGAACCGTGCTGATGAAGGATTGTACGTATCGAAAAATTCTGGCAGGAATAAAGTCAGTGTGAAATAACCATCCTGATTGGTCGGGGTGGTTTTTACATTTCCAATAAATTATGATTAAACTATATATAGAATGTGGTAAGATAACTATGGTTAGGACTCTTTAAAAATGTTAATATATGAAATCGCTTTCAATAGATGAGTAAAAGGAGCAGTGCACCATGAAATATCGTTCTGCATTTGATATTATTGGTCCGGTGATGATCGGGCCGTCGAGTTCGCATACAGCAGGGGCCGCGCGGATTGGCCGCATAGCGCGCACATTATTCGAGAAGCAGCCGACAAAGGCCGTCATCTCCCTGTACGGCTCTTTTGCAAAAACATATAAAGGCCACGGAACAGATTTGGCACTTGTAGCAGGAATATTGGACTTTGATACATTTGATGAACGGATTCCCAATGCTTTGAAAATCGCAGAGGAATCAGGCCTTGAAGTTGAATTTATTGCCGAGGATGCTGTTATGGAGCATCCAAACACTGTAAAAATAAATTTATATGATGGGCAAGGCAAGGAGCTTGAAATCGTCGGAATTTCCATCGGGGGAGGAACGGTTGAGATTACAGAAATCAATTCGTTCAAGCTAAAGTTGTCCGGTGGCAATCCGGCAATTCTGGTCGTCCATCACGACAGATTCGGGCTGATTTCAGCCGTGACGACTGTTTTATCAAAGCATCAGATTAACATCGGCCATATGGAAGTCTCGCGAAAAGATAAGGGAGACACAGCAGTAATGGTCATTGAAATGGACCACAAAATCGAGAACGGCGTTTATGCCGAGTTAACTGCCCTTGATGGCGTTGACCAGGTCATCCGTCTCGTTGACTAAATATGAGTTACATCAGGAGGGCTAGCCATGTTTCGTAATGTTGCGGAGCTTGTTGAATTAGCTGAAAAAAATCAGGTGAAAATCGCCGAGATTATGATTCGGCAGGAAATAGAAGTATCAGGTCGTTCCCGTGAAGAGATCATTGCCCAAATGGACAATAATTTACAAGTGATGGAACGTGCAGTGGAAAGAGGTTTGGGTGGTGTTAAATCCCAAACTGGTTTGACTGGCGGAGACGCAGTCTTGTTGCAAAAATACATCGAAAGCGGAAAATCCCTGGCTGGCAATCTATTATTGGATGCAGTCAGCAAGGCCGTTGCAACCAATGAAGTGAACGCGGCAATGGGCATCATCTGCGCGACACCGACCGCAGGATCAGCAGGCGTCGTGCCGGGAACGCTTTTTGCGGTAAAAGAAAAGCTCAACCCGACACGCATGGAAATGATCGAGTATCTGTTCACGACCGCTGCCTTCGGTTTCGTTGTAGCCAACAATGCCTCGATCTCCGGAGCTGCCGGCGGTTGCCAGGCAGAAGTAGGATCGGCTGCCGGAATGGCCGCAGCTGCGATCGTCGAAATGGCTGGCGGAACTCCGCAACAGTCATCAGATGCCTTCGCAATCACGCTGAAAAATATGCTTGGATTGGTCTGCGACCCTGTTGCAGGACTTGTCGAAGTTCCATGTGTAAAAAGAAACGCAATGGGTGCTTCTAACGCGATCACTGCTGCCGACATGGCACTTGCCGGCATAACAAGCCGGATCCCATGCGACGAAGTCATCGGTGCGATGTACGCGATCGGCCAGACAATGCCATCTGCATTAAGGGAAACAGCAGAAGGTGGACTCGCGGCAACACCAACAGGCAAGCGTTTAGAGGAAGAAATCTTTGGGAAGCCAAAGTCGAAGCTTGTGGATTATTTGATAAAATGATTGTTTAATACAGCAAAACGGACAGCTAAGCTGTCCGTTTTCTCATTAGTTTGGCAATCTCAAATCATTTTCCTTAATTTTACCGAACTTCTTAAGCATGAGGTATATACCATAAGAGATGGCTGCTGGTACAAGGATGTACGTGATTAGCATCGCCGGCAGAATGAAACCAAGATCATAAGTCGTCAGAAGCTGCAATGGTGCTACGAAAGAACTTAACCCCATACCCGCGATTTCTTTTCCAGCTTCAATTTTAAAGACTAGAGCCGATAAAGGACCGACGATCGCACTTGCAATCAAGGTAGGTACTAGGATATAAGGGTTTTTTGTAATGTTCGGCAATTGGACCTTAGGTGTGCACATACCCTGTGCAAGGATTCCGCCAAGCTGGTTTTCTTTCCAAGAGATGATGGAGAAGCCGATAAAATGCGCTGCACAGCCAGCCAAGGCCGCACCGCCTGCAATTCCGCTTAAATCAAGCGCCATAGCCAGTGCTACTGAAGAAGCTGGTGAAATAAGGAACAAGCCCCAAACCATCGCTAGAATAATAGAAGATAGAAGCGGATTTCCAGCAGTAGACGCTTTAATCACTCCGCCGACAGTTGTTAAAATTGGTGCAATTACAGTCGATAGCCAAAGCCCGGCAAAACCAGCTATTAATATCGTTCCAAGCGGAATGACCATCATATCCAGAGGTGTTTTTCCACTGATTCTCTTCCCTACAAAGGTAGCAATTGTTGCCGTTAGCAATGCCCCGATTGGCTCACCAGCTTTAATCAAAACACCAGCTTCAGTGATTGACAGAGCACCAGCCCCCACAGCAGCAGCAATCATCGCGGAAAAGATGACGAGAGCATTGGCTCCCAGCATAAGAGCCACTCCGGCACCGACAGCTGGTGCCATCAAACTGATCGCAATTGTCCCAATTTGTACCAATGAATCAATTTCAAAGCTTGTCCCAATATTTTTAATCAAAAGTCCTATTCCCAATGTGACGAAAATCCCCTGTGCGATTCCTGTTGAAGCTTTAAATATTCTTGGCATGACATAGTCTTTCATAATGATGCGCCTTCTTTCTTGGTAGTATGTTTATGCTTGAACAGTTGCTAATAACTTTTCTTCATAGCCGATGCTAGACATGTAGTTTCGAAGTACAGCAGTTGAATTCCTGAATTTACGCTGTTCCTCTTCTGTTAAGCGAAGCTCAACAACCTCTTTAATTCCTTCCCTCGTGATAATGGCTGGAACGCCAGTGCAAAGTTCCGTCTCACCGTATTCTCCATCTAATACACAAGAGAGGGCAATGATTCGATGGTCATCGTTGAAAATGGATTTCGTTATGAAGGCAATCGCATTCCCGATGCCATAGTAGGTGGTCCCTTTTCTCTTCAGGATTTCAAAGCCTACCTTTTTAACATCTTCAACAATTTGATCTAAATCGATATCGCCAAGCTGTGTTTTTCGCTCGTCTAAAATTTCTAAAAGAGGCTTGCCGCCGACTGAGATATGAGACCATGCAGCGAATTGCGAATCACCGTGCTCACCCATTGTGTAACCGTAAATGCTGCGAGGGTCAACATCGAGAATTTCAGATAAATAGGTTTTCAGTCTTGAAGAATCAAGGGAAGTACCCGTTCCAATTACACGGTTTCTTGGCAATCCTGACAACTTCCACACATGGTATGAGATGATATCGACTGGGTTTGAAGCAATCAGGAAGATGCCATTAAAACCGCTTGCCATGATCTGCGGAATCATATCCTCCATGATTTTAGCACCGATTCCCAGTGTATCGAGACGAGTCTGTCCTGGCTTTGGCGGCGGGCCAGCCGTGATGACAACGATGTCAACATCACCCAAATCCTGGTAAGTTCCAGCATGTACTTTCGTTCTTGTATTTGTAAAATCAATGCAATGTGATAGATCCAATGATTCACCGATTGCTCTTTCTTTATTTATATCAACCATGATTAATTCGTCACAGATTCCCTGGTTAAGGATGGAGTAAGCTGCACTTGATCCAACCAATCCTGTTCCGATAATCGCCACTTTTCTAATATGCTGTTGCATGATGGTCAACTCCTTGAGGTTAGTAGGGTGATCCTATTATTTGTGAATAATTTCACATGATTAGTTTAAAAAATAAGATCAACCTTTAATTAATTTTTCTTTGTGATTTATTTCACATTCTTATTGTAAAACGAATATTATCACCGTACAACCATTGTAAACGTTATCAATATGTATAAAAAATGGCTAAAAAATGAATGAGTTGTGTACGAAAATTAAAAATTACGTTATATCAGAATAATAATGACTCAGATTTAAAATATTCATAGAGAATACAAGAGTCGACAGGTTTAGTAGATTGAGGAATATATACTTGTTGATAGGAAGAGAATGGAAAGGGGGCTGGAGCGTGAAAAAATCAGGGAGTTTAATACTTGCGATTGGAATTGTAATGATAGTGGGACAGCCTGCTGCAGCGAACGAACTATTAGAAATAAGGGACAAGCGATTGGATCTCAAGCAAGACGTTTTAGAAAAGGAAAGCCACATTGAAGCACTGGGTAAGGACGAACAAATATACCTTGCAGAGCTAAAGTCACTGGATGATGAAGTGGCTGAGGTTAACCAGAAAGTTCGTAATCTCAACAATGCCCTTAATGCCTCAGAAAAAACTATCGTTGAAATGAAAAAAGAAATCGATAATCTAAGTGACAGAATCTCACTTCGTGAACAGCTTATCAAAGAACGCCTGCGGACGATGCAGTCCCAGGATGGATTAGGCATGTATGTGGATTTGATCTTTGACTCCAAGAGCCTCTCCCAACTTTTCGATACAGCGACTGTCATTGGCACAATCATAAAAGCTGACAAAGAATTGTTGGCGAAACATCAGGCTGACCAGCAAACATTGAAGGACCAAGAACAAGAGTTGCATAGGAAAAAAATTTCATTAGAAAATGATCACCAGGAAATGCAATCGTTAAAAGATGAACTGCAACAAAAGACCGATGAAAAGCAAGAGTTGCTTGATTCAATTCAGAAAGAGAAACAGAATAGCGAATCCGAGCTAATGGACATGTATGAAATCTATGTCAATCTGGCATCTCAGGAGATTGCGATTTTAAAAGAAAACCAAAGAGTTGAGTATCATTCCGTCGAATCAGGGGATGTATTTATCATGCCAGCCGAAGGTGAACTGACTTCAGGTTACGGACCTAGATGGGGCCGGCTGCACGCCGGGATCGATATCGCCGACGAATCCCCGGATGCTGTCGTTGTCGCCGCTGCTTCTGGAACCGTCATCCGCTCCTATTATTCTGCTACATATGGAAATTGCGTCTTGATTACCCACAAAATCAACGGCAAGACCTTCACATCCCTTTATGCCCACTTGGAAAAAAGTACAGTCACAACCGGGCAGTCCATCAGCAAAGGCGAGGTACTCGGCTACATGGGCAACACAGGTGACAGCAGGGGAAAACATCTCCACTTTGAAATCCATGAAGGCAAGTGGAACTATGGAAAATCAAACAGCGTCAATCCGCTGCAATATGTGAAAAAATAAGCCAGGTTTCCATTGGGAATCTGGCTTGCTCTTTACGTTAACGTCAATGGTATAATTAATTTACTGATTATTCTGTTTAAAAGAGGTTTTGTGAATGTATTCGATTTCTGATTTGGCCGAGGAGTTTGGAGTTACAACAAGGACGATTCGCTACTATGAAGAGCTTGGTTTATTAAAACCATCCCGTACAGAAGGCGGCCGACGCATTTATTCTGGCAGCGACTTAGCAAGGCTAAAGCTCGTTCTTCGCGGAAAAAGGTTCGGTTTTTCACTCGAGGAGATTAAGGAAATGGTTTTGCTTTTCGATGAGGACCGCACTGGAGAAAAGCAACTGAAGCGAACAATAGAGTATGGGGAAGAGAAGCTCGTCGAAGTGAATGAAAGAATAGCCGAACTGGTTGAAATCAAAGAAGAAATCGAAAGACTGATGATTGAATTTAAAGGGAGGCTAAATGAATGAATTTTTACCAGGAAGAACCGCAGTTTCGTGCATTGCTGAAGGAGTTATTGGATGAAGATTTTTTTGCGTACGCTGATAAGGAATTATTTGAGTTCGGCGAAAAATGCGCCAACGAAATCGACCAGCGCGCCAGGTTCACCGACCGCGAAGGCCAGCCAAAGCTGATTAAATTCGATGCCTATGGCGATGATATCTCCGAAGTGTGGGTGAATGACGGTTACCGGAAAACGGTTGAAGAATCCTACAACACCGGGATTGTCGGCTACGTCCATAAGGAAATTCCCGAGCTTGGCCGCCGCGGGAATTATATCTATTCTTATGCACAGGGCTATCTGCTATCTCAAACAGAGCCAGGGTTTTACTGCCCAGTTACACTGACAATGGCAACCGCTTATTTATTGGACCAGTATGCATCCTCTGAGCTAAAAGAAAAATTCCTGCCACATGTCTTATCAACAGGAGAAACCACGCTGTTCGAAGGCGCAACATTCCTGACCGAGCGCCAGGGAGGGTCCGATGTCGGCGCAAATGTGGTGAAGGCAGTTCAGACGAAGGACGGCTACCAACTTTTTGGTGAAAAATACTTCGCCTCTAATGCAGGAATGTGCGGAGTTGCCATGGTTCTAGCAAGAAAAGAAGGTGCCCCATCAGGAACAAAAGGCCTGACGTTGTTCGCAGTCCCATGGCGCAAAGAAGATGGAAAGCTGAACGGCATCAAAATCCGCAGGCTTAAAGACAAGCTTGGTGTCAAGGCAGTCCCATCAGCCGAAGTCGAGTTTGAAGGTGCAGACGCATATGTCGTCGGCGACCCTGCAAAAGGCTTCTATTACATGATGGAAGCGTTGAATCTATCCCGCGTCTGCAATACCGTCGCATCACTCGGCATCATGCGCCGCGCCTACAGCGAAGCAAGACAATATGCATTAAAGCGAGACGCCTTCGGCAAGAAGCTTGCTGATTTCCCAATGATCAAAGATTCCCTCGTTAAAATTGCCGTCAAACTCGAAGTCGAAACACGAACCGTCTTTAAGTACCTGCCATTGTTCGAAAAAGTCATGAGGAACGAACCAGGAGTATCAGAAAAAGACATCGTTCTCAACAGACTCTACATCGCCCTGCTGAAAAAAGAAACAGCCGAACAAGCCGTTCATTTTGCGCACGAAGCCATTGAAATGCACGGCGGGAATGGGTATATTGAAGACTTCGTCACTCCGCGGTTGTTGAGGGATGCGCAGGTGTTGACGGTATGGGAAGGTACAGCCAATATCCTAGGGCTTGAAGTGTTGAGGTTGATGGAGAAGTTTGGTGCCGGAGAATTGTTCTTACAAGAGATGAATGAGCGGGTAGCTGGAATGAACGGAGAGCATGTCGACCAGGTGCGCGATGGCATAGAACAGCTTGAGAAACTTCTAGTGTCTCTGCAAACAGCATCACATGATCATAAGACATTTCACTCCAAGCGGGTTGCTGAATTAATGGTGAAGATATTTGAGAGTGTGAATGCGTTGGAGTATGCTGGTGGTGGAGATGAACGTGCTGTGAAGGTGATGGAGGTCTATATAGAAGAAACCTGGAAATCAGGACATGAATTTGTTGATCAATTAAAGCCAGTGAATCATTTTTATGAGATAGTCAACGAAACCTTGCCTCAAGAAAAATCTCTCGTAAAATAGCCATACAAAAGCGTCTCCTTATGCAGGAGGCGTTTTCTGTATGCTCGTCGTTCTATATATATAACAAAATGTTCTATTTAAATTACGAAATATTAAGAAAACTGGAGATACTCAGAGATAACGAACGTTTTTTGTGCGTTATTAAGAAAAAACGGCTGAATTTGAGGTTTTTCAAAAATAATAGATTAGCATATACTCACAATGTAAGTTCGTTAAAAAGAACAAAATACGTGCGGTATAAGGAAGTTGATAAAATTGATAAAAAAATTCACCAACTTCATTCTCAATATAATACATAAAAGATCAGCAGGTGGGGAGGGGAGTACCATTCGATATTCTAGATCAAGGAAGTTTAGAAAGCGTTATGTTTTTTTTCGTAAATCGCTGCAAGTACTTCTTGCATGGTACCTGCTTATTTTTACCGTTATTCAACTTAATTCTTTTACCAATGCAGCATTTAATGATGTGGAGGAATTACAAGCTTCTATCCATGTGAAATGGCCGATTGATGAATGGGATAAGAGTTCGTTAGACTTTGATGTTGCTGGACTTGAAAGAGGTGGTTCGTGTCAGCCTCCAGTAGTATATGCAGAAATATTTAACGATGGAGAAGATATGACCTTCTCTACATGGACATGGGAATTGTTTAAGGTTGGCAAAGGGCAGGAAACAAAAACACCTATAAGTCCTTTACTGGAAAGTGGAGAAGTACCAATGATTAAGGCTGGTGAAAAAGGAAGGATTGTAACAACCAAACTTCAAGAGCTGCCAGGCGAAGGTCAGTATAGATTTAAAGTAACTAAACCTGATCGACCAGGTCAGGAAGCAATTTGGAGTGAGCCAATTGAAATAGAGGGTTGTATTGTTGAGAAAGTGAAGACAGAGCAATCGGTCACAGAAGAGAAACCAACCGAATCCAATGAAAAAACAGATACCAGTACAAGCAAAACTACTGAAGAAATAAAGGACTCACCTGAAGAAATAAAAGATAGCCCTGACTCTGAATCAGCTAATGAAGAGTCCGAAGAAGAGAACACCGAATCGTCAGATAGCAATGAAGAAGATAGCACAAATCAAGAACCATCTAGTGAGGATCAAACAGAAGAGCAGCAGCCAACTGATTCGACCAACGGCTCTGATGAGAGTAATGGTAACTGATATTGATGGGAACAGAAAGGAGAACAAAATGAAGAGAACAACTAAAATTATTGGAAATGTTTTATATGGAGTAGTGTTTACCACATTGCTTCTCATGATAGTAATGGTAATTTCCTCACGAGCTTCTGGTGGGGAACCACAGTTATTTGGTTACCAATTTAAAACAGTTCTTTCAGGATCAATGGAACCAACTTTTAAAACTGGATCACTTATAGTAGTCGAAGAAGTTAAGAATGCCAAAAGCTTAAAAGAAAACGATGTGATTACATTTAGGCAAGACGAAAAAAAGGTTGTAACACATAGGATTATTCAAGTCGTAAAACAAGGTGACCAAGTTTCATATCAGACTAAAGGTGATAACAACGAAGATGCAGATATGAATCAAGTATTACCCCAAAATATTGTTGCTAAATATACGGGTTTGACAATTCCCTTTGTTGGTTACTTTCTTAACTTTGCAAGCAGTCCTTTAGGAACTGGATTGCTGTTAATAATTCCTGGCTTACTATTACTAGGTTATGCTGCATGGACAATTCGCTCTGCAATTAAAGAATTAGAAGAAAAGACAAAAACTGTAAATGAGCCTGAAAACAAACAATCAATCATTTCTTAGGTTGTAACTCTTTTAGAGTGCACATATACATACCCAATTTGGGTGAGAATTATTTGAGGAGGAATATTAAATGAGTATCAAAAAGAAGATGGGCATTGGCATCTTAGCTGGCGCATTGGGTGTATCACTTATCGGTGGGGGGACTTGGGCAGCATTTAACGATGTTGAAACGCTAGACAATTCTTTTAATGCGGGAACATTGGATTTGACTACTAATCCACAGACTGAGTTATTCAATTTGAGTAATCTCAAACCTGGTGATCACTTCACAAAAACAATTACTCTTGGGAACAATGGGTCTCTTGCAATTGATGATATTTTCTTAACTACTGAAGTAAGTGATTGGGTGGATAAAACGCATGATCATCTGCCATTAAGTGCAAATGGATTTGAAGATGGTAAAAACTCAGAAGAAGAATTCTTAAAACAATTTAAAGTGACGGTTAAACGTGGTACGGACGTAGTATATGATGGAGATGCATTTGGATTAAGCAACCTTACTAATAGCGAAATTTCTGGAAGTAATGCGAGTGCAGCTATTATTCCAGGAGGGTCAATGCAATTTGAAGTATATGTAGAATTTAAAAATGATCCAACATCATATATAGGTAGCAGGCTACAAGAACAAAATAAATTCCAGGATGAAGGCGCAAGTATTTCATTAAAGTTTGAAGGAACCCAAATGCCTGGAGAAGATAAGTAAAAATAAGATAATTTCATTTCTTAATAGAACCTAAAATTACGTAGGAGGAGTAAAAAATGAGTCTTAAAAAGAAATTAACATTGGGAGCAATGTCATCTGCTTTAGGTCTTTCACTAGTTGCTGGAGGGACATGGGCAGCATTTAATGATATTGAAACTGTGAATGGATCTGTTGCGAACGGCAATCTAAAATTAGAATTAAATGCAGTAGATGGTGGTCCTACAAACTTTACGGTATCAGATTTAAAACCTGGAGATTCAATGACAAGGCAGTTTGAGCTAAAGAATGTTGGTTCATTAGCGATTAAAGATGTTCTTCTTTCAATAGATAGCATTAATTTTAATGATTATGGTTATGATTCAAATGGGAACAGAGATACTTCCGAAGTTGCTGCTGATGCAGATTCGGATATCTTTGGTAAAAATACTGATCTCGAATACTTAGAGCAATTTCAAATTACTTTAGCTAGAACTGGAATCGAAGGTGCCGAAGAAGAAATTATCAATTCCGGTGATGATATTACTTTAGCTGATGTATATAAAGCAACGAACCAAGGGGATACAACTGCTATCAATAAGCTTGATGCAGCTCTAGGAAATCATTGGGAAGATAACAGAATTAACTTAGTGTCAACAGCAACAAACAAATGGCAAGGTCTACCTGCTGATCCAAGGGATTGGGATACTGTAGAACTAACAATTGAATTTGTTGAATATGGTACTGCAGCTCTAGGAGATGTAGAAAACCAGAACAAATATCAAGGCGATAAAGTTGACGTAAACTTTACTTTAGAAGCACGGCAATGGGATGGCCAAGATGTATCTGATGAAGAAGGAGTTATCGAATCTAATAGTAAGGCTAAAAATGGTGCATATGGAAACTAATTAATGAGAATAAAAGGTGGGTATTAACCCACCTTTTATTTAGGGATAATATTTCTTAATTAGTGTGGTGATTATCAATGAAAAAAGGGATTTTATTAAATGCTTTTACTTTGACTATTATTATTAATCTTTTTCTTTCAAGTATTGGCTACTCACAAGTGAATAATAGCGAAAAAGAAATCGATATATCCACGAGCGCTCATAAAGTATTTTTTAATTTAAGTAATTTAAAACCAGGAGATTATTTCACTAAGGAACTAACAGTAAGTAATAAGGGGAAACAAAATTTTTCTTATTTGTTTAGTAACAAATTTCTTACAGGATCTGAGAAGTTTTATAATGAGATATTATTAAAGGTATCAGATAATAAACAATTATTGTTCGAGGGAAAGTTAAAAGATTTTACTAAATTAGAGGCAAGAAGATTAGAAAGTAGTCAATCAGAAAAACTCTATTTTTGGGTAAAGGTACCATATGAACTAGGTAATGATTTTCAAGGTTTGGGATGTGAATTCCAATTTAAATTTTATGCAGAGGGAACTTTAGGTGGTATATTACCAACTGATGGTCCCAAACTTCCTAATACAGCTACAGGGGTATTTAATTTAATGCTTATTGGAATTAGTTTAATTGTAGGAGGAATAGGATTTTTCTATTATGCTATGTGGAGAAGGAAAACTCTGATGATTGAGTAGAACACCTTGATTAAAATTTAATCAAGGTGATTCTTTGTAATTAATAATAGATAATCATCTTTAAATGTTAAAAAAAGAGTTTCTAAGGGAATACTATCTACCAAACAAAGCCCTTATAATTTGTCTATGCAGTACTATATTAAGAACAATCTGGGGTGAAAGCTGATGACGCGCCTGTTTGTTTACCTAGCCATCCTGAACCTATTAGACGCATCAGTTACCTGGTTCGGCCTCAAACATGCGTTCATATCTGAGCTTAATCCGCTTATGCAGGTGGTCTATCAAGTGAATCCCACGTTGTTCGTCCTCACGAAAGCTGCTCTTTCTGTATTCCTTTTATTGTTCATTGTGTTGAAGAAGGTTCCTCGTTCTTCCTTGCTCAAGGGAGTGATAATTTTTGCCTCCGTCTCGTATACGGCGATTGTCTTCATGCATGGCTTTTGGCTGGTGCACATTTTTTTATAGTGGATAGGTTGAGAAGTTCCTCAATTTTTCATTTCTTTTTTCCTCAGCATATTTCCGATTCGTTTTTTCAGGCGTATAATTTTTCTTATAAATGTATAAGAAAGAAGGCGTATCAAACATGTTTCAAACCCTGAAGCGTGAATTGCTGGCCGGGATTACGGTTTCGGTTGTTGCGCTGCCGCTTGCGTTGGCTTTTGGGATGCAGGCGACGGGTAATTCGGATGGGGCCATCATTGGTTTGTATGGTGCCATCATTACTGGTTTTTTTGCTGCTTTGTTTGGCGGGACGAAGGGACAGGTGACTGGGCCGACTGGTCCGATTACAATTATCTTTACTGGGATTGTGGCGACTCAGGGATTGGAGTATGCTTTCATTGCCGCGTTCATGGGTGGGCTATTTCAAATTGTATTTGGCCTACTTAAAGCAGGCAATTATTTAAAGTTCATTCCGTTGCCGGTCGTCAGCGGTTTTATGAACGGAATTGCCATAATCATTATCATGGGACAGCTGCAGTATGTGACGGGCAGCTTTTTGGTCGTGCTGTTGACGATTGTCTTTATGCTGGTTGCGATGAAGTGGATCAAAACTATCCCGCCAAGCTTGATGGCACTGATTTTAGGGACTGTGGCAGTAATCCTACTGGAAAAGGTAGTTCCTGCCGTTCATTTTACACTGCCATTTTTCGATGATTTTATTTTTATTGACAGCGCAGAAAGAATTGGTGAGATTCCGAAAGGGCTGCCGCAATTCCATCTACCCATTGCTGACCTGGGTGTTATCATCCAATTGATTCCTGCGGCAATAAGCATCGCGGTCCTTGGCTCAATTGATTCATTGCTGACCTCTGTTGTTATGGACAATATGACGGGTACGAAGCACAAGAGCAACAAAGAATTAATTGGCCAGGGGATTGGTAATACCTTTGCCGGTTTGTTCGGTGCGATGCCAGGTGCTGGGGCGACAGTCAGGTCGGTAGTCAATTTGCGCAGCGGTGGACAGACTGCTTTATCAGCTATGTTACATAGTGTAGCTTTGCTGCTTTTCATGCTTGTCTTCGGTCCCCTTGCAGAAGAAATTCCCCTCGCAGTGCTTGCGGGAATTTTAATCATGACAGGTATTACAATGTTCGATTATGACAGTTTGAAAATCCTTAAGGATGAGCCTCGCACAGATGCAGCGGTCATGCTGGTGACGATGGCTTTGACAGTTGCGATTGATCTAATGGTAGCGGTTGGAGTCGGCATTGTGATGAGTGCATTAGTTTTCATGAAGAGGATGAGTGAGGAAGGCTTCAAAATCAATAGTAAAACGGAAAATGGTTTAAAGGTATATAGCCTGGAAGGGCCGCTTTACTTTGGGGCCACAGAGCTAATAACGAAGACGATCAGTTCAGATAACAGTCTTGATATAGTTATAGATATAGAAAAAGTAACGGTTGTTGATGCTTCTGGTGCACTGCTTCTGCTGCAGCTTAAGGAACAACTAAAAGAGAGAGGGCAGAACCTGTATCTTGTCGGGAATGACCTCGATCTTGGCGGGATCCTGCGGAAGATGAATATATTCCATGGATTTGGCACTGCCGGACACTTTGAAACTATGGAAGAATTAATCACGTATTTGAAGTTTAATAACAAATTAGTTCACGGTTCCTGAGTAAAATGCGGCAGCCCATATTTTTTCATAATACTGTTGCCAAAATTTTCTTTAACAGGTACAATATGAAAGTATTCAATTAACCTAAGGAGGCAGTCGGAATGATTGATCGTAATCAAGCAACTAAATCAATTTCATATGTTTTACCTTCGGCCTGCCTGTATTGTGTGTAGTAGCGCTTATTTTTGTCTTGTTAAAATAACTGCGTAACCACGGACTGGGATGTCTGTGGTTTTTTTGCGCCTAAAAAAGCGAATGTATGTTCTTGGGGAGTGATAATGTGATTACAGTTGAGAATTTGAAAAAGGAATATAAATTGGTGAAGCGAGACCCTGGTCTTAAGGGGGCAATCAAGTCGCTTTTTAACCGGAAGTATGAGACGAAGCATGCGGTGAAGGGGATTAATTTTACGATTGAGCAGGGTGAGACGGTTGGCTATATCGGCGCGAATGGTGCGGGGAAGTCCACTACGATCAAGATGCTGACGGGAATCCTGACACCGACGTCGGGAAAGGTAACGGTGAATGGGCTAGTACCGTATGAAAATCGTCAGAAGAATGCAGTGAATATTGGAGCAGTCTTCGGGCAGCGGACGCAGCTATTCTGGGATATCCCTGTCCGTGAATCTTATAATCTGTTAAAACATATTTACGAGATTCCGGAGCAAGAGTATCAGGAGACAGTCGAGATGTTCACGGAAGTCTTGAACCTTGAACCGCTTCTTGGCATCCCGGTCCGACAGCTCTCGCTAGGGCAAAAAATGCGCTGTGAACTTGCTGCTGCCTTCCTTCACAGGCCAAAAGTTGTTTACCTGGATGAGCCGACAATCGGTCTAGATATTGCGGTAAAAGTAAAAATCAGAAAGTTTATCAAGGAAATGAATCAGCGCTGGGGCACAACAGTGCTACTGACTACACATGACATGCAGGACATTGAGGAAATTTGCGACCGGATCATCATTATTGATGGCGGTACTATTTTATACGATGGTGGGCTTGAGCAGATTAAAAAACAATTCGGCCAACAGCGGGTAATCCATTTTGAGCTAGCGGATAAAGAAAAATTTATATTGCCTGCATCGCTGAACGGTCAGGTGGAAGTTTTACCGAATGAGGAAGAAACAAAGGTCAGCTTATCGTTTGACCATGAGACTGTTAAAAGCTCGTTCGTCATTTCGGAAATGATGAGCATGTATGAAATTGGAGATTTGAATATTGCCGATCCTAAGATCGAGACGATCGTAGAGGAGCTGTACAACAAACAGGAACAGGGGGGAGAGCATGAGAAAGTATTGGCAAATAGCTAAAGGGCGGATGCAGGAGAACACTGCCTATTCCGCCTGGTACTGGGCCGGGACCGTTTCTGCAGTGATGAGGCTGTTGATTATTTACTTCTTCTGGCAGGCAGTTTATGCGAACCAGACAACGATTGAAAATATCAATCTGGAAACGATGATAACTTATATTGTCATTGCGATGCTGCTTCAGGGGTTTGTTGGCGGTGTCGGGAATGAGCTTGCCGAGAATATCAAGGAGGGGCAGGTAGCGATTGAGCTGATGCGCCCTTACGATTTGATTTTTAAAATGTTCGCGGTTGATGTGGGTGAGAAAGTCATGTACTTGATTCAGGGAACGATCCCGATGATATTGATTGCTTACTTCTTCATGGATTTAAGCTTTCCAAAATCACCTGAGACGATTTTGCTATTCGTGATGAGTGCGCTGGTGGGAATCTGGATCGGAACATTTTTTGATTTCCTCGTCGGTGTCCTCGCCTTCTGGACAGTCAATGTCTGGGGAGTCAGAGTACTAAAGGAGTCACTGATAACGTTTTTCTCGGGAGCTTTGGTACCAATCACGCTTTTCCCGGATTGGCTCAGAACCATCACTGAGTTCCTGCCGTTTCAGGCAATGGTGTATCTGCCAGTTTCGATTTATTCTGGGCTGATCACTGGAACGGAAGCTTATATGGCGCTTGGAGTCCAGCTGTTTTGGCTGATTTCATTGTATGTTTTAGTAAGGGTAATCTGGTCGCAGGCGATTAAGCAGATTACGATTTTCGGAGGATAGGAGGCGATTCTATGCGTCGTTATACGAGATTATATTGGGAGTTTGCGAAGAGCCATATGAAGGTGATGATGGAATACCGGATTGACTTTTTGATCGGTGTCGCCTCAGTAATGCTTGAGCAGTTCGCTTCGATCTTTTTTGTAAAAGTGGTGTTCGACCACATTGAGCAGATCAATGGCTGGTCGTTTTACGAGATATTGTTCATTTACGGAATTGCGGCAACGGGCCGTTCGATTCACCAGATTTTCTTTGATAATTTATGGACGCTCGGCTGGCAATATATCAGGCCAGGAAAACTTGATCGCTTGCTGATCAGGCCGGTCAATCCATTGTTCCATGTGGTGGCAGATCGACTGCATCAAGATGGATTCGGCCAGCTGATTATCGGCTTGATTATTCTTGGGACAGCGATTCCGCAGCTTGACCTCGTTTGGGGAGCAGCGGAAATTGCGATGCTGGTTGTCATGATCATCTCGTCTGGATTGATTTTCGTGGCGATTAACTTATTTTTTGCGACATTCAGTTTCTGGATGATCGACAGTCTTCCTATAGTATGGGCTGTCTTCAACCTGAGTGATTTTGCCAGATACCCGCTGACGATCTACCACAAGGGAATTCGCATGTTCCTGACTTGGATCATTCCTTATGGATTCACTGCATTCTACCCGGCAGCTTATTTTATCGACAAGTCTGGCTACAAGGAATTCGCGCTTTGGACCCCGGTTGCAGCGATTGTTTGCTGTGTCCTTGCCTATGCATTCTGGAACAAAGGATTGATGGCTTTCGCGAGTACGGGCAGTTAGCTAAAAGCAACCCGACGAATATAGGGAATTATCAGATAATACGTTCGTTTTCGGATTGCCCAATAGGACTTCCGTCGGGTATGATGGAAATAAATAGGTTGATAGGAGTGGCGAAGATGGAAAATAAGTCGATCAGAGAAGTATGGCAAGAAATCGAAAGGGTCATGAAAGAAAGGCCTGAACCCATTCAAGGCATGAATACGGTCTATCAATATGACATCACTGGGGATGACAGCGGGACATTCCAATTGCTGATTTCACGAGGAACTGCCCGGGTTGTTGAAGGAACAGAAGAAACACCAGATTGTACCCTGAAGCTGTCAGATCAAAACTTCAAGAAGATGATCATGGGCAAACTCAACGGCACTGCCGCCTTCATGACAGGTAAGCTTAAAATCCAGGGCAGCATGGGACTCGCCCTCAAACTCGAAGGAATCCTCAACGAATACAACCTAAGCGAAACGGCATAAAGAAATGGATCAGGCATCTAAAACAGCCTGGTCCATTTTTCATTCCATAAAAAATTCCTTTCCATCCATAAAAAATATTAATTGAAAATCCATTGCATAATGAGACAAAATGTAACAAGAAGTGACACATCCTGATATAATAAAGCTAACAAGTTTTCAGATTTAAGGAGATTCCGTATGGAACCATTTAAAAAAAACTCGATTTTAATATATGAAGAAGTTAAAGCAGTTAAGTTCTTTTTGTGGACTTTTTATATCATATTATTTGCTTATGATTTGGCCTATTATTTTTTTATTCCTCAGTATGGTGGTGAGGGAACTGTAGTTGGTTTCCCTGATGGTAGCATGGGTTTTGTAATGCACTTTCTTCTCCTCTTATTGCTCCCTGTTGCTATATATTTTATTAAAAAAGGCATACCAGAAAAAATTAAGTACATGTATATTTTTAGTTTCATGTTGCTCGATTTTATTAATAATGCCATGATCTTTTGGGGAAACGATAAGGAGTTTACTGGCGGGCATATTCTTGAGGTATATTTTATTCTGTTCTCGCCTATTTTTGTTGATAAACGTTTCTTCATGGTGGCTTCGATTGGTTTATTTTTGAAATATCTTCTGGATGGAATGTTGTTCCATTCAAATAATGTGATTTTCCCGATTGCTCTTATTATTTTTATCTCGTCAATTACCTGGGTGTTGTTATCTAGATTCCAATCATATATAACAGCGATAACATCCATCCATGAAGACTTAAGGCAAAAGGAAAAATTAGCTGTTATTGGTCAAATGGCCACGGCAATTGCTCATGAGATTAAGAACCCTTTATCCTCACTAAAAGGCTTCACGCAGCTTCAGAAGGAGAAAGACAAAGATGATGATCACTATTATCCTATTATGCTAAGTGAGATTGATAGGATAAACTCGATTGTGACAAACCTCTTGATTTTAGGTAAGCCTAATACGGGCGAGAAGAGTACGAAAAATTTGAAGGGAATAATTGAGTATGTGCTTGTAGTGATTGAACCTCATGCCGATAGAATGAATGTTAAAGTTGAGTTGGACCTTACAGATAGTCCGGGTTTAATATGTGACGAGAATCAATTAAAACAGGTATTTATCAATTTGATTAAAAATGCCATGGAGTCCATGCCTGAAGGTGGTACAGTAAAAATTACATCTCAAGTCAAAAATGATACTGCGACGGTATCAATTCAAGATGAGGGATGTGGAATTGAGTCTGACAAATTACAAAAGCTCGGTGAACCATTTTATACAACCAAAGAAAATGGTAATGGGCTAGGTTTAATGGTGACTAAGAAAATAATTGAAGAGCATAATGGACAATTAAATATAAATAGTGAATTAAACAAGGGAACAACCGTAGAGGTTAGACTCCCTTTAAGCCTCGAAAAAAAATAAAATCATCATAAATAAATCAAAAGGACTATTCTTTGAATGGTCCTTTTGGTTTATAATGAGAAAAAATGTCGTATTTGGTCGAATTATAATAGGTATAAATACTCATATTTTGTTCAGGAGTTTATAGCCTATTAATTTAGGCTTAAATTAGGCGATAACAAGGGTAGCATAGTTGAACGAACGAGAGGTACCAATATGTATAACGAGAAAATTAATCAAACACTAATTTATGAAGAGCAAAGAGCATTGAAGTGGTTCTTGGTTTTATTTTACACAGTCTATTTAATATATGAAGTGTTTTATCACAGCTTTTATAAAAATATAGACTTAAATTTACCCCGAGAAATAAATTATTGGGTCTATATTTGGCTGTTTATTGCTTTACCAATATTTATTTTATTGAAAAAGAAAGAAAAAATTTACAAGTTTAAATATGTTTTTATAATTGGTTACTTTCTTACCTCGATAATGAGTGAAGTTTCCATATATTCAAAGGGTAACCTCGAATATCAAAGCGGGAATGCCGTAGAAATCATAGCTGTTTTATTCACCCCATTTTTTGTTAATACACGTTTCTTCCGGGTTGTAACTGGCACATTGATATTTAAATATGCTTTTTTTGGATTTTATCTAGACTCTGAAAATACGATTGGTCCTATAGTGTTGGTATTAATATTGAGTGGGATAGCTTACTTAATTTTAGTTCGCTTTCAAAGCTATCTAAAAACTATTAAAGAATCTTATGATTATCAGCTGCAAGGTATAGTTAAAGGAGTAATAGCAACAATCGAATTAAAGGATCCATATACCCGGGGACATAGTGAACGGGTGGCACATTATGCCCAAACTTTGGCAAGAGAGACGGGTAGGTTTTCTCAAGAGGAACTAAGTGCATTTAACTACTCTTGTTTATTGCATGATATTGGAAAGGTTAATATACCTGACTCTATCTTAATGAAGCCAGGAAAGCTCTCTAAAGGTGAGTTTGATATAATTAAGACTCATCCTTCGGTTGGTGCGGAAGCGATCCTTAAAGTGAAGGGTCTAGAAAGTAGTATAGCTGTTATAATGTCCCATCATGAAAGGTGGGATGGTAAGGGATATCCAGAAAATCTTAAGGGAGAGTCAATACCATTTTTAGCCCGGGTTGTTTCAATTGCAGATGCTTTTGATGCAATGACATCATCAAGGTCCTATCGGAACGCTCTCTCTGTTGATGAGGCATATGCCAGAATAATAGATGGACAAGGGTCTCAATTTGATCCTCAATTAGTAGAGATGTTTAAAAAAATCTTCCCTAAATGGGTTCAATATCATCAGAGTTACGATTGGTCTACCACCCTTTCAAGTGAAGATTATAAAAATAGAGAGGAGGTAACAGTATGAAGATTCGTAAACTCAAAAAGGTAAAGACAACTTGCTGGTGGTGTATTCTTTTATAAGGTATCAGAAAGGGATCAGCTTTATAGCCTGATTCCTTTCTTTAAACAGGAGGCTTTATGGGACTTACATATACTTCAGAAATTTCATTGCTTCCTCTGAAAGTGAGAAAAGATAAACGTTATTATATCGTCGAAGATGAAGCTACTGGTGATTTCTATGAAATGCCAGAGGTTTGTATTACTGCTATAGAGTTATTGAATAAAGCGATTCCCCTGAGGGAAATCGAAAAGTCCTTGAATGCCCGGTATCCGAATGAAGATATTGACGTCCTGGGATTTATTGACCAGCTCTTAGAACTTAATTTGGTTAAAGAAATTGATGGTATCCCTATCCAAAGAAGTTATGTGGATCATTTTAACTCTAGCAATACCTGGATTCCAGAATCTCTCGGCCGCTTCTTCTTCAACACTATCAGTTCAAAGTTTTACATCCTTTTACTCGTAGCAAGCACAGTATTAATTTTGTTTAATCCAAATCTATTCCCGCGCTATTCGGACCTATTTGCTTTTGATCTGATGTTCCAAAATGTCCTGGCCTTGCTTCTGATTAGCTTCTTCCTTGTAATCCTGCACGAATTCGGTCATGTGCTTGCCGTCCGATCCGAGGGCTTACCAGCAAAAATAGAAGTGGGGCACCGTCTGTTTTTTGTTGTTTTGGAGACGGATATGTCGCAGGTGTGGAAATTGCCCGCTGAAAAGCGAAATAAGCTGTTCCTTGCGGGGATGTATTTTGATATCGTGGTTCTTTTCCTTGCATTATCTGCCCAGCTCTTCATGACCGAAAATAGCCTAACAATGGGTGTATCGAAGTTGGTGGTACTGAACACGTTTATCCGTCTGATCTATCAGGCAGCTGTGTTTATGAAGACGGATTTATATTATGTCATTGAAAACACAACGGGCTGCTACAATCTGATGGAAAATGGGCGTAACTTCCTGTCAAAATGGCTGCCTTTTCTAAGAGTGCCAGAAACGGAAACGTTCGACGGGGAAGAGAAGTTCGTTCGCAGATATGCAGGGTTCTATCTTTCTGGTATCCTGCTCACCCTAATCATCACCGCCTACTACTACATCCCGCAAATAATCTTCGCGGTGAACGAAATTATGATGCCTGGATTTTATGAACCAATCACAAGCATCCGTTTTTGGGATTCGGTTGTCTTTTTGCTGCAATTAGTGTTAGTTTCGGGTTTATTGCTATACTCATGGACAAAGAAATATCGTTTAAGCAGTTAAAAAGACAGCCGGGTGGCTGTCTTTTCGTTTAAACTTTAATAAGTTTTAACGTAATCTATTAAAATATCTTTATACTTTTCAAGTGATTCCAGCTCGACAAATTCGTCATCTCCGTGCCAGTTTGCCCCGCTTGGCCCGAACTCGATTGCCGGGATTCCATGTGCTGCGAAATACTGGGTGTCTGCTGCCCCGTGTTGGCCGAATAAGACTGCTTCACCAGCGACATGTTTTTCCAAAATAGGTTCCAGCTGTGTGATGAATGGGTCATCCTTCTTTGTCGCCACAGGGATTCCTTTTAGGCTGACTGTAACTTTTCCATCTGAAATACCTTTGATTTGCTGGACAATCGTATCGGAATCTTGTCCAGGTAGATAGCGAATATCAAGGGACATGACGCAATGATCAGGCACCTTGTTAAAAACCTCACCGCCCGAGATGATGGCAAGGTTAATAGATGGTGATTGGTAGAAATCGGAGCTTTCCTTTGTGAAAGGCAATTGAAGCAGCTTTTCATAAATTTGATAGGCTTTGACGATCGCATTTTCACCTTCCCAAGGCCTGCTGCCGTGAGCCGCCTTTCCGGTAACCTCGACTTCGATTCTCAAAACACCCTTTGCTTGCAGTGCGATTCCTAGCTGGGTCGGTTCAGAGGCAATCACAAAGTCACCGCGATAGCCATTTTCCACAAGATAACCGGTACAATTCATCCCGCCAATCTCTTCGTCGGAAACAATCTGCAGCTGGATTTTCACTCCGAGTTTTTGATTCTGCAATTCTTTCATCGCAACCATCATCGCTGCAACTCCAGCTTTCATATCAGCTGCGCCCCTTGCGTAGATCCGGCCATCCTTTTCAACGGGAACGAACTGCTCCTTTTTACCGCTGACCACATCAACATGTCCGTTGAATACTATGGTTTTATCTCCCGCGCCAATCTCACAGACGAGCATTTTATATCCATTATTCTCAATCAAATTTGGCTTTAATTCATGCTCAATAAGCCATTGCTTGCAAAACTCTACTGCCTGATTGGCACCTTCCTTTGTGGAGCTGTCAATCAGGATCAATTCCTTTAATAATTCCTTCATTGTTCAAACACTCCTTGAAAAAGGTTATACAGTACAATACCACTGGCAGTGGAGTTCAATCGTTAATGTAAATAGTACCAATTTACTTAGAATAATTCCTTAATTATTTTTGAGAAATCACTAATTTGTTGCTAGTCCATTCGAATCAAATTTAGAGACTCGAAGAAAATTTCCCAATATATAACTTTATTAAAATAGTTTTATTTACACTTACATTTGAGGTGAAAACAGGAAGAATGATGCAGTTTCTTTTTAAAATTAAGGTTTTCAGGCAAAAAAAGGCTAATTTTATAGATAAATATTACTATATTTTAAAAATTTACAATATTTTAAAACCTTGCTACAATTCGAATCAGAGTCTTCAGAAAATATGGAAATTCGAATCTAGGAAAATAGCAGGGGGTTATTTTTTTGAAGAAGAAGAGTTCGTTAAAGGTTCTTTCTAGCGTGGCGGCAAGTGCTGTCTTCGCTTCAACTTTATTTGCGGGATCATTTGCTGGACCAACTGCAGCTCCTAAGAGTGTGGCAGCTGCGACAGCTCCTGTATCTGCACCGATAGACTTGAACATTGTTGACCAGGATCGCCTGGCCAAAGCATTGCAGGAGCGCGGCCTGATTGCAAAAGGTGCTTCACAGGAAGAAGTCAACAAAGCGGTAACAGACTATATAAAGAAGAAGCAGGGCGCTAAAGCAGGCAAGACAGACAAGCACACTGCTGAAGATGAAATGGCCAAGAAGTCCAAGGACTTTTTGACAAAGCAAAAAGACAAGCTGACGAAGCAGCTTGACAAAGGGCATGAAAATTTTAAAAAGGGCAAGCCGACAGGTTATGCGAAAGTGGATTCTGCAAAGCAGGCTCCATACAATGGTGAAGTCAGAGAGGACAAGGTACTTGTTCTCTTAGCGGAATTCGCAGACTTCAAGCACAATAACATTGAGCAAGAAGAAGGCTATATGTACTCCGATGACTTCAGCCGTGAGCATTATGAAAAAATGCTGTTCGGTGACGAAGAGTTCACTTTGTTCAATGGTGAAAAAGTACAGACGTTCAAGCAATATTATGAAGAGCAATCTGGCGGAAGCTACACTGTAGATGGACATGTAACTGACTGGGTTACGGTACCTGGCAATGCTGCTGACTATGGTGATGACAATCCAGAAGGCGGACATGATAATTTAAATCCAAAGGGTCCCCGTGACTTCGTTAAAGATGCATTAGCAGCTGCAGTAGCTAATGGCACAGATCTTTCTGAATTTGACCAATTCGATTTATATGACCTTGATGGCGACGGCAACCAAAACGAGCCGGATGGCCTTGTTGACCACTTGATGGTTCTTCATGCTGGTGTCGGCCAGGAAGCTGGTGGCGGCAAGCTTGGTGACGATGCAATCTGGTCACACCGCTGGGTATTGAATGGTGTGTATAAGGTTCCTGGAACAGAAGGAAAAGCGCAAGTTCCTTATTGGGGCGGATCAATGGCTGCATACGATTACACAATCGAGCCTGAAGATGGCGCAGTTGGTGTATTCGCACACGAATTCGGCCATGACTTAGGTCTTCCAGATGAGTACGACACACAGTACACTGGACAAGGCGAGCCGGTAGCTTCTTGGTCCATCATGTCAGGCGGAAGCTGGAATGGAGCAGTAGCAGGTACAGAACCGACAAGCTTCTCTCCACAGAACAAGGAGTACTTCCAAAAGATCATGGGCGGCAACTGGGCTAACATTACGGAAGTAAACTATGAAGATATTGATGCAAATGGATTGACTGCGGTAATCGATCAGAGCGTAACTAAGTCAAAGAATAACGGCATCGTAAAAGTAAACCTTCCGAAGAAGAAGGTTCAGGGGATCAAGCCAGCATTCGGCGAGAAGTACTACTACAGCACAAAAGGTGATGACCTTCATACTGCTTTAGAAACACCTGTATTTGATCTTACAAATGCAACGAATGCAACTTTCGATTATAAAGCATGGTACGAAGTAGAATTTGATTATGACTATGTATTTGTAAATGCGGTAACTGAAGACGGCACAGAAGTTGAGTTGGATGTAATCGGTGATGAAAACACTGCTGGCGGCATGGAAACAACTCAAGGACAGTGGGAAGACAAGTCTTATGACCTAAGCCAGTTCGCAGGCCAGAAAGTGAAATTAACTTTTGATTATGTAACTGATGGAGGACTTGCTCCTGAAGGTTTCGCAATGGATAACCTGAGCCTGACTGTTGATGGCGCAGTTGCTTTCTCTGACGATGCAGAAGGCACTCAGCAAGTGACTCTTAATGGCTTTATCTCTTCAAACGGTTTGTTTGATAAAGACCACTACTACTATCTTGAGTGGAGAAACTACGCTGGCGCTGACAAAGGCTTAATTGAAGGCCGCGGCGTTAAGTACAACACTGGTTTGGTTGTTTGGTACGGTGACGACAGCTTCACAGACAACTGGGTTGGCGTTCACCCGGGCGAAGGCTTCATCGGGGTTGTTGACTCACATCCAGAAGCAATCGTCGGCACGCTTAATGGACAGGATTCTGTAAAGAGCAGCACACGCTACCAAATCTCTGACGCAGCATTCTCACTTGATAAGGCACCTGAATGGTATGTAGATTCTCCTTCACGCGGAATCTTTGACTACGAAGGACTTCCAGGTGTGACAACGTTTGATGACTCTAATAAGTACATCAACGAACTTATCCCGGATGCAGGCAAAAAGCTGCCTAACTACGGATTGAAGTTCCAGGTCATCGGCGAAGCGAAAGATAACTCTGCTGGTGCAGTTTGGATCCATAAATAAGGAAGAGTTTAAGACATCGGGCGATTTCTCGCTCGATGTTTTTTTGTGAAGTGTGAGGACAGCGCGGAGGTATAGCTCGTCTTTTTGTGAAGTGTGCAGACATTTTGGATTTATCGCTTGTCTTTTTGTTAATTGGTAAAAATCAGTGTTTTTTTCCAAGTCGCCAATAAAATCGGATTTTCGCCAATATATTAAAATTATCGCCAATAAAGCTGTGAAAATCGCGAATAAAATTGAATTTTCGCCAATAAAGTTGTGAAAACCGCCAATAAAACGGATTCAGGCAAAAAACAAAAAGTGCAAAGCTCCAATTTTCCGGGGAATACTGGACTTATAATCGTGTTTTAGCTAGTATCAATACTAGAATGTTTAACTGAAGGAGAAAATCATGTCAGAAACTCAACCAATTATTGCTCAACTACAACCATTCCTGCAGCAGGCCTGGGAGAAGGCCGGATTCGAGACGATGACTTCTGTCCAGACGACAGCGATTCCATTAATAATAGAAGGAAAGGATGTCGTCGCAGAATCACCGACTGGTACTGGTAAAACTTTGGCGTACCTGCTTCCTGTTTTAAATAAAATCGACGCTAAGATGCAGAATACACAGGCTGTCATCCTCGCTTCATCGCAGGAGCTTGTCATGCAGATCCTGTCTGAAATCCAGAAATGGGGAGAAGGCAGTGGAATCAAATCGGCAAGCCTGATCGGCGGTGCGAACCTGAAGCGCCAGATCGACAAACTGAAAAAGAGCCCGCATATCATCGTCGGAACTCCCGGCAGAACAAATGAACTAATCAAGCAGAAAAAGCTGAAAATGCACAAAGTCCATACAGTCGTCCTGGATGAAGGCGATCAGCTTTTAACACCGGAGCATAATGAAACGGTAAAAAGTATTGTAAAGTCAACACTTGCTGATCAAAGACAGCTACTATTATTTTCAGCAACTCTTCCAGAGACAGTTGAAAAATCAATCAAGAGATTGGCGAAAGATCCAGAGATGATCAATGTGAAAAAGGACGAAACAATCGATGCTGCAAAAGTAGAACATATTTACTTTCTCAGCGAGCAGCGTGACAAAATCAAAGTCCTTGAGAAAATTGCCCGCCTTGATGGAACGAAGTCACTTGTTTTCATCAAGGATATCGCGAACCTAACCATTGCTGCTGAAAAGCTGAAGTTCAAGGACATCCACGTCGGCCAGCTGCACAGTGATTTGGACAAGCAGGACCGTCAGCGTTATTTGAACAAGTTCCGGGACGGCAATGGCGAAATGCTGCTTGTCACCGATATCGCAGCGCGTGGATTGGACATTAAAGGTGTCACTCATGTTGTCCACTATGATTTCCCGAGAGAACAGGACCAATACGTCCACCGCTCCGGACGCACAGGCCGTTTTGGCGCGGAGGGAACCGTCATCTCGGTCGTCAACGAACGTGAAGAACGGGATTTGAAAAGGTTCTGCAAGGCACTTAATATTACACCGGTGCAAAAAGAATTTTACGGTGGTAAAATTGTTGACCCAGAATAATTATTTTGAAGCTATAGGACTTTTTCCTATAGCTTTTTTACTGCATTTAAAGGTTATTTCGGAAAAGAATCAGAATATATATTCCGTAGATTATTTTTGAAGGCTCTTTTAAAGCAGTTGAAATCAACAACTGAAATGCCTTTTTGAAAGGAATTGTTGAACTTGAAAAATCCACGTCTAAATACATTGATGGAAGAATGGCTTCCGGAAGCAACGATTGATGAGATGCAGGCAAAAATGGAGAAGGGCGAGCTGTCTTCTCATGATCTTGTCCTGATGTACCAGGCCCGCATCGCGAAATTTGACCAAACAATTAATTCTGTACTTGAATTGAACCCTGATGCTCTTCACATCGCGGCTGCACTGGATGCTGAACGAAAACAGAATGGTCCAAGAGGACCGCTTCATGGTATTCCGGTCCTGGTAAAAGATAATATTGATACAAACGATAAAATGCATACCAGTGCTGGATCGCTCGCATTGAAAGACTCTTTTGCCCAGAAGGATTCTTTTGTCGCTGCCAGACTCAGGGAAGCAGGCGCTGTCATTCTTGGCAAAACGAATATGACAGAGTGGGCAAATTTCATGGCAAATAACATGAAGAGCGGCTACAGCTCGCGCGGTGGTCAGGTACTGAATTCGTACGGTCCCGGTAAGTTTGACGTTGGCGGCTCAAGTGCTGGTTCCGGGGCAGCAATTGCTGCAAACTTGGCTGCCGTTGCGGTCGGCACGGAAACGGATGGCTCGATTTTAAATCCAGCATCACAAAATTCACTGGTTGGCATCAAGCCGACTGTTGGCCTTGTCAGCCGCAGCGGCATCATCCCGATTGCCCACACTCAGGATACGGCAGGCCCGATTGCAAGAACAGTCAAGGACGCGGTTTATCTTTTAGAAGCAATTGTCGGACAGGATCCGCAAGACCCGGCAACGATGGTAAGTCTGCCTGAATTTAGGCAAGATACCTTGTTTGATGATCAAGCACTAAAAGGAGCGAAAATTGCTGTAGCCCGGGAAGTTTATATTGGCAAATGGACTCAGGAACAGGAGCAAATTTTTCAAAAAGCGGTTGAAAAATTGGAAGAGCTAGGCGCGGAGGTAGTTGAAGCAGCAATCCCGGCGGCGAAGGCGACCTGGGGATATAAGGTTCTGAGCTATGAATTCAAAGCAGACCTGAATGCGTATTTAAACGGACTCTCACCGAATGTTCCGGTCAGGACGCTTTCTGATGTGATTGCTTTCAATAATGAGCATGGGGAGAAAATGCTGAAGTACGGCCAGGAAGTGCTGTTGGAATCGGAAGTGACAAGCGGCACCCTGACTGAAGCTGAATACCTCGAAGAACTGGAATACAACCTTTACATGGCACGGGAGCAGGGAATTGACTATGCATTGAAGGAGTACGGTGCGGATGCGGTGCTTTTCCCGATGGATGGTTCTACGATTGGCTCAAAGGCAGGTTACCCGTCTGTTACAGTTCCAACTGCTTTTACTGATGAAGGCGAGCCAGTCGGTATCACTTTCACAGGTACTGCCTTCAGCGAACCGTTGCTGATCAGGCTAGCCTATGCATTCGAGCAGGCAACCAAGGTGCGTCGAGCGCCTGAACTTAGAATAAACGCCGGGGAAAAAATCCATACTACTTCATGAATCCATCAAAAGGAGCGAGGCAGCATGGGTAAACAAAAGCTCGGCAACGGAAACGCCCAGCGCAACAACAACAAGAAAAAAGGCAACAACACACCCGAAGAGCTAGTCGAATTCACAACCGGCCAGAAAGAAAAGAAATTCAACAATCCAATTGATTAAACCACAGCAAAGTGCCCTGGCGATTCTTCGCCAGGGCACTTTTTACATTAAAAAACTTGAATTATTAAGCACATCATATAAAAAACCTTATAAAACAATATTAGAAAGGCGGAAAACAAACCTAGAACGAGGCCTTTCAAGATTTTATTGGCGAAAATATAAATAATTTGAACACATTTGAAGTTATTTCGACCACATTTCGAAATATATTGGCGGATTTTTGATTTTTTCGACCACATTCAAGAATTAATCGACCAACTGCTAAATTAACAGGTTTCTACCAGCTAATCAATGCCCGCCGCTTTTATCAAAATTGCTTCCCGAAACGTCGGCTACATTCTCAATCGCGACCAACGCGTTTGGATCGATATCATCGACCACTGAGCGGAGGGTGGATAACTCGATCCGGCTGACGATGGTGTAAATGATTTTTTTCGGCTCGTTTGAAAAAACGCCCTGGCCCTGGATGTAGGTCATCCCGCGGCCTAACTGCTTGAGCAGTGCTTCGGCGATTTCCTCAGGGACGTCGGAAATGATCGTGACTGATTTGAGCTCTTCCATCCCTTCGACGACGACGTCAATCATCTTGAAGGCGATGAAATAGGTGATAATCGAGTACATCGCCGTCTCCCAGCTGAACACGAGCAAAGCTGCCAAAATGAAGATGAACAGGTTCATGACCATGACAATCTGCCCGACAGAAATGGTACGCTTTTTACTGACAAGGATGGCGATGATTTCGGTCCCGTCCAGTGCGCCACCTGCCCGGATGACCAAGCCGACACCTGTGCCAAGGATAACCGCTCCGATGATCGTTGCTAAAAATAAATCATCCGTCACCGGTTCAAAGTGGTGTAAATAAGCAGTTGCTCCGGATAAAATAATGACTCCATATAAGGTGCGAAGCGTGAATTTCAAGCCCATCCTCTTATACCCGATATACAGGAAAGGAAGGTTGAACAAAATCAGGTAAATACTCATCGAGATGTTTGTCAGTTCTGCTGCGATAATCGAAAGGCCGATGACCCCTCCATCAAGGATCGCGTTAGGAACAAGGAACATATCAAGCCCAAAAGCAGCGATAATTGCCCCGATTGTAATCGTCACAAGCTGTGTAACCTCTTTGATCACTCTTTTTTTCTTTGTTGCTGCCACTAAATATCAAACCCTTTTCTATTAAAATAACTTCTATGAATTAGTAATGTATGTACTATACTTATTGTATCAAACTTAAAGTTTATCTGGTATTTTTGCATTATATATCCATGATTAGTAAAAGCGGTATTTGGGGTATTGAGAAGGGGAAGTTAATTGAAACTACGGAGGGGCTATTTTGGCTAATAATACTCAGGTTAAACATAGATCTAAAAATCAGTCTGGTTCAAAAAATAAGAAAAATCATCAGACTGGCAACAATAAAAGAAAGTCATATATGAGAACCAATCCTAAGCCGCAGGAGATTGATGAAAGAAGAATGAAGCGGGTTGATGAAAATAATCAAGAGCAGGATGGTAATAAAGGAAGTGGAAACCAATCGAATCAATCTAAAAAAGAAAAAGGTGATTTTTCTTCAAATCATTTCAAGAACGATAAAAGCAAGTCATCATCTCAACAGACCAGCAATGGAAATGGGAACTCATCCAAAAACGGCAACGGGAACGACAAACCATCTTCCAACCAAACCAAAAACGGTAACGGGAAAAATCATAAGAATGAAGGTGGCAAGAATTCATCCAATCAGAATCCTGATTCAGGTGCTAAAAATTCAGAAGATCACGATGTAAAGCATAAGGAGCAATCCGGAAAGTTCGAAACAGCTTTTAACAGGATTCACAAAGCGCTGAAGGAAATGGTGAAGGGGACTGACAGCGATGCGTTTGTGGAGTTGCTGTACTCTGGCTATAAAAACCATTCATTGGTGCGCAAATATAAAAGTGAGCTGCACCAGTTTGCGAAGCTTCGGAATGCGATTGTCCACGAGCGTGTGAATGCGGATTATTATATTGCTGAGCCTCACATTGAGGTGGTCGAACGAATTGAGGAGATATGCAGGGAGTTTGAGAAGCCACAGACGGCATTGTCAATTGCAACAAGTCCGGTGTTCTACTATTACGAGGATGCGTATCTCAAAGATGTTTTAAAGGTCATCAATAAGTTTGATTTTACAAGATTCCCTGTCTATGACAAGGATGATAAGTATATTGCCTTGCTGACTTCTACCGAAATTATCCAGTGGATGGCGAAGCATTTTTCCGACAGTGTGGTCCATTTCGAGGATGTCCGTGTAAAAGAGCTGTTAACGAAGGGGAAAAATTACTTTGTGACCTTTGTTGATGAGGATGCGTCTCTGTATCATATTGAAGAATTGTTTGAACGCTACCATACAAGAGGCAAGAAACTGCAGGCGGTCATCATCACGGAAACGGGGGATCGCCATGGAAAGCCGATCGGCGTCATCACGCCTTGGGACCTGCTGGACAGCGATCCTGAAGATTGATATACAGGAACTTCAACCGTTTATTCACGAATAGTTCATTGACGAAATTATGGCTAAATTGATATACTGCAGCTAATAAAAAACTATTTTCAAAACCGAAATAACTCTTATCCAGAGCGGCGGAGGGACATGCCCTTTGAAGCCCGGCAACCTTCAATTATATGAAAGGTGCTAATTCCTGAAGATAAGTGAGGCTGATTGAATTGTAACCTCTCCTTATTTGGAGAGGTTTTTTATGATTGTTTATCAAATTCTAAAAGCAGGTGACAAAATGGCAAAAAAATTCGAAACAGAAGTACTTCATTCAATACATTCGAAGCAAAAGGGAATTAAAAGCAAGGCGACACCGATTTATCAGACCTCTGCTTTTACATTTAATGATCTTGATGAGCTTGAGGGCTTTTATCAGGGAGAAGGAAACTATTTGTATTCAAGGGTTGGGAACCCGAATACGGATGAACTAGGTCAATCCGTAGCGGCACTTGAGCACGCAGAAGATGGAGTAGCTGCTTCCTCTGGTCTGGCTGCCATTTTAGCGGGGGTCCTGGCAGTAGTGAAGAATGGCGATCATATCGTTGCGGCTGATGATATATATGGCGGGAGTTTCCATATGCTAAAGGCTGAGCTTGAACGATTTGGAGTCGAGACTACATTTGTATCGTTTTCTGACAAGGACAAAGTCGAAAAGGCAATCAAACACAATACGAAGCTTCTTTACACTGAGTCCATCACTAATCCACTCCTCCGTGTTGAAAAGCTAGAGGAAGTCATCGCGCTGGCTAAAAATAGAAATCTCACCGTTTTGGTTGATAACACATTCGCTACTCCGCTGCATGTCCGCCCGTTTTTACTCGGCGCCGACCTGGTTGTCCACAGCGCGACGAAATACATCGGCGGCCACAGTGATGTCACTTCAGGTGTCGTCGTTGGCAAAAAAGAACTGATTGCAGAAGCACGGGCTCGAATCGTGAATCTTGGGGCGAACCTGAGTCCGTTTGAGGCCTGGCTGACATGCAGAGGATTGAAGACTCTGGCGTTAAGAATGAAGGCTCAATCAGAAAATGCAAGGTTGCTGGCTGACAGTCTGAGTGAACACAAGAATGTCTCAAAAGTATTTTACCCATTTTCAGAAGGTGAAAAAGGCTTTGGAGCGATCGTGACGATTGAACTTGCAGAAAACGTTGATACGGATCAGTTTTTCAAGTCTCTAGGATGGATAAAAATCGTGCCAACACTTGCGGGAGTCGAAACAACTGTCTCCCATCCGCTAAAAACCTCCCACCGCGCACTGCCGTCAGAGGCTCAGTCAGAGCTTGGGATAACGTATCGTCTGGTCCGAATTTCAGTTGGGATCGAAAGTGCAGACGATATCATCGAGCAATTTGAAGCTGCACTTGCAGCGGCCGGACAATAATCCGGTAAAACAATAACCAGTTTATCAATACTGTATTGTAAGTATACTTGTTTAGCAATAAAGCCACTAATCGTTCGACATAATGTTTACACGTCCTATATGCGGGTATTTTTAAAAGGACTACTCGTCTAAAGGAGGCTTTTATTATGTTTGAACATGAAAAACATCTTGTTGGAGTATATGATAACGAGCAAGACGCAATCCAGGCTGTTGAGGACCTGAAAAGACAGGGATACTCAACCGATGATATTTCAGTTATCAGTAAGAACGAAGGTGAGGTTCACGATGTCAACGAAGCTACCGGTACAAAGACTGAGGAAGGTCTAGCTGCAGGTGCAGCAACAGGCGGCGTATTAGGCGGCCTTACTGGATTATTGGCAGGCATCGGAGCACTAGCGATTCCTGGATTAGGCCCAATCGTCGCTGCAGGCCCGATCGCTGCGACACTTACCGGCGCGGCAGTAGGCGCAGGTGCTGGCGGTTTAGCCGGAGCACTGATTGGAATGGGTATTCCGGAAGATGAAGCTGAACGCTACGAAGGCTATGTAAAAGAAGGCAAGATTCTAGTTGTTGTCGAGCGCGACGAAAACAGAGTTGGCTTGAATAACGATGCAACAACTGTTGATGCCTTAGATGGCACAAGGACTCGCAATCCAGTTGATGCACCGCTTACTTCGGACAACCCTGCTAACACTCGTTTTGATAACACACGCGACTTTTAATAACCATGTCATTTATAAAGGCTGCCAGTAAAATCTGGCAGCCTTTTGGCGTTAAATGGAAAGCCGATCATCAATATACAGCCGCAAAAGGCATTCACCTATACAGGTGAAGTCATCTTGCATAGTTTAGTAATGAGGAGGTTTTGTCCTTATTCTACTATAAAGGATGAGAGGCATGAATTTTAAAGGCAAGAAACTAAAGCAAGTGTTCGGCGGCAGTCACTGTCCGCCTGACCCACAGCCAGTGGATTGTACGGCTCCTTCTTCATATACTGTGCTGGATTCGATGGCAAATCCATTGTATGTGGTAACGTTCTTGGGAGTGGTTCCTGTTACAGAAGGGTACCGATGGGATTATCAAATTACTAATATCAATGCCCAGAATGGACTGAGTAACTGGGTGTTGGAACTTGAAGGATGTTTCAGTGATTTTGAATGTTTTGTAGGGGATATCTTTCCGGCCGATGAAATGAATATTCCTGTTCCAACGACACCTGGAGACTGTTTATTCCCTTCTTCAAATCCCAACTTCCCGTGTCCAATCACTGACCCGTGCACAAGTGTAGTAGGGCTGAAATTTGATAATTTGAATCCACAGGGTGAGCCAGAACTGGAGCCAGGGACAACACAAAGATTTTCGTTCATAATCCCTGAGAATCTCCCAGCAGAAGTAGCGTGTTTTCAATTGAAATTTGGAACCATGTCCCGCTGCGGAGAAATCTGTGCACCAGCATGTATTTGTGATAATCCGTGTATTTGCGAAGAAGATAATAATTTTACCTGCGATGTCATGTTCCCCGATTGCTTCACACTAGGAGGCACGGAGGAAGATGTGAGAGTCGCCTATTGTATTGGTGATGTCAGTGAATGTGTAATGGACGGGACATGCGAGGTGTTGGACACGATCAATGTTTGCAATACCAATTTGCAATGTTGTGTGCCTGTACAACGCTGGAGGCAGGAAATTGACTTCCAGGTCATCTTCAATGTCCCGATGATTCCATTGCTTGGTTCAGGTGCCTGTGTAGAGGAGCCAGTTTTTGCGTGTTGCCAGGATGAGGGAACGGCGATTCAAAACTGCTTCACTTGTATAGGCGATACTTCTGTAGATCCGCCTTGTGTGGAACCAGATTGTGAAAATACTGAAGTTGTCGTTACAGGCTTGACTCCAATAGAAGATCGAACTGGAACGATTATCGGTGTTACGATTGAATACTCTTTTGTCACCCCGCCATGTGCCAATGAAGTGGTCGATGGTTAAGAAGCGAATGTAAAAAAAAGCTGGCTGCATAACTAAACTTGCAGCCAGCTTTTTCTATTCTTTTTTCCTTGAATCCAATAAATCAATCCGGCTTGCATCCTTAAGGTTAAAAGCCGTTGAGATAAAATACAATAAAATACCGCCAACTAAACCGAGACAAATGACAAAACCAATGGTCATCACCCAAAGATAGCCCATAATTCGCATTCCTCCCTTGATAAAACTATATGCACAGTTTTCGTGATGTTTTCACGCAAAAAATAATAAAGTATAATTTCTTGAAATAATCTCATCCTATCTGTTGAGGAGGAGTGTATTGTGTTCAAAAAAATAATCTTAGCCTTATTATTGATCGTAATGGCAATCCCGACGGTTTCGTTTGCCCAACAGGTCCACACGGTACGGTCTGGTGACACTCTATGGAAAATATCAGTCAGGTACCAGGTTGGCCTTTCCGAAATCATCGCCGCCAACCCACAGTTTAAAAATCCGAACTTGATTTATCCTGGCCAGAGGGTGAATATCCCTACTATAAGAGCAACAAAGAGTATAGAAAGCCAGGTAATCCAGCTGACAAATCAGGAGCGTGCCAAGAATGGCCTGAAACCGCTCGCTGCTGACTGGCAGCTTTCCAGGGTTGCACGATATAAATCTGCTGATATGAGAGACAAAAATTATTTCTCCCATACAAGTCCGACCTATGGCAGCCCGTTCACGATGATGAAAAACTTTGGTATCAATTACAGAAGCGCCGGTGAAAATATCGCTGCCGGGCAAAGGACACCAAGTGAAGTAGTCCAATCATGGATGAACAGTCCTGGCCACCGCAAAAATATCCTTAGCCCTACATACACCCATATCGGTGTTGGACATGCAACTGGCGGATCGTATGGACACTATTGGACACAAATGTTTATCGCAAAATAAATAATATCTCGTATGGAAATAACCCAGTGAATAGCCACTGGGTTATTTTTTTTATTGTGCCGGTATATCAGATTATTGGCCAATATCGCAGAAAAAAAGAATTCTAATGCCTTCAAAGAACAGACACTACCTACAGTCCTGCGCCGCACTAAGCCTCAGGTCCTACCGCAAAATCAAGCTCAGGCACGTTATTGAATTTTTGCGAGAAAGGTAAGATGTAATCATAAGAGATAAGGAGGAATTGAACATGAAAAAATTTGGTTTACTTGTTGCCGGCTTCATTGCAGCCATGGTGCTGATTTCAAACCTTGGCCCGCTCGTCGGACTTGGGGTCAGCTTGCTGGTGCTCTACTTCGTCGTCAAGCAATTTTTAAAGACAGACTCGACTGCCGCAAAAATTGGCTGGGGAATCGTCGGCTTCATCATCTTGATGGCAACTGCTTCTAACGTACCAGCAATCCTCGGGATCGCAGCTGCTTATGTCCTGTACCTTGTATATAAAAACTGGGACAAAAAAGAAGAAGCAATCCGCGAAGAAAGCGATCCTTTCGTCAACTTCGAAAAGCAATGGGCAGAGTTGAAAAATAACTAATTCTAAAAGGAGAGATTTTCAAATGGCTAATCTATTAACAAGAATTAAAAACACCGTAATGGCAGATCTTCACGAGGCACTTGACCAGAAGGAAAAGAAAAATCCAATCGCACTGTTGAACCAGTATCTTCGTGAGTGTGAAAACGAAACAGAAAAGGTCAGAAAGCTACTTGAACGTCAAGGACAGTTGAAGGAACAGTTTGCACGCGAGCATCATCAAGCGCTTGAAATGGCTGAAAAGAGGAAGTACCAATCCGAGGTGGCAATGAGAGCCGGGGAATCCGATCTTCAGGAGTTTGCCGCCCAGGAGCAGACCCAATATGAAGAGCGAGCTGCCAGGCTGAAGGAAGCGATGGAAAACGCGGTCAAACAACAGCTTGAGCTTGAGCGGAAGTATGAAGAGATGAATCATAAGCTAAAAGATATGCATATCCGCCGCCTTGAATTGATGGGCCGTGAAAATGTGACACGCGCCAATTACAGGATGGATCAGGTGCTCGAGAACAATTCAAAATCCGACAAAGCATATTCAAGATTCTCAGAAATGGAAACCTATCTTGACCATCTAGAGGAGAAAGTGAATAACAATTACAACCGCAATACAATTGACAGCAGGATTGCCCAGCTGGAAAAAGAGTTTAAAAATAAAGAATCACATACTATTTAATAGGCAAAACATGGTATTCTATAGAGGCGCAGGCACCTGCGCCTTTTGGGTATCACCTCGAAAGGACTTCATATTACCAATCCTCTATCAAGTATGTATTTCATTTTTTTAAAAAATTTTAGAGGAAGGGAGGAGACAGCATGTTGAACAACATGAAAAATGATTATGTGAGCTGGATTGTGATTACTGGACTCATATTGCTTTTGCTCGAAGTTTCATTTTTTAACGAAGGGTTGATCTTCTCCCTTCTTGCAAGTGGAGCAATGGTTTACTTTGGCCGCTCTTTAATGCCGAAAAAATCAGGGAAGCTGTTGTTTTGGGTAGGTTTGTTCTTTTTCCTGAGCAGTGTTTTCAGCATGATGACCTTCAGGTTCTTCTTATTGGCTGTGCTGATCTATCTTGCCTATCAATTTGCACAGTCAAAAAAGAAACCAGAAGTGGTCACGCCAGTTTTACAGGAGCCTGAAAAGGAACTCAGGAAGGAGATGCTGATCGAAAAGCCTCCACTGTTTAAAAATCGTTTGTTCGGCCATCAGGAAACGCCTTCTCATGTGTATGAATGGAATGATGTCAATATCCAGACGGGGATTGGCGACAGCGTTGTCGACTTAAGCCTGACGGTGCTGCCAAAGGGAGAAACCGTCATTTTTATCCGCAATATCATTGGCAATGTAAAAGTGTATGTGCCATATGATTTAGAGGTCACACTCCGGCATTCCTCGGTAATTGGGTCTGCTGATGTATTTGAGCATGGGGAAGGAAGAGTGCTGAACCAGAGTCTGTATGTACAGACACCAGGCTATGACGAAGCTGAGCAAAAGGTTAAGATTTTTACCTCGATGCTTGTCGGGAATATCGAGGTGAAACGCATATGACGACTGCCATGCGCCAAATCTTATGGGGATTGGCCCTCGGGATTATTTTATTCATAGCGGTGACTTTGTCTTTTGTGCTTGTTTTTCCGGTAGCGAAGCTTTCTGATCTGTGGAACCGTGAGTTGATGGATATTCCTTTCATCATTTTCACATTCAGCATTAGTGTCGTGTTAGGTGTCGCTTTTGGGATGGCGTCAGGAACATACTGGCGAAAGCAATTCGGAACGGTCGATAACTGGCTGTTTCAGCTCGAGGAAGGCCAGGAGCCCGAAATTGAACAGAATCAGGCATACGCAGAAATTTCATCGATTTCAAAAAGAGTCAGCAAGCTTCATAAGCAAATCTCTGAAAAAGCGATGCTGTCACAGCGGTTGGCGACTGAAAAAGCGGAGGAGCAAGAGTCGAGGATTCAGGAAATCATTTCTCAGGAGCGCAACAGGCTTGCCCGGGAACTGCATGACTCGGTCAGCCAGCAGCTATTTGCGGCATCGATGCTGATGTCTGCCATTAATGAAACAAAGGGGCCGTCCGAGGAACGAGAAGCGAAGCAGCTGAAGATGGTCGAGGAAATGATTCATCAGTCGCAGCTCGAAATGAGAGCGCTGCTTCTGCATCTCCGCCCAGTTGCCTTGAAAGGGAAATGCCTGCAAGAAGGAATCGAGGAACTGTTAATCGAATTAAGACAAAAAGTCACCATGAATATCAAGTGGAAGGTCGAGCCGTTCCCGTTGGATAAAGGAGTCGAAGACCACTTATTCCGCATCCTCCAAGAGTCTGTTTCGAATACGCTTCGCCATGCTAAGGCAGAAGAGCTCGAAGTATTGTTGATCAAGCGTGACGATAAAGTGATTTTAAGAGTTGTCGATGATGGGCTCGGTTTTAACGTAGAAGAAACAAAAGCAGGATCATATGGCCTCCAGAATATGCATGAACGTGCCGGGGAAATCGGTGGTACATTGAAGATTGTCAGTGTAGAAAATAAAGGGACCAGACTTGAGGTCAAGGTTCCAATATTAGTGGTGGCGGGTGAGAAGAATGATTAAAGTTGTGTTTGTAGATGACCACGAAATGGTGCGGATTGGAGTTTCGTCGTATTTATCGGCCCAGCCGGATATTGATGTAATCGGCGAGGCAGATAACGGGAAGACAGGTGTCGAGATGGCGCTTGAGCTGCGGCCGGATATCATTCTCATGGATCTGGTCATGAAGGAAATGGACGGAATCGAAGCGACAAGGCAGATCATCGAGCAGTGGCCGGAAGCTAAAATCATCATCGTAACCAGTTTCCTCGATGATGAAAAAGTGTATCCCGCGCTTGAAGCGGGGGCGACGAGTTATATGCTGAAAACATCAAAAGCTAGTGAAATTGCTAATGCTGTAAGGGTTACATACTCAGGACAGCCGGTGCTCGAGCCAGAAGTGACAGGCAAGATGATGATGAAAATGCGCCAGAAAAACAATGTTGAGCTGCACGAAGAGCTGACAGAACGCGAGATGGAAGTCTTGAAGCTGATTGCCGAAGGAAAGACAAACCAGGAAATTGCCGATGAACTATTCATCGCCCTGAAAACCGTGAAAACGCATGTCAGCAATATCTTAAGCAAGCTGCAGGTGCAGGATCGAACACAGGCAGTCATTTATGCATTCAGGCATTCAATCGTAAAATAACAGAGGGAGGTGCTCTGATGGAGCCGTTATTTGGTTTGTTCGGCCTGTTTGGGGTATTGTTGTCAATCGGATTGCCAATCGTTCTTATTGTGCTTTTTGTCATGCTGGTCACCAGCACAAAAAGGCAGGAAGCGTTATTGACCGAGATCCTAGCTGAGTTGAGAAGGAAGAATTCGACTGAGGATCATCTGAATCGATAAAACAAAAAAGAGGCCAGTGGCCCCTTACTTAATTTGCTTTCTTATCGATTACATCTAACTTCATAAGCATTTCGCTCAACGCTATGGATATGACTTCCCGTTCTTCAAACTCATTTGGATAACGGGAAGCACTATTTATATAGTTATGCTTTTCAGCTAACTTTTCCTTTATCTTTTTACACATCCAGAGCTGGTAATCAGAAAGTTCCAGTTGTCTAAGCATTTGTCACCCACTCCTTCGTTAGTTATCCATTACCCGCGGGCCAAGCCTGCTTAAACGCTTTATCCAAGATTATCAGAATGGGAAAAATTGAGAAAATTCCAGTGTGCCGCTGCTGAACTAGATTTAATCAAACGTTTAATTAACATGGATCAGTGAATGAATGAGACAGTAGCAGGCAGTAACAGCGTCAGAAACTGGGCTGATTAAGTGTCCGCTTCTTCCTTCAGGGCTAGGTTCTTACAGATAATCACGAAACCGGTCATATCCGTTGCTTAAGTGCCGGGTTATTCCATTTAATCAGGAGACCGGGAACATATTAGTTGTAAGAGTGCCCGGTTATTCGATTTGACCACGAGACCGGGAACATATTTGTTGTTTATGTGCCCGGTTATTCCATTTGAGTAGAAGACCGGGAACATATTAGTTGTAAAAGTGCCCGGTTATTCGATTTGACCACGAGACCGGGAACATATTTGTTGTTTATGTGCCCGGTTATTCCATTTGAGTAGAAGACCGGGAACATATTAGTTGTAAAAGTGCCCGGTTATTCGATTTGACCACGAGACCGGAACATATCAGTTGTAAAAGTGCCCGGTTATTCGATTTGATCACGAGACTGGGAACATATTTGTTGTTTATGTGCCCTGTTATTCCATTTGGCAAGAGACCGGGAACATATCCAATTTTTATATGCGGGCGGGGTTAATGCACCAGGGAGAAAATGTTTCATTCCATGAACACATCAGGAAAAACTTGCTAAAATAATTATGTAATTGTAAAATAAAACTAACTATTACTGAACGGAGGTGAGGAGAGATGATCAAGACTGTTTTTGTACGAGGATTTTGGAATGAGTTCCTTTATTTTTGTCGTGCAAAATTTGCTGTTGCAGCTGCCAACGGGATACGTATGCCCTTTTTTAACAGCTCAATATCAAATACAAACGGTTGGATCATCTCTTTTCCCGCTTAATTGCAAGCTTCGGTGAATGGGGAGGGCTCTTTTGCCCTCCTTTTGTATTCATTGTATTGCTGGAGCCAGGAGCAGAGCCATCTGCCCCTGGCTTTTTTGCGCTTAAAAAAAAAAAACGGGGTGCATTTGGTGAAAAGGGGGATCGTTAATAGGAGGAAAAATAATGATAGCATGCAGTATTAACCATATAAGCAAAATGTACGGAGGCAATCTTATATTTGAAGATTTGTCTTTTGAAATAAACGAGAAGGACAGGGTTGGCCTGGTTGGGCCAAACGGTTGTGGCAAGACAACGTTGATGAAACTGATTGCCGGCATGGAAGAGACTGACCATGGAAAGATTCATTGGAAAAAAGGGTTGAAAATCGGCTACCTGGCTCAGATTCCTATTTATGAGGATGGGATGACCGCCAGGGGAGTCCTGGAAACAGCCTTTGAAGAGTTGCTGGCTGTTCAGGAGGAAATGAAGCAGCTTGAAACCGAGATGGCAGAAGCCGGTGAGGATTCGCTTAAGCTTGAAAGACTGCTGGCGAAATATGGTGTTCTCCAGGAGAAGTTTACTCTAGGAGGCGGTTATGAAATGGAAGCCAATATTGACCGCATTGCCAACGGCTTGAAGATTGAGACCTTGCTTGATTCGAACTTTAACAGGCTTAGCGGCGGTGAGAAAACGAAGGTAGGCCTTGGATTGAGTCTGCTCCGAAATCCAGATTTGCTGCTTCTCGATGAGCCGACAAACCATCTTGATATTATGGCTGCCGAGTGGCTGGCTGAGTTTTTGAAAGAATACGATGGGACTGTTGTGATCATCTCGCATGACCGTTATTTCCTTGACGAAACAGCGACAAAAATCCTCGACCTGGAGGATGGCGAGATTGATCTTTATCATGCCAATTACTCTGGGTTCATTAAAGAAAAAGAGGCCAAATTACTGCGTGAATTCCAGGCGTTTGAAGAACAGCAGCGGAAAATCAAGAAGATGAAAGAGGCAATCAAGCGACTGCGTGACTGGGCAAATAGAGCAAACCCGCCAAGCGCGGCGCTTCATAAAAGGGCTACGAACATGGAGAGAGCGCTCGCCAGGATGGAGAAGCTGGACCGTCCGATTTTAAACAGGAAGAAAATGAATTTCGAACTGGATACAGGAGCGCGCAGCGGGAAGGACGTGCTAGTTTTTAAAGATGTCCAGAAATCATTTGGAGATAGAAAACTTTTCTCAAAGGTCAATCTCCAGCTCCACTATCAGGACCGTGCGGCAATTGTCGGTGAAAATGGTTCGGGTAAAACAACGCTGCTGAAGTTCGTTCAGGGTGAACTTGCACCTGACCATGGGGAAGTCTGGAACGGAAGCAATGTCAAGATTGGGTACCTTTCACAGCATATGGAGCTTTCCAGCCAGGGTGGCACGGTGCTTGATGCATTCCGGAATGAGGTAGTAATGAATGAGGGAGAGGCCCGGAACGTGCTCGCCGGCTTCCTGTTCTATGGTCCGGATGTCTTTAAGAAAGTATCTCAGCTAAGCGGCGGCGAACGGATGAGACTGCGCCTAGCTCAGCTGATGCATCAGGATCTCAATTTCCTTATACTTGATGAACCAACTAATCATCTGGATATCGATTCACGTGAAGTGCTGGAAGAAGCGCTCGCAGGGTTCGAGGGAACGCTCCTGGCTGTCTCACATGACCGCTATTTCTTGAATAAGCTATTTAATAAGGTTTACTGGCTCGAAGGCGGAGATTTGACGGAAATAGAGGGCAATTATGACCGTGCGAGAGTGAAAATGGCAGAGAAACGGAAGCAGTGGGAGGCTGGTGCTCCTGCTCCGGCGGAATCCGTAAAGCCTCCTTTAAGAGAAGAAAAAGTAAAAGATCCTGTTGTTACTCATAGCGAAGAAGCTCTGTTCGAAGAAATCGAGAATCATGAAAAGTCGATTGGCGAGCTTGAACAGCAAATGGAGATCATGACCGATCTTGAATTGCTCCAGAAGCTCCACGCTGAAAAAGAAATTTTAGAGTCACAACGAAATCAGCTGTATTCCAAACTTGAGGAAATTTCATAATATAAATTGAAGAAGAACTGCTTATAAGGGCAGTTCTTCCTTTATTTTACTGGTAAAAATGCGCCTGATTTTCCAATTCGCTATAAAAATGAAAAACTCGCTATAAAAATGAAAATGTCGCTATAAAAACCTTCTCAACGAATGGGGAAGACTCACTCAAACAGCTTTTAGTTAACTCCTTCATATTGTCCGGACTTGTCTCATATGTTTATAGGAGTAAATGAGACAGGATTGGGAGAGAAGCTATGAATACTTTTTTAAAAGGGATGTCTATCCTTGTGGTTGCTACTTTTCTTGGAGAAGTGGTGGAGTTCCTCGTCAATATGATTCTGGCAAGGGAGCTCGGGGAAAGCGGGATGGGGCATTACATGACGATATTGCCGACGATTTTCCTGATCATGATGCTTGCGAGCTTTGAACTTCCTGTGTCGATTTCAAAGATGATCGCAGAGAAGGATGAGTCTTACCACCGGAGCATGATCAAACATGCCATAAGGCTTGCGGTGGTATTCACAATGGTTCTGCTAATTGCGGCTGCCATTGTGCTTCCAATCATTCCTGTGTTCAAGGATTATCACCCCCTGCTTAAATGGGTCGTACTCTCACTCATTCCGGTGATGACGATTTCCGCTATTGCCAGGGGATTTTTCATGGGAAAACAAGATATGGGAAAAATCGCGATTTCCCATTTTCTGAGAAGGGTTGTCCAGCTCTTGTTGCTCTCGGCACTTTTTCAGTTTTTTAAGTTTGGAAGTGAAACGGCTCTTCTTGTTGCCTTTTGTACACTGGCAGGCAGCGAACTCGTCGTCTTCCTTTATCTACTACACTACTTTATTATGTCTTATCAGAGGATTAAAAGTCTACCAGGCAAGCATGTAGGCGGGCGAGAGGTGAGGAAGAGTCTTGTGGAGGTTTCCGTTCCGACGACAGGCCTGAGGATTTTTCATTCCCTGACGCATGCTGTCCAGCCATTTCTGATAAAATTTGCGATTGTCAGCGCTGGATTTTCAGCAGAAATGGCAACGGAACAATTCGGGATGATGGCGGGGATTGCGATGACGATTGGATTTTTCCCGGCGTTTATCGCCCATTCGTTTCTCATCATCCTGATTCCGACGGTATCGAAGGCCTATGCGGAAAAAGAGTACTTCAAGCTGCAAAAACTGCTTCAGCAGGTGATGCTGTTGACATTGCTCTATGGATTGCCTGCGGTCACTGCTTTTTACTTTTTGGCCGAGCCATTGACGATGACCTTTTTCCATTCCAAACAAGCGGCCGTCTTTTTGCAGCTGCTCGCACCATATTTCCTGTTTCATTACTTCACCATCCCGATGCAGGCCTATTTAATTGGCCTCGGATTGGTAAAGGACGCCTTTATCCATTCTGTCTATGCAACGGTCGTCACCTTCTCCTTGATTTACCTCGTCGGCTCTAGGCCAGAATGGGGAATGGAAGGAGTCATCGTCGGCATGAATACTGGCAGTATGGTCATCTTGCTGCTTCATTACCTGACGATTTGCAAAAAGATCGGCATTACCTGGATGGCTAAGAGTCCAATCAAAGATTCGCGATATTAAGAGGATTATAAGGACTTTTACAGAATTAATTAAACAGCTTAATTTTTCAGGAGTGATGGTGTGGAAAAAGTATTGCGAGGGCACCATCTCCTCTGCGTGCATGGTTTCAGGGGGATGGGTTACAGTCCGGAGTTTGTGAAGAAGATGGAAAGTATCGTAAAAGATATACGGAACCCAGAGCAGGATTTTCACATAAAGGTGGTCGCTGCGTTTGATGACGCATGTATGTCCTGTCCGCATAGAGGCCTCGAGATATGCGAGGCTAGTGAGGGTTCGAATGAACATGTCCTGTCGATGGATGGAAATGTTATTCGTCATCTGGGTCTTGTGCCAGGTGAACGGTATCTAAAATCAGAGCTTGTAAAATGGACTGCGGAAAAGGTAGAACCGGATGATCTTGATGAGCTTTGCAAAAACTGTTCATGGCTATCATATGGAGTGTGCAAAGAAGGAATTGCCGAGCTCCGTGCAAACAACAAATGCCTGACTCGCGGTGGATGATACCATCGGGTCAGGCATTTTCAAATATTTCTTCTATCCTTGGGTTGTTGCCATATAAAACAAGTTTGTCGCCAGGCTCAAGTTTTGTATCATATGCTTTTTGACGGATATTGATCTCGCCTCTCCTGATGAACAGGAGCATAACATCATCCTCTTTATCCACTATTTCATCAAACGTCCTCTCCGCAAATTGGGAATCTTCTTTTATAGCAATTTCCCGTACCTCATCATCTTCGTCCATTAATAGAACATCACTGATTGGCAAATCAGCCAACTCGTAATTCTCCTTCAATTCACTTTGCATCTTCTTACCCATCATTCTTTGTACGAATGGTGCTCTCAACACAAATAGGAGCACTAAAAGTCCGCCTGCGATATAGGCAATTTCCATCGTATAAAAATTATCGGTTAAAAGGTTGCTTATGGCAGAAATGATTACCGCCAGCGAGAAGGCCCCAAACAGAATCAAGAATGCACCTAATCTTCTCCGAACCGGATGGTCGATGATCAACTCGGATTCACCGGTGGTAAAACCAGTGCCGGTAAGCATGGAAATGACCTGGAACCGTGCAATCTTTCTGTCCAGCCCGGTTGCTACAAAAATTGATGTGTTAATCTCAATCACAGTAAAAACAATGAACAGATATATGAAAATAAATAGAATACCCATTGCCACCATCCCCCTCGCAGTATCTAGTATTGATCGTCGAGGTGTGAATTAAACAAAAATAGACCGGGGAAGTAATTCCCCGGACATTTTTATCGTTGTTCTTGTAAGTTCTCGTTGTAATAGTTTACACCGTACATAGCGCCTTCACTGACCATTTTATTGTCTTCAACGTCCAATGGGTCAGGGTTGCCGGCTTTCTGTACAGGAATTACATCTGTCTTCGATGGCATGATTTTTTCCTTTGCTTTTGTAGCCATACCGATTAGTTTTTCTTTGTTTTCAGGCTTCATTGCCATCCACAATGCTGCGGCTCCTGCGCCTAACATGACCGCGTTTTTAGTTTTGGTTTGCATAGTTTTTCCCTCCTATAATAATTGTGCGTTTTCTAATGTCTATACTCCTATTTACCCGGTTCACAAAACTGAGAAACATTTTTAAAATGGAATCTCTGCCAATCGTTTCAAAACTTCTTTTTAAGGGAAGAGTATTACTTGATTATTAAAAGAAAGGTCTGAGACCATTGAAACATACATTTAATGATAATAAATGGATGTGGTTTGATTATGAGGATGGGGATCAGCAGGAGTTAAGAGAGCTGGTTCCAAATAGTCCTGGATATGAAAATTGGTTTGAAAATATAAATGACAGAAAGACTAACCTGCTTGAGCTGGACACTCAAACAAGGGGAAAGGAATATATTTGGGGTTCCCTTATTTACCAACAGGATATTGAGGATAAGAGCGAGAAAAATATTTTTCACTTTTGGATCAGCAGGGACTTCTTTGTATTGGTTGATTTCGACTTTTCTGTTCTTAAAGCGAATCCAGTAGCGATCCACAAACAAATGAATCAGGCAGAGAATGCGGTAGAAGGATTTTTTATAATATTAGGAGAGATTCTTGTAAGCTATCTACAGAAGATTGATGGTTATGAAGAAAGGCTTCATGATCTGTTATGGGAAATGAAAGAGCACAACAACCGTGAAATTCTTGAAAAAATATATGAAAACCGACATGAATTGTTGGTTTGGAAAAACTTAGTTGTTCCTATTGTGGAATTAAGGTTCGTTGCAGAGGAAGCCTATGGCCGCGAGATGCATGAAAAAACTGAATTCACCAGGGTTGTCACTCGTGTCGAGCGGATTCGGACATTGCTTGATGAATATCAGCATGCAATCGATACGATGGTCAATCTCGAAGAAGTGGTCTCAACCCATCGAGGAAATGAAATCATGAAAACTTTGACTGTCATGACGATACTCTTTACCCCCGTTACAGCATGGGGAGCAGTGTGGGGGATGAATTTCAAGGTCATGCCTGAGCTCGAGTGGAAGTTTGGCTATGCATTTGCGGGTGTTTTAATTTTAGCTTCAACCGTGGGGATTTATTATTACTTGAAAAAGAAAGGCTGGATGGGAGATATTTTGAGAGTTAAAAAGAAGAATAGGTTCTTTGGATAAAAATAAAAAATCGCCCGTGGGCGATTTTTTATTCTGCCAATTTTACAAGCATATGTGCAAGTGAATGCTGCTCTTCTTTAGTGCCAACTTTCCAAAGTTCCTGCAGCAGCTGCTCCTCTTTGTTACGCGGTGTTACGTTATCAGCAAGATAATCGGCTACCTTTTCAGCCGTTTTCGCAAGCTGCTCTTCATTCAAACCGGCAGTTTTACCAAGTTTGATCCGTTTGCTTAAATAAGTCCTGAACTCATTGAAATCACCCAGAATCTCATCAGCCTGCTGCGTATCCATCCGTTCAAGCGTCTCATCCACCTTGCTAGTATCGACTTCGCCATCTTTATGAATCATATGGTCTTTTTCCATGTTAAAAACCTCCTCGTAAAAGATATATATTAAATACCCCGGTGCCGGAAACTAGTAAACCTTGAGGAGCACATTCGAAATAGACAATGCAAAATCTCTTGAGGTTTACTGCTTAGCTGCTCAGTGATTTTTACTAATCCAAAAATGAAAATTCAATATAAGATGAAAAGAGGGTAATCAAAAAAGGTGCGGGCCGCTTGGCCTGCACCTTTTTTGAGTCCGACATACGGACGATGGGAGGAGTATTCAGCTGTTGCTATTCAATTTGCGCTACTGGGGTAAATCGATATTAAATGTATCGATTTAAGACCAGCGTGCCTTGAGACAGCAGCGCGAATCTTCCTCCACTTGCGTAGCCAATGACGTATTCCGAAGTTGTCGTAAAGTCTTTCAACTTAACCAGCCCCTTCATTACTAGTATTGGCGTTGCTCATATCCTGCGGACGAACTTAGAGGAGTGCTCTACTAAAGCTATTCAAAAGCAATGTGGTCAATCGATATTAAGTCCATCGATTTAAGACCAGCGTGCCTTGAGATAGCAACGCAAATCTTCCTCCATGTGCTAAGCCAATGACATATTCCGAAGTCGCCGTAAAGTTTTGCACTTTAACCAGTCCCTTCTAGGTTTTGTATTGGCCTTGCACTATATATATACCCGGATGAAATAACAGAAAACTTAATAAACTTGATAAAAAGTTGGTATTACAGCCAAATATTAGTAGAAGAGAAAAGGCAGCCGCTTATGGCTGCCTTTTGAATCATTATTAATCATTGCTCGATAGTATCCCGAAAAAGCGTAGGATATATAGGAAAAGATTGATGAAATCGAGATATAGGTTAAGAGCCATCAAAGGCACTTCTTCAGGACTCACACCATAATGCTTCATCCTATTAAAATCAAACAACACATATCCGCTGAAAACGAGAATTCCAATGAAAGAATAAGCCATCATTCCTGTCGAGCTTAGCGGCCAGAACCAGTTGAAAATACTGACTGCAATCAGCGCCAGCAAGGCTGCCATCAGCATGCCGCCAAGGAAGCTCAGGTCACGTTTTGTCTTTGTAGCGTAAATCGCGAGACCAGTGAAAACCACTGTAGTGGCCCCGAGAGAATTAATCACGACATTGGCACCAGAAACCGCAATGTAATGGGCGATGACTGGATACATCGTCATTCCAGATATGAACGTAAATGCGTAAAGAAATGCATAGGAGATTGCTTTCTTTTTTCGTAAAAAGAACACCCCGATCAGCATCACGAGCTCAATGATGACGAGTGGAAGGAATAGCGCTGGCGGTACGAACACTCCGGCCATTGTGCCAATGAAGGCGATTGCCAGGGAAAAAGCGAAAGTTCTCATTACCGATGGCATCATCGAGTTATCTGAGTAAGCGTACATTAACAGGTCACCTCATAAATTTATTTGATTATGTATACGGGTGACAGGTACCGCCGGTTTCATTTAGCACCGAAAATTTTAGATATGCTTTTTTTCCTTTAGAAGATCGCGAATCTCAACTAATAGTTCTTCTTTAGCATCTGGTTTTGGAGCTGCTGGTTTGGCTTCTTCTTTTTTACGATATCGGTTGATGATTCTGATGAAGAAAAATATAGCTAATGCTGTCAGGAAAAAATCCATGACAGACTGTAAGAATGCACCGTATTTTATCCCGTTGTATGTAAGTTTTGAAAAATCAGCGCCAAAAGTAGCGAACCCTATAATCGGCATGATGATGTCATCGACTAGGGAAGAAACGATTTTTCCAAACGCTGCCCCGATGATAACCCCAACAGCGAGATCCAGCACATTGCCTTTAAAGGCGAATTTCTTGAATTCATTCCACATTCAATTGTACCCCCTAAAACTTATATCTCTTATATTCTGCGAGATTGTGAAGCAAAAAGCAATAGGGCCTGAACCCCTGAGTGGGGACAGGCCCTAAGTGTTTTTACTGAATCAACCTCATCTTCAGCGCTTTGACGGCGGCATCGGTCCGGTTTTTCGCATCAAGTTTCTGGATGATGGCTGAAATGTAGTCACGTACAGTGTAGGAACTGAGATGCAGGGCTCCGGCTGCTTCATTGATGGAAGCACCTTCGGCAATCAGCTTTAGCACCTCACGTTCACGAATGGTCAGGACAGCGCGCTGGACGCCGAAAAGCTGGACTGCATCCTCATAATACTGATTCAACAATTCACCGCCATATTGTCCGAACTTTATCAGAGCGGTGAGGGTTTGGTTGTTGACGGTAAATGATGTGTTTTCTCCACGATCAAGCAGGGCGAGACCAATTAGTTTATTTTCCGCAGGCACGTAAATTGGCAGAACAACCAATGATTTCAGACTGTAATCGTGGACGTACTTACCAGGCAGGATATCAGCTGCGTCCTCGATAAAAATAGGTTTCGAATGGCTGAAATGCTTTAGATATTTTGTCAGCAGCGGAAACTCGGCAATGCTTTCTTTGATGTGCTGCACAGAGCCTGTATTGACGTTATGGGCATGGACGCCGACACCGCTGTGCTCGCCCGGTGAGTAGATGAAAAGGGCACAGCGTGAAAACGGCAGATAATCGACCAATCCCTGGGTAATCATTTTAACGGCTTCCGATGCACTTTGAGAATGGATCAGCCGCTGCTGGAACAGAAGGGTGGCATCCTTCCATTCAAGCTCACTTTCAAGGTGATTCAGCTTCATCTGTTTCAGATACATTTTTCGAAGCGTCTCTTTTTGCTCATCTGTCACGGTGTCCGCGTTTTCCTTCACACAAATTAACAGTGTTTCAGTCAGGCAGGGAATTGTGATGATTTGTGGATGATCCTGACCAGGTGACAATAATCTGGAAAGCGCCATCGCCAGGTCTGATGTTTGATCGGCTTGAAGTCCCTCACACATGGTGACAAGCTGTTCATTCACTACAAGGTCATCGCCACAGACGACTTTACTCACTTTGCACTGCGGTTTTTCATTACGGATGACGGCAAGCCAGTTACTTGGCACAGCACGCAGACTCAACATCATCTTCAGCCATTTGTCATCCTGGGATTCCAGCTGTTGAGTGTGCAGGACCTTGTCGAGGATCTTTGTGAAAAAAACCTGCACCGCCTGATGATCCAGGAATCCTGCATTCTTTCTTTTTAAAACCTTATGAAATAAATTTTCAACTGCGCTGATCAGAAAAATAGCGTCAAAATCATCGACGAATTCGGGATGGCGCTTTTGCCAATTAAGCACTAATAAATGGATGAAATCATTTGAAGATTTAAAGGTGGTGCGGGAAAGGTTACTGAAGCCAAAAACAATCATGCTTTCAAACTCAGCTACAAGCTCGTTTTGCCAGGCTTTCATGTCATTCTTTAGATGGGACCATTCTTTAAGAAACGGTTTCTCGCATTCTTTTAAAAGTACTAAACCTCTAATGGCCAAGTCCTCAATCTTATGTTCCATCAAGCAACCTCACTCTCAAATTCTGGTAAAATACCATTCGTTTAAAAATTCTGATTTTTGTCCGTCGGTTCTTTATACCCCGACATTAAACGGGGTTAACAAGTTATTAACGATTTTTTTCGGAGTTGTAGGCTTGATTTTTCGGGGATATGTTATAAACAAGAATTAATTTTGAATTTTTAAAATACTTAAGTGGAGGTGGCTTCCTTGAACGGAGCTGTCATAATGGAAAGCAAGACGAATAAAAAGGTTTTTTGGGGTGCCTTGTCAGCAGGTCTTCTTGCGCTGGGGATCTTGCTGGTGTCATTCGGATTGTCAGGTGTGGCTTACGCTGTACCGATTGCCGGTGTTGGTGACTTTTATGTTGAGTTCGATAAGCTTGAAGGAGAAGGCTACAAGTTCTATCCGAAACTTGGTGAAACGAGTAATTCAGACGCTACGCCACAAGGAACAAATATCATTGAAAAACTGACGATCGACAATCTGCAATTATACAAGGATTTTCAGGTGGGCGGGGAATGGATCCGCGTAAAAATCCAGGCTTCAAAGCCTGTTCAGATTTCCGGGCTGCAGCATGATGCCGGGTTAATCGAAGCGAATGCCAAGTTCCAAAACCTTGCGCTTGCAGAAAACAACAGTACCGACTGGACAAAGCAGTTCCAGCAGACATCAAGCACCATCATTCTTGAAAATGCCAAGTTGAAGACACATTACTTATTCCAGGAAACGATCAATATGGCCGGCATGAAACTGACTGTGGAAAAAATCGATAAGAAATAATCGAGGTGATCAGCAATGGTTTTTAAAAAATGGAGGCATACAAGGCCTTTTTTCGGAGCGATTTTGACAGTCTTAAGCGGACTGATGATTTTATGGGTGCCATTGAATCTTTATCTCAGCACCTTTCTGCCAGGATCAGTTGCCGTCATCGGCTTGCTGTTTGGCGGGCTGATCACGCTGATGGGACTGATGTCCTTCTTTTTGCCAAGTGCCTCTAAGGCATTGGGAATCATCGTGATTTTCCTTTCGATCCTGTCTGTCATCGGCGCTCTGGGCGGCTTCCTGTTCGGAACGGTATTTGGGATCATCGGCGGGGCACTGCTTACAGCCTGGCGCATGGTGCCTGCGGAAGAATCAGCGGGAACACCAAGCTCCGATGTGCCGGCGCAACCTGCCAAAACGGGGTAAAGGGGAGACAATATGAAGCTAGTAAAACATCGATTATTTTTAACAATGATGTGCATTCAGCTTGCTGCATTATCCTTTTTCCCTTTTATCGAAAAAGCGGATGCAGCGGGAAACGATCCTGAGGGATTTATTATTCAGGCCGACAGGGTAGTTGGTGAAAATATGAAGGCAATGATTGTGGCGGGTGAGACATCGGGTTCATATGCCAAGCCGATGCTGAGGATTACGTACGATTCCGCACAGATTTATGGCATGAGGCTGACCAAACAGTTCGCGACTCCAGGAGGGACTGTATCCATTACGATGAAAGCACGCGGTCCGGTTACTATAAAAGGAATGCAGGTTGATGCCAGTGCCATTTCATTCAAGGGTGCTTGTGTCCATGCTGCAAAGGTAATCCCGAATGCCGCACTCGAAGGAGTGACGATGGTCGCCCATTCAATGAAAGCAGCCATTAGCAGCCTCGATCAGCTTAAACTGCAGACGGTAAACGGCAACGGCGGCGTCCAGAAACCAGGTACGCTGAAAATTTTACAGGACCTTGGATCGATGCCTATTGAACAAATGAAACAGGAAATCAAGAAAATTACCTCCGGCCAGCTTCCGCTTACATGCGAAGGCGCTCCTGAGGAAGCAGAACTATCGGAGGATACAGTAGGGGAAGTGACCCAGCCAGTCGATGACTTGGTTGAAGATGTTACCGACCCGCTTGATGGAACAATCGGGAAGGTCACCGATCCTATCGAAGATACTATTGGAAATGTGACAAACCCATTAAAAGACACGGTAGGCAAGGTGACAGACCCACTTAATGATACAATCGGCAAAGTAACAGATCCACTGAAGGATACGGTCGATAAGGTTACGGCCCCTGTGGAAGAGAATGTCGGCAAAGTAACTGAGCCTGTGAAGGGTGTCGTCGAGCAAACGACAGATACGGCGAAAAAAGTGACAGAGCCAGTGGTCGAGCCTGTGAAGGCAACAGTGGATGAAAAAGCTAAAACAACGTGCGAAAAGCTGGAGGCGGTAAATGGCGAGATCACAAAGGAGTTGGCGCTCGAAATGATCGACAAAGCGCTGGCTGAAAACAAAATGATTGATGAATTGTGCCCGGCAGACGCGACATTGACACAACAGCTTGAAGAATGGACAGAGGGGCTGCTTGATTCACTCGGACTTTTGTCACTTCTCGGGTTGAAGCCAAGCGAAGAAGAACAGCTCAAGCAGATGAGGGAGGCCATTTTGAAAGAGCCTGATGGATCGATCATAGATTTTTAATTTTTACACAACAAAGGCAGAGGAATTTTCCTCTGCCTGTTTAATATTTTATTGCAAATGACTTATAGGTTTCGGTTTTCTCTGTTTCGTTCACTTCAATGTGATCAACAGTGGAGAAAGGGTTGCCCCTCCGGACTTCATCAGTGAACTTTTCAAGGTCAGCCCTGGAACCTGAAGCCAGAATTTCAACGCCGCCCTCCTGAAGGTTCTTCACCCAGCCTGTAATTCCAAACTGAATCGCCTTCATTTGAGTATAATACCGATACCCCACACCCTGAACCTCACCAGTCACAATAATTTGTAATTGGATCAAGACGTCGCCCCCAGATAAACGAATAGGTTAACAATATATCTAATGTTTTATGTAATAATTTCTTGGTAACTTCATTATAGCACAGTGTTCTGGGGTACATAAGGTGAAAAACAAGGAATGCGCCCTTTAATAAATCCTTCGTGAACGGTGCAGAAAATCCTTATTCAAAAATATGGATCGTATCCATTGCCAAAAGTGACAGAAGCAACGATAAAGGGTAAAAGGAAAGCCGTTGCATTGCCCTAAATGGCAGAAGGAATAGCGAACTGATGGGAAGTTCAAAAACAGCCGAACAAAATGTCCGGCTGTTTTCATTAACAGATATACAATCTTACAACGCCCAGTCTCCATTACGGAACACTGGCTCAGCATTACCATCAACAGTGATGCCGTCGATGTCCATTTTATCTGAACCGATCATGAAGTCGACGTGCGTGATGCTTTCGTTCAGCCCGTTTTCAGCCAGTTCTTCTGAAGACATCGTTTTGCCGCCTTCTACGCAGAATGCATAAGCACTGCCGATTGCGAAGTGGTTTGACGCGTTTTCATCAAATAATGTGTTGAAGAATAGCACGTTTGATTGTGAAATTGGCGAATTGAATGGTACAAGGGCAACTTCACCAAGATAGTGTGAGCCTTCATCTGTCGCCACAAGCTGCTTAAGGATTTCTTCGCCTTCTTCAGCTTCGACGCCGACGATTTTTCCATTTTCAAAAGTAAGCTTGAAGTTGTCGATGATGTTTCCGCCGTAGCTAAGTGGCTTCGTGCTTGAAACATATCCGTTCACGCCAGTTTTCAACGGTACAGAGAAGACTTCTTCAGTCGGCATGTTTGCCATGAACTCGTTGCCTTGCTCGTTCACGCTGCCAGCGCCAACCCAGATATGCTTCTCAGGAAGCTCAACTGTCAGGTCAGTACCTGGAGCTTTGTAGTGAAGCTTTTTGTAACGCTTGCTGTTCAGGTAATCAACTTTTTCATGAAGGGAAGCGTCATGATCTTTCCATGCTGCGACCGGATCTTCAGTATCCACGCGGACTGCCTTGAAGATTGCATCCCAAAGCTTCTGAACAGCTGTTTCAGCTGTGTCCTCAGGGAACACCATTTTCGCCCATCCTTCAGAAGGAACGGCAATGACAGTCCAGCTTACTTTATCTGATTGTATGTATTTGCGATATTTAGAAAGAGCTGTTCCAGCAGCTTTCTGGAAGTTTGCAATACGCTCAGACTTTACACCTTTTAACAGGTCAGGACTTGAAGAAACGATTGACATGAATGCCGCTCCGTTTTCAGCAAGGTCTTCAACCTCGCGTGCGCGCCATTCAGGATACACGTTGAAAGCCTCATCAGGTGCAAGGTCATATTTTGTTCTGTTAACAGTGTCATCATTCCAGTTCACAACGACGTTTTTAGCGCCGGCTTCATATGCCTTTTTCACAACAACACGGACAAACTCAGCGGAATCAAGCATTGTATTGATGACAAGCGTCTGGTCCTTCTGGATGTTAACGCCAACCCTGACAGCAAGGTCTGCATATTTTTCTAAATTCGTTTTGAAATCACTCATCTATTTCGCCCCTTTTCTGAATCTTCTTTTATATTGTAACGATTTTATAGGAAAAAAGAAACTTAAGACATTCGACTTAACTAGACATTGGAAAGGCTGCCTTTCTGTCTAAAATTGCTAGCCTATCAGACTGGCATCATAATAGAAGCCTAGGGTAAAATAGAGCGGTATACAAAAGGGGTATAGGAGGATTTTTTTACATGAAATTCGATGTTGTCTTGTTGCGGCTTTCCGCGATTTACGCTTTCGTTGGCGCGTTCATGGGCTCGCATATGGCAGGTGCCGGGGACTATGCAATCCGCCCGGTCCATGCGCATATTTTGGTTGTAGGCTGGCTTAGTCTGTTTGCATTCTCCAGTTACTACCGTTCCTACGCGGTGCCCAAAACTTCAAAACTAGCATCATTCCATGTTTGGACAGCGATCCTAGGAAGCTTCGGCTTGACCTTAGGCATGTGGCTTTATAACGTGAAACCATTCCCGCTGCCAGAAACATTCACAATGGTATTCTATATCGTCGGCGGATCCACTTTGCTGCTAAGCTTCCTGCTATTTGTGTTCATGACATTCAAGTATAGCGATGCAAAGATAAAATAATAAAGAAAAATCCATGCAGAGTCGGTTTCTGCATGGATTTTTTGTGTGTTTGGATTTTTTAATGGTTTTTATCATCCAATCAGCGTACTTCTAATTAATATATTGGTGAAAAACTAAATATATCGACCACTTATTGCAATATATCAGCGGATTTTGAAATATATCGACCAACTCTTTAAATTCCCCGCTTAAACCTCCGTTGCCTTCCTATTCTCATACATCCGGAACATCAACCAGAACAGCACCGCGCTTAAAACAGCGAGGATGCTGAGGATGGTGAACGTCCAGCCGTACCCGATCCAGACAGTCAGCGGAATGCTGATTGGTGCAATCGTCCTGCCTATCGTATATCGTAATGAAGCTGCCGCAAAGTACTGGCCGCGCATTTGTTCAGGTGCGAGGTTGGAAATGAAGGTTTGCTGGAGACCTGCAGTCATCAGTTCAGCCAATGTGAATACCGCCATCGCTGCAATCAGGCCCCAAATCCAATTTGTCGCGCCGAACATCAATATCGACACTGCGTAAATTAACGAGGACAATACAAACACATTCCGTTCGCGGAAACGGGTCACCCATCTCGTTACAACTACAGTAAAGAGGGCTACCAGCAAGCCATTTTCAGAAAGAATCAAGCCAAAAGCCTGCTCGCCATTAACGGTGAATACCTTGCTGCCGAGTTCGAGCACGGTTTGATTATGCACCGAATCCTTTGTATAAACAGGGAATAATAGATCAAGCTGCATGAACGTCTGAGCCGCTAAAATCCCTGCTATGATGAACATGAGGAAAATTTTATCCTGGACAATGACCTTGTAATCGGCAATTTGATCCTTAAGGAAGCTATACCATTTTCCATTCTCTGCCCGTGCCTGCCTGGCTGAAGCAGGTACCGTTTCACGCGTCCATTTTGCGAGGACAAGCGCTAGCAGGATGGAGATAATCGCAACTGCTATCATCAATTCAAACCGATATTTTACATAAAAAATCGCTCCGAGAATCGGGCCGACAACAACGGCAATATTGATCTGCGTATAAAAAATCGCGAATACACTGCTGCGGTCTTTTTCCGGGACCACGTCCGCAACCATCGCCTGGCTGGCCGGCCAGTAAATGGAGCCGAACATCCCGACGAGCGTAAAGCAGATGAATCCGAGCATCGGCGAAGTGAACCATGGTGAAACCGCATAGGCAAAAACAAGGAAAGCAATTCCCTGGCCAAAAGCTGAGATCACCATCATCCGTTTGCGCCCGAACCGGTCGGCGGTATATCCGCCCATCAAATTGGCGAATACCGAAAAGACCTGGGATAAGACGAGCAGGAAGCCAGCGTTGCCCTTCCCGAAACTTTCAGCAAAATAAATGGTCAAAAACGGGAAAAACATCCAAAATGTTATATTCATTAAAGCTTCGCCAAACAAGCGAATCTTCAAGTTACGATCCCAATCCCTTATTCTCATGATGTTGCTCCTTCATTACTCCGAAATAATAACCAACGAATATCATACTACTCCAAAGGAATTTTTTACAAGTTAAATCCTTTCGGAAGATTTTTTCTTATACTTTTACGTGGTAAAAATCTCAAAAATAAAAAAGCGGCGCAATGGCCGCTTTCTGTGTAACTAGTTTTTAATCCTTATCCTCCATCGCAGCTTTCAACAAGTCTCCGAGACTGGTGCCGAAGTTCTCCTGGGACGGAGCGTATTTTTCCTTCAACTTGCGCTCCTCACGCTTGGTAACACCTTTTTTCTTTTTATCCTCTGCCTTTTCAACGACATTGCAGCGGCGGCACTGGAAGTAGGCACCAGCTTTGCCGTTGTGGATTTCCATTCGCTTATGGCATTGAGGACAGCGTCTTTGTGAAAGCTTTGGATCCTTATGCTTGCGGAAGCTGCACTCAGGGCTTGAGCAGACGAGAATGCGTCCTTCCTTTGTCTTGCGTTCCTTCATGAACTCACCGCATTCAGGGCATTTAGAGCCTGTCAGGTTATGGGCGCGGTAGGTTTTGTCGCTCGTCTTGATTTCGGATACAAGGCGGGCTGTCTGTTCGCGAATCCGTTTCTTGAAGGCCTTCGGGTCCCCTTTGCCGCGGGCGATTTCTTCTAGTTCTTTTTCCCATTTTGCAGTTAGCTCAGGGGAAGTCAGTTCATCGTTTACCAGGTCAATGAGCTGCTTGCCTTTTTTCGTTGAATACAGGCGGCCATTTTGTCTTTCCACGACCTCTGACGATATGATCCGCTCAATGATTTCCGCTCGTGTTGCCGGAGTGCCAAGGCCGAATTTCTCCATTTTAGCGAGAATATCTGACTCAGAAAGGCGAAGCGGCGGCTCGGTCATTTTTTTATTCATGCTGACCTGGCCAACTGGGTAGCTTTTGCCTTTTTCAAGGTGTCCCAGTGATTGCGTGCCTGCATCGTCCTCGTCTTTTCCGAGAACCTTTTTAAAGCCAATTTCAATAATATTCGTTTCCCGTGCTGACAGTGATTCTCCTTCGACATCGAAGTTAGCATGGATCACTTCATACTGATAAGCCGGGTAAAATAAAGCAAGGAATCGGCGGACGATCAAATCGTACAGCTTCCGTTCATCAGGCGATAAATCGGCAAGGTGAAGCCGTTCCTCTGTCGGGATAATCGCATGGTGGTCGGTTACCTTTTCGTTATTAAAGACGCGGCGCGCCTGGACTTTTCCTTTTTGGGCAAGGGCAGGTTTTGCTTCGTCACGGTAGCCGGACATAATCCCCTGAAGGCGGTCCGCCATCGTCGCTTCCATATCGGTCGTCAAATAGCGTGAATCTGTACGTGGATAGGTAACGAGCTTATGCTGTTCGTACAATCCCTGCAGCACATTGGATGTTTTCTTTGCTGAGAAGCCGAAACGTTTATTGGCGTCACGCTGCAGTTCTGTAAGATCATAAGGCAGGGGCTGTGGTTCTGATTTTTGCTTTCGGTCCAGCGATTTCAGCACTGCTTTCTTGTTGGAAAGCTTCTTTTGTATCTGCTCTGCTTTTTCTTTTGAGAAAATCCGCTTTTCGCCTTTATTTTCCCATTCAGCATTCAATGAGCCGACCTTCGCCTGGATTGTCCAGTACTCCTTCGGCACGAACTTATTGATTTCATCTTCACGTTCGAGAACCATCGCGAGTGTCGGTGTCTGAACACGGCCAGCAGATAAAGGATCCTTAAATTTTGTTGTCAAAGCCCTCGATACATTCAATCCAATCAGCCAGTCAGCCTCGGCACGGCAGACAGCGGATTCATACAGGTCTTCAAATTGCTTGCCAAGCTTGAGGTTCTTAAAACCATCCTTGATAGCGCGGTCTGTTTGGGAGGAAATCCACAGTCGCTTGATTGGTTTTTTCCAATTGATGCGCTGGAGAATCCATCTGGCCACAAGTTCACCTTCACGACCGGCGTCAGTCGCGATGATGAATTCGCCAACATCTTTGCGTTCAGCAAGGTGCTCAATTGCCTTGAATTGATGGCTCGTCTGCTTGATGACCTTCAATCCCATTTTATCCGGGATGATCGGCAGCTCCTCAAGTTTCCATACCTTGTATTTTGGATCATAATTCTCGGGCATTTTCAATTCAATCAAGTGGCCGAGTGCCCAGGTGACGATATATTGATTTCCTTCAAAATAGCTTTTATGAGTTTTATTGCAGCCAAGTACACGCGCAAGCTCGCGGGCAACACTCGGTTTTTCTGCAAGTACTAATGATTTCATGAATACTCCTTTCAAAACAAAACAGTTTTGCTTATGCTTTACTTAGTATAATAGAAAAAAGAGAATTTTTGTAATGGGGGAGCACATGAGTGATTATATTAAAGAAATTCGTAAGCTGATTGGCAGCAGGCCATTCATTCTAGTTGGTTCCGCTGTGCTTGTTTTTAATAAAGAGTATGAAGTACTGCTGCAGCTAAGGAATGATACCGGCAGATGGGGGATTCCCGGTGGTGCAATGGAACCTGGCGAAAGCTTTGAGGAAACGGCTTGCAGGGAGTTATTCGAGGAAACAGGGCTTCGTTTACAAAGGCTGAAATTTTTAGACGTGGTTGCTGGAAGAGAGTACTATTTCCGATATCCAAATGGCGATGAAATATACAATGCGATCGCTTTGTATGCCTGTGTTGATTGGGAAGGGGAATTGCAGATGCTGGATGGCGAAAGCAAGGAGCTCCGCTTTTTCCCAATAAACAATCTGCCCTCGTTAACAGAAAGGCAAGAACTGATTATTAATAAGATTAAAGACAGTGGATTGCTACCAGAATTTCGGCAAATTGATCTTGAGGAGATTATGGAGTGTGCTGAAGTTCTTGAACTGCAGAGAAAATCATACAGGATAGAAGCGGACCTGATTGGCACAGATGAAATTCCTCCGTTAAAAGAATCATTCGAAGAGCTTCAAGATTGTGGTGAGACCTTTATTGGTTGTTATATTGAAAGCAGGCTTGCTGGGGCGGTCTCTTTTAAAAAAGATGGGGAATTAATCGATATCTATCGTATGATGGTTCACCCTGAATTTTTTCGCAGAGGAATTGCGCGGAAGTTGCTCAGCCAGTTAGAACAGTATGGATGTTCACAAATGATCGTCTCAACCGGGGCTGCGAACACACCTGCAGTGAAGCTTTATGAGAAGCTTGGTTTCGAGCGCCAGCATGATTCAGTAGTCGGTGACGGACTGGTGATCGCCCATTTTAAAAAAGAGAAAATTTAATCTCACACAAAAGGACCAGGCAGCATGCCTGGTCCTTTCATCATTATTCTTTAATTTTAACAGCGGTTCCTGTCGCGATGCACATCATCATGCCTTCTCGCAATGTTTCAAAATCGAGGTCGACGCCGATTATGGCATTTGCGCCCATGCGGCGTGCTTTATCTTCCATTTCGCGGATCGCAATTTCACGGCCTTCGGCAAGTTTGTTTTCATATGCTGAACTTCTGCCACCTATCACATCGGTGACACTTGCGAGAAAGTCTCGCACCACATTGGCACCCATGATTGCTTCACCGGATACAATTCCCAGATAGTTCTCGACTTCTCTTCCTTGCAATGTTGAAGTGGTTGTTACGATCATGTACATATTCCTCCCAAAATAGTTAATGGCTAGTGAAAAATTGTGTATAACAACATATACGATTTCTGTTGGAAAAAGTTTCAATCAAAAAAGAACTCGGCTATTATTAGCCGAGTCCTGGAATCATTACACTTCGTCTTCCTCTACACGGTTTTTGAACGCTTCCTGGACGACGAGGAATTCCTCATCTTCCTGGGCTTCTGTCTCAGGTCGCTTTGCTCTCAGTGCACCTGCAGGCAGGTCTCCGGGATGGCCCTTTTTCTTGTGGTTGAACTCTTTGCCTCTGCTCATTCATGAACCCTCCTTTAATTTATAAAGTATAAGTTTTTGACACTTAGATTTGTGTCCAGCTCCACCGCCTAGCCCCTCGAGACGCTTCGATCCTGTCAATGAAGTCAAAGAACGACTTCACTGACAGGCCCTCCAGCGCTTGTCGGGGCTGACCAAGGCGCTTGCGCTTTTCTTATCCAATGTAGTTTTTCCTGATGTAACCTGAAATATAAAAAATCATCTGCATATGATTGTAAAGAAGAAATTTTACTAATGAAAGGGATGCTTAAATGGACGAAAAATTGTACGCTCAAGATTTGGTTGAGTGCCCGACTGTTTTTTGTGCGAACCGTGATGACCAAGCTCCGCTTTTTACGGCAGATGCGTTGATTAATGGTGACATAAAGAAGATTAACCTCGAGGATTATCGGGGAAAGTGGGTCATTTTATTTTTCTACCCAAGCGATTTCACCTTTGTCTGACCGACGGAACTGGCGGCGGTCGCCGCTGTTTACCCTTATATCCAGGCGCTGGGGGCTGAATTGCTGGCCATCAGCACAGATAGTGTTTACTCACACAAGGTTTTTAAGGAAACTTCTCCATCCTTAAAGAATGTAACGTATCCAATGGTAAGCGACAGGACACAGGTCATCAGTCGTGCTTACCGGGTTCTAGATGAAACAACAGGGGCCTGCTTCAGAACATCGGTTTTCATTGATCCTGGGGGAATTATCAGGGCAAAGCTTACTTATCCCGGGAATGTCGGCCGCAATCTTCCTGAGCACGTAAGGATTCTGCAGGCTTTCGAATATGCCAAGCAAACGGGCAAAGGTGTGCCAGCGAACTGGGTGCCCGGCCAGCAAGGAGTCAGTACAGATCCTTCAAATATAGGGAATATTTAATTCTTCAGGTCCTGTTAACAGGGCCTGTTTTTTATGTCCAGCTCCAGCCTCTAGCCTCTCGAGACGTTTCGGTCTGCCCAATGATGGCCCTCTGAGACACAGGAAGTGGTGGTATTATCGGGCAGCTCTTGTCGGGGCTGATCAATGCGCTTACGTTTATATCCTTTGTCTGTGACCAGCATCACACTTAAAGGATAAAATTGTCACAAATTCTCTACAAAAATCTTCAATATCACTCACAAAGTTTTTTTAAAATAGAATTGAGATTATGTTAAATATTTCACAAACAAAAATTAGGAGGAACCAACGATGGAAGAGGTCCTGATATTAAGTCGGATCCAGTTTGCTGTTACTGTGTTTTATCACTTCTTATTTGTTCCATTAACGATTGGTTTAGTCATTCTCGTCGCCATCATGGAGACAAAATATGCGCGCACCCTTGATCCTACGTATAAGCGGATGGCAGATTATTGGGGGAAACTGTTTGCCATCAACTTTGTGCTTGGCGTGATTACAGGCATTACGATGGAATTCCAATTTGGCACGAACTGGTCTGAATACTCAAAGTATATGGGAGATATTTTCGGATCGCCGCTTGCGATAGAAGCTCTGGTTGCTTTTTTCCTTGAATCGACCTTTATGGGTATCTGGCTGTTCGGCAAGGATAAGTTCTCACCGAAATTGCGGGCGATTTCGATTTGGATGGTGGCCCTTGGCACGAATATTTCCGCGCTTTGGATTATCACAGCGAATGGATTCATGCAAAATCCAGTCGGTTATGTCCTGAACAATGGCCGTGTCGAGTTGGAAAGCTTTTCAGAGCTTGTCACCAATCCGTATGCCTGGTATATGTTCGTACATACAGTCGTAAGTGCTTATATTGTCGGAGCTTTCTTCATGATGGCTATCAGTGCTTATCATCTGCTTAGGAAAAATGAAACAGCATTTTATAAAAAGTCATTTAAGTACGGTCTGGCAATGGCGTTGTTTTCGGCAACTTTGACGCCATTCATCGGCCACCAGTCCGGTGTGTTCGCAGCTAAAATGCAGCCGGCAAAAGGCGCAGCGATGGAGGCCGTCTGGGAAACACAAAAGGACATGCCGTTCCATCTGATCCAGATTCCCGACCAGGAAAACGAGCGCAATGCTTTTGAGGCAATCAGCATACCGAAATTGGGCAGCTTCTTCTATACAAACTCTTTTGATGGGAAAGTCACTGGATTGAAGGATATTCCTAAAGATGAACGCCCGAATGTGGAACTGGTTTTTTACGCCTTCAGAGTCATGGTTGCACTTGGAGTCTTTTTTCTGGCTGTTTCCTGGTACGGCTTGTACCTTTACCGGAAAAATAAATTGGAGAACTCACCTCGGTACTTGAAGCTAGTCCTTTATTCGGTGCTGCTTCCGTACCTGGCAATCAATGCCGGCTGGATGGTAGCGGAGGCAGGAAGGCAGCCATGGGTTGTGTACGGATTGATGAAAACGTCGGAGGGGGTATCGCCAATTGCCATGTCCCAGGTGGTATTCTCTTTGGCAGCTCTCGTCATCTTCTATACGGTTCTTCTGATAGCAGATGTTTATTTAATCATCAAATATGCGAAAAAAGGTCCTGAATCTGAGATTAAATATGGCCTTGAAGGAGGCGTGAAACATGTCTCATGATACACTTGCAATCATTTGGTTCGGTTTGTGGGGATTGATTTGGACGGTTTATTTTATCCTTGATGGATACACTCTTGGGACTGGAATGCTGTTCCCGTTCATCGCGAAAAATCGCCAGGAGCGTAACCAGCTGCAGGAGGCAGTTGGTCCGTTCTGGGGCGGGAATGAAGTCTGGTTGATTACAGCTGGAGGAGCGACATTCGCAGCTTTCCCGGCTGTCTATGCCGATATGTTCAGCTTTTTGTATACCCCGTTATTCCTGGTACTTATCGCCTTGTTCATTCGAGCAATAGGACTCGAATTCATGCACAAGGATGACCATCCGCTCTGGCAGGCAGCGTGCAAATGGGGCTTTTTCACCGGAAGCTTCTTGATCGCCTTTTTATTCGGAGTGACATTCGCCAACCTGTACCGCGGATTGTTGATCGGTGCCAATGGCTATGAAGGTAATTTATTCAGCCTGTTGAACGGCTATGGAATTCTGGGAGGGTTATTGTTTGTCTCCTTGTTCCTGCTTTCAGGATCTTTATGGATTCAGCTGAAGACAGCTGGGCAAACTGCGATCCGAGCATACAGGTTCTCAGGAATTTTAGCTGGAGTGGCTCCAGCAGTGTTGTCACTATTTTTTCTGGCGACAGTGAACATGACGCCATTGCTCGACAACTACTCAGAAAACCCAGTCCTCTGGATTGTACCGGTTATCGCACTGACTGCGATGCTCACGGCAGCCTACTTTATTTTTAAAAAGAAAATCGGTTATGCCTTTACGGCAGTCTGCGTGACCATTTTTACAAAAATGGCCTTCGGCTTTGTCGGGATGTTCCCGAATATGCTGCCATCCAGAATCGACAGTGCCTATAGCGTCACTCTATTCGATGCCGCCGGAAGCAAGCTCAACCTAACCATCATGTTCATCGTTGCCGCTATTTTCGTGCCAATCATCATAGCTTATCAGTCCTGGAGCTATACACTATTCAAGGACAAAATCCTAAAGGAAAGCGCAAAAGGATATCAATGAAAAAATGGCGTCTGGGTAACCAGGCGCTTTATTTATGTTTACAATCAACAGTCAGGAGGTTAATAGACATTTCAAGTAAAGAACAGAAGCGAAATGTCTAATAAAAGAGGTTTAATGTACATTTCAAGTAAAGAACAGAAGCGAAATGTCTAATAACAGCGGTTTAATAGACATTTCAAGTAAAGAACAAGCACGAAATATCTAATAAGAGTTCCTTACCGGTTAAGATAGTTAAACAAAAAGACCTATTAGATGATTAGAACTCTAATAGGTCTTTGTTTACGTAAAGCCAATTATTGATATTCGCTCAATGTAGGCTGCAACTCTGCCGTTGAACCTCTTTTTATCTTAGTTAGGGTATTCTCACTTTTCAGATACCGGGCATAGGTTTTGTTCCACTTTTTAAGCGCAACAAATGCCAACGCGATTGTTACTGCGAGTATTCCAAGTGTCACTGGCCAAAATGCTGGAGATACATAACCGCCAGCGTATGCCAAGTCGATTGGGGAGAACACAACATAAAGGATCGCAACAAGCGCTAGCAGGACCACAGATACAGGCAATGTGTATTTCCATGGCACCATGTCGACAGCTGCTTCGGAGCGGAAGGTATATGGCGTAATTCTTGGCTTCCAGAATCCGATTGCGACCATGATGGCGACTTCAACTACGAATAGGATTGCGTAAATGTGGATGAAATGAATCGGCACTACAAAATCGAAAAGATGCTGTGTACCCCAGACGAGCATATAGTAGGTTATGACATGGAAGATGATCACGACTTTCGCTGCAAGGGCCGGGACTCGTTTTGTAAAAATCCCTACCAGTAAAATCACAATAATGGGGATGTTGAAGAAGCCTGTGAATCTTCTGATTAAATCCCATAATCCTTCCGGTGCGTTCATTAATAGTGGTGCGATACACAATGAGACGATCGCAAGAAGTGTACCCGCTATTTTGCTTACGGAAATTAATTTCCTGTCATCTGCTTCATGGTTGAAGCGGGCTTTATAAATGTCGAGCGCGAACATCGTCGCGGCGCTGTTCAATAATGAATTGAATGAACTTAAGACCGCACCTAGCAGGACGGCAAGGAAGAAGCCTGACATCCATTTCGGCAATACATCAGATATCAATGCAGGGTAGGCAAGATCGACTGACTTCAAGCCATCTCCATACATATGAAAGGCGATGACACCCGGAATCATCATTGTCAGCGGCACGAGCAGCTTGTAAAAACCAGAGATCAATACGCCCTTCTGGCCCTCGGCAAGACTTTTTGCTCCAAGGGTTCGCTGGATGACATATTGGTTAGAAGCCCAGTAAAAGAGATTAGCGAAAATCATTCCGGTGAAAATCGTTCCAAATGGTACAGAATCCTTCTCAGTTCCAATAGAATTCATTTTTTCAGTATTGGTAGTGGCTATTTGCTTCATACCATCCCCGATGCTGCCGTCGCCGAGTGCAATCAAGCCAAGGATTGGGACGAGCAGGCCGATGATGATCAGGCCGACTCCATTCAAAGTATCAGAAATCGCAACTGCTTTAAGGCCGCCGAAAATCGCGTAAATGGCACCTATGATTCCGATGATCCAAATGACAATCCAGACGGAAGCTTCATAGGAAATTCCGAACAGCTCAGGAACGTTGAACAGCTGCAATACGGCAAGGGCACCTGAATACAGCATAGATGGTGCGGTAACAAGTATGTATCCTAGCATAAATAGCAAGACGGTATATTGTCTGACACCTTCATCAAAACGCTTACTTAGAAACTCTGGTAGCGTGGTAAAGTTTCCACCTAGATATTTCGGAAGCAGGTAGGTGGCCATGATGATAATCGCGAAAGCTGCTGTCACCTCCCATGCCATGTTGGATAGATTTGTTCTGTATGCTTGTCCATTCAGGCCGACCAACTGTTCAGCAGAAAGGTTCGTGAGCAGGAGGGAACCTGCAATAAAAGTGCCCGTCAGGCCTCGGCCTGCTAGGAAATAGCCTGCAGTATCACTGACTTCGCCTTTCGTCTTTATGTAAGAATACCAGGCGACCAGCCCCATGAAAAAAGCGGCAGAAATCAGAGTGAATCCAATACCCCCAATAATCATTCGTTGACACCCCTTGTTGTGAAATTATTTTAGATACTAAATAGCCTGCTTGCTAACTCTTTAAACCTTTAGCGTGATAAAATTTTCTTTTACCAAATATTAAAATTAGAAAATACTGGATTTAAGTAATATAATGATAGTAGAAATACTGAAATTAATGGACTGGAGTGGTTCAGATGGATTTTTCAATGGTGGTATCGGAGGATCGGATCAAGTGTGCTTACAATGACGGAGAGTTTGAAAATTTGCCTGGCTACGGGAAACCGTTGAACCTGGAAGATATGTCAGCCGTTCCAGAGGATCTGAGAATGGCCTACAAGATGCTGAAAAATGCCGGTTTCTCTCCGGAAGAACAGCGGTTAAGGCAGGAAGTGATGTCTATCGAAGACCTGATCCGCAACTGTGAAAATCCAGATGAAAAGAACAGGCTTAACCAGGAGCTAAGCCAGAAGCTGCTTCGGTACAATAAAATCATGTCGAGCCGGGGAGCTAAAACAAATTCCTCTCTATTTAAAAATTACGAACGGAAAATTGAAAAGAAGCTATTATAAAGTAAAGGGCCAGGCGGAGATATCCAGCCTGGCCCTTCTGTTATTAGGTAAGTATAAAAATCTTCGCGTCGAGAAATGTCCAGCTCCAGCGCCTAGCCCCTCGAGTCGCTTGTCTAGTGTCGCCTCCTAGAAACTCCGAAACTTCAACTCCGCCGGCAGAAGCAAAAAGCGCTTCTTTGCCGGAGTCTCCAGTTTCTGCGTTTCTGGGCAGTCGGCTATACTTTTCGATTTCGGTCCTGCCAATGAAGTCAAAGAACGACTTCACTGTCAGGACCTCCAGCGCTTGTCGGGGCTGATCAAGGCGCTTGCGCTTTTCTTATTACGCTCCGAGTGTTTTGATCTTCTCTGCAGCAGCTGCTGTTTGGCTTACGTATGCTGCGATTGTCTCGTTATCGTCGTTCAATGTTTCAATCGTTGCATTCATTTCCTCCAGGCCTGCGGTTGCCTGCTCGATAATGGCAGCCAACTCACGTGTTGATGCTTCGACATCACCTGTCTGGCTTTTGACATCACTGACAGTCAATTCAAACTGTCCGAATTGGTTTGTCAGTTCACGAAGTGTTGAGCTGACTTCCGAGAAGAAACCGGAAACTTCTTCAACTGCTGAACGGCTCTCTGTAAGCTTTTCGCTGCTGTCGTTCATTTTTTCCAGAGCTGCAGAGTTTGTTTCGTTCACGGCAGTAAGATTCTCGGTAATCTGGATGGCTGTTTCTTTTGTCATTTCTGCCAGCTTGCGGATTTCGTTGGCAACGACTGAGAAGCCTTTGCCAGCCTCGCCGGCGCGCGCGGCTTCAATCGAGGCATTGAGGGCAAGCAGGTTCGTTTGCTCTGTGATGTTGCGGATGTTGACAATGAAGCCGTTCGTTTCCTCAATTTTCTTTGTAAGCATAGAGAAAGTCTGGCTCAGCTCGGAGATCGAAGAAGCAAGCTCTTTCATGTCGCCCTGAAGCTCGGTGATTTTAACTGAGCCGCTTTCGGATGCTCTTGCAGCCTGTAAAGTATTGTCAGAGAGCAGGACAGACATATCGGACATTTCATCCATTCTTTGCTTTGTCATTTCTGCATTTTCAGAAATATGGTTGATTTGCTCCGTCTGTACCTGGCTTCCGGCAGAAATTTCATTTACGGCGATCTTCATTTCTGTTTGTGAAGACAGATGTGTCTGGATTTGTTCGTTAATCTTGCCAAGGCTTTCAGTAACGACAAGAAGCTCACCATGAAGCAAAGCGCTGTGCTGCTCTTTACGGACCTTTTCGTTTTCAGAATCAGCAAGGAAGGTCTCCAGCGATTTAAAGGCAGCCTTGTTCAAACGGATCAAGACGAACAGAACGGCGCCGATTAAAATATAGCAAAGTAAAATCGCAGTGAATGTGCTGCTTAAAAAGTCCTGGTTTTCTGTCGCCAGCAAGGTATTCATGACAACGGCAACAAGGCCAAGGCTGAATCCGGTAACAAAGATTTTTATATCGAAATGGATGGCCGAAAAGACCGCCAGGAACAAAAGGACGAGCAAAAATGCTCCGTTGCCCCCAAACATTCCGATATAAAAGAAGTGATGAATGAAAATAGCAGCAAAAGCGGCATAAGGGAACAATGACTCCTTCTTAAGCCATAGCTGGAATATCAGGAAAAACAGTACAAAAAATGATAATTCACTTACATAAACCATCGTTTTAACAATTGGTTCTTTTTCGATGAGAGTATATGCAGCTGTCGCAATCAAGGATACCGAATAAGTGCTGAGCATCAAAATGTTCTTCTTTTTCGTATCCTGCCTGCGGAGATTTTGAATAGCCTCCACGTTAAAGCCTCCTTAGTATTCTATGTATTCATATTTATTATATCGGCATAAAAAATCTGAATCTTTATTATTTGTGAAAAATTATTTTTAGTCACCATTACTTAAGATTTTTAAAAATATGTCGAAATAAAAAGAGATATTATGACAGTTAAAATCAAGAGACACAAATAGAAGTAAAGCAGACAGGGGAGTCGTACATGGATAAGTCGTCGATAATTGGTGTCATATTAGCGATCATTGCGGTAGGAGTTGGGATGGTGTTCAAAGGCGTAAGTGTGACTGCCCTTGCCAATCCAGCAGCGATCTTAATCATAATCGTGGGTACTGTTGCAGCGGTGACAATAGCCTTTCCTGCAAAAGAATTAAAGAAAGTGCCCAAGCTTTTCAAGATATTATTCAAGGAACAGGAAAGTGCCGATTTACCGTCCTTGATCCGTTTATTTTCTGAATGGGCCCAGCTAGCCCGTAAGGAAGGTTTGCTTGCACTTGAAGCGAAGACAAGTGAAATCGATGATGAATTTTTAAAGAATGGTTTATCGCTTGCGGTAGATGGCCAGAGCGCCGACTACATAAGGGACGTCTTAACAGAAGAAGTTGAAGCGATGGAAGAACGTCACCTTTCCGGAGCGGCCATTTTTACCCAGGCTGGCACTTATGCTCCGACATTGGGAGTTCTTGGTGCAGTAGTTGGATTGATTGCTGCCCTAAGTCATATGGATAATACTGATGAGCTAGGCAGAGCAATCAGTGCGGCATTCGTTGCGACGTTATTGGGTATTTTTACTGGTTATGTATTGTGGCATCCATTCGCTAATAAATTAAAGCGTAAATCAAAGCAAGAAGCACAAGTAAAATACATGATGATAGAAGGAATTCTTTCAATCCTAGAAGGGGAAGCACCGCGAGTGATTGAGCAGAAACTTGCTTCCTATCTGCCGGCCGGCGAACGGAAAATGATCCTTGAGGAAAGCGGCGTGGCGAAGGATGAGTAGGAAAAGGAAGAAAAAGCATCACGAAGAGCATATGGATGAGTCCTGGCTGATACCGTATGCGGATCTTCTTACCCTCCTGCTGGCTTTGTTCATTGTGCTTTTTGCAATGAGCTCGGTTGATGCTAGCAAGTTCCAGCAACTCTCAAAGGCATTCAATGATGTATTTGCCGGAGGGACAGGGGTGTTCGAGTTCCAGAGCCCGATGCCTGAAGGACAAATGGAATCGCCGGACGAGCGCAAGGAAGATGTTGAAAAGAATGACGAGGATGATATGGCCAAGGACCAGATGGAACTTTTGGCGATTCAGCAGAAGGTCAATTCTTATATAGAAGAAAAAAAGCTGACAGATAAATTGGAAACCAAGCTTATGGATGAGGGTCTGCTGCTGACAATCCGCGATAATGTCCTGTTTGAATCAGGAAGGGCGGAGGTGCGCTCAACCGATGTGAATATCGCTAATGAGATTGCGGACTTGCTGGTCATGGAGCCGCCGCGGAACATCATTATCAGCGGTCACACGGATAATGTGCCGATCAGGACCGCTAGATATGAATCGAACTGGGAACTCAGCGTAATGCGAGCCGTAGAATTCATGAAAATCATTCTAAAAAATGAACAGCTTGACCCGCGCTGGTTCAGCGCCAAGGGCTTTGGTGAATTCCAGCCAGTGGCTACAAATGATACGGTCGAAGGCAAAGCAAGGAACCGCAGGGTAGAAATATTAATTCTTCCACGCACAAGCAACAACCCGGGACAATAAGACGAAGAACCGCTGCCAAGCTGTATGGCGGCGGTTTTTTATTTTATAAAGGGTATTTTCATAAATTTGGATATTTGCTATGATTTACGAATCAAATTTACGAGGTAAAGAGAAATGAATAAACTTAAAAGCTATTATCGGCAATTCCATCCGATTGTTTGGGTACTGCTGAGCGGAACAGTTCTCGCAAGGGGTTCAGCGTTCGCGACGCTGCCTTTTCTTGCAATCTATCTTTCAAGGAATCTCGATTTGCATCCAGTATTAATCGGGATTACGATTGGTATTAGCCCATTATCAGGAGTGGTCGGCGGTTTCCTGGGCGGCCATTTGTCTGACCGATTTGGCCGCAAGCCAGTGATGATTGGTTCATTGTTTTCGATGTCGCTCGTCTATTTCGGTTTTATGATCGCGGAAACTCCGGGATGGTTCATTGTATTAAATGCGTTAAATGGTTTGAGCGGGTCGTTTTTCGAGCCGACAGGCCAGGCACTGATTGCCGACCTGACGGAAAAAAGCAAACGCATGAGGGCATTCTCTCTAAGATATACGGCGATCAATATAGGAGCTTCGGTCGGACCGCTGCTCGGTGCCTATCTTGCAGTGGTTTCAGCTAAATCCGCTTTCATGGTAACAGGAATCATGTATTTCATTTATGTACTGATTCTGGCGCTGATGATGAAAAAGTACAATCTGGGGAATCCTGCGAGTGAAAATGCCTCTAAAGTAACGATTGCCAGCTCCTTGAAGATCATTGGCAAAGATAAAGCGTTAAGGTATTTGATTTTAGGAACAATCATCATTAACTTTGGTTATTCCCAAATGGAATCGAATGTCCCGCAATATCTGGAATCATCGATTGCGAACGGCGTATTCGTTTATTCAGTAATGTTGTCCATTAATGCGGTCATGGTCGTCCTGCTGCAAATGCCGATCAGCCACTTCGCCGAAAAATTTAAGACAATGCAGGTCATGATGGCAGGAGCCGTTTTTCTATCGGTAGGCATGCTGGCATTTGGATTTGTAACAGGATGGTACACTGGCATACTGGCAATTGTCTTCATCACAATAGGCGAAATTCTTATCTTCCCTTCAAGCAGCTATCTCGTCGATCAGCTCGCGACAGATGAACTGCGGGGAACATATTTCGGAGCAGCACAGTTCCGGAGAATTGGCCATTTTCTCGGGCCGATTGCCGGAGGTTATTTATTGAATGAAGCAGGAGGGACTGTATTATTCTCGTTCATAGCCTTGGTGGTGCTCGGAAGTATCCTGTTCTTCATTCAGGGAAACAAGATTTTTATAAAAACATCGCCCACAGTGGTGAAAAACTTATAAAAAGAGCAAGATTCCAGGGGGAATCTTGCTCTTTTTATGTATGTGAGGCTGCATAGCAGATTAGCATTCACGAAAAATAAAAAGGAAACCGGCAATGTTTACTCGGCTTCCTGCTCTGGCGTATCTGGCTGGCACATTTTATCGACAGCAAAGCCAATTACAAGCATCATTGCAATCGGAATGGAGAAGTTTAAAATATGAACAAATGTCATGTCCATGTCCTCCTTTAATCCTTAGTAAGGTTTACATATTATTAATATTATATTGTATTTGTCACAAAATAGACACATCTTCTTTTGATTATTCTGAAAACTTTACGGATGTAACTGGTTTACCCCTATTATCACTATAAATCTCTTCATTAACTTCAACGATTCCCAACAATTATTTCAAGGTTTCATCACATTTTTTTGCTAGTTTTAAAAAGAGAATAATACAGGGAGGAGGCAGCTGTATGTGGAGGCTGATAAGGCCGTTTGCATTTAATTTCTTTTTGCTTCTAATGCTCATCCCCATTCATACCGATGCCGATGAGTTCAAAGTGGAGGGCGGCCAATCGATCCAAAGAGCTGTCGACAATGCCGGAAATGGGGATACCATTCTACTTTCTCCTGGATTTTACAAAGAAAGTGTCGTGATCAATAAGGAAGTCTCTATAAAAGGAGAAGAGGGAGCAATTATTGATGGCGGTGGAGGAGGGAGTGTCATCACGGTGACTGCTTCTAATGTAGTTATTGATGGTCTGACAATCCAGAATAGCGGTTCCGGCCAGGAGGACAGCGGAATTTACATTGAAAAATCCGACAAGAATGTCATACAAAACAATACGATGAAAAATGTCCAGTATGGAATTTATATATCCAACAGCTTTGAAAACCAACTGCTTGAAAATAGCATTACAAGCAACAATTCACATTTTTCCAATCGTGGGAACGGCATTCATATGTTCAAGGGAGGCGGTCATTATCTGAAAGGAAATGAAATCGCCAATGTACAGGATGGGATTTACTTTGATTTTACAAAAGACATCAAGGTGTCGGAGAATCATGTAAGTGAATCTCGCTATGGAATGCATTTTATGTTCAGTGAGAGGATCTTAGCTGAGAGAAATCATGTTGAAAAAAATGTGACAGGATTCATGGTGATGGATTCAGCTCATATTGACTTCAGAGAAAACAGGGTAACGGACCACTTTCATTTCCGCGGCTACGGAATATTGATTTATGAAACGAAGAATGTACAGGTTGAGGGCAATGAAATACTCAGGAACAGCACAGGTCTTTCCCTTGAATATGGGGTAGATACATTAATCAATAGGAATCAGATTGCCGCCAATCAGGTAGGTCTTGAATTCATGGGCAAGAATGAAAATAATACGTTTTCTGAAAACAATTTCATCGGAAATGTTGTCCAGTCGAAAATTTCCGGGGAAGATATGAGGCTGGATGATGGTATGAAGGGAAACTACTGGGATGATTACAGCAGTTTTGACCTTTCAGGTGATGGAGTGGGAGAAGAGGCTTACAAGGCAGGTTCTCTGTATGATCGCCTATTGAGGAAACAGCCGTACTGGCAATTCTTTTTTGAAAGTCCTTCGATCAAGCTGTGGACCAAGGCGGAGGCTTTATTTCCTTCTTTTGGTGCAGCAGATGTATATGATGCCCGCCCGCTGGTAGAACCGGTAACCATGCTTCGGGAAGCAGAACAGCGGAGCAAGGACCGAATGGTGCCAGGAGTAATAGGCATTTTGTTTATTTTGTTCTCGATATTCGTCATTGTGAAAGGAAGGAAACTGCGATGATTAAAAAGCTTGGAATATTGTTGATAATGTCTGTTGGGGTAGTGTCGGGCTGCAGCAACAGTGCAATGGAACCGGAGGAAATCAATCCGGAAATTGATGTGTGCGAGGTGTGCAATATGGGTGTTGCCCACGAACATTATGCTACTGAGGTTGTCACAGCCGATGGCGAAATATATAAGTTTGATGATATCGGCTGCATGGATGAATTCCTGGAAATGGAGCCATTGCTTAAGGAAGAAAGTGCAGCGAAAAAATATGTGCGTGACTTGGATACGGGAGAATGGGTTGAATTGGAGAAAGCCTACCATGCTTTTCATCCGGATTTTTGGACCCCGATGGCAAATGGTGTGGTTAGTTTCAAGGACAAAGAGGGCGCTGAACATTATGTTGAGGAACAGGGAATGGGAGAGGTGCTGGATTATGATTCATTAAAGAAACATGAGTGGAGCTGGGGGCAATGAGGTACATCGCGAGGCAGCAGTTGACCTTGATGATGAGAAGCCATTGGCTTGCCGGCTTTGGCTTATTGTTTTCATCCCTGGCCGTGATGGTCGCATTTCTGGGCAACACAGGAGGAACAGGGTTTGACGGGTTTAACAGGATGACGGCCAGCTTGCTGAATATCAATTTACTGCTGATTCCTTTGCTGTCTTTGCTGATCGGCAGCTTGTTTTTGTCGGGTGAAAAGGAAGATCGCGGGCTAACGCTGCTGCTGACATATCCCATTTCACCATGGGCTGTTATTCTTGGGAAGTATGCAGGTCTGTTTATTGCAGTCTGGTCTGTATTGACATTTGGGTATGGTTCAGCATTGCTCGTCATCTTTTTCGTTGGCGGGGGAGTCTCTGTTTCTTTGCTGGTATTATTTTATGTGTATTCGATACTGCTGGCGGCCATTTTCCTGTCGCTGGCAATGATGATTGGCATAATGGCCAAAACTCGGTTCCAGGCGCTGGGGATAAGCTTGATTGTCTGGGCCTTCCTTGTGCTTTTCTATGAATTTATCATTATGGGGTTGAGCATGTTCATGATGAAGCAATGGCTTCTGCCAATGCTGACTGTGTCCATCTTTCTCAATCCGCTAGAGTTGATCCGTGTCCAGTCAATTTTGTCGCTGGATGGAGCCTCGGTATTCGGGCCTCGATTATATGATTTAACCATCTGGGCAGATGGGTTGATTGGCAAGACGCTATATATTCTTGCTGTTTTGCTTTGGACTATATTGCCTGTCCTATACTCTGTGTACAGGATTAAACGGGGGATTGAGGATGAATAGCAAAGAATGGATAAGGGTAGAAGGATTGGCAAAACACTATAGCCCGACAAAGAAGATTACTGGTATCAGCTTCTCAATCGACAAGCCTGAAATCTTTGCACTCTGTGGTGGAAACGGTGCAGGCAAGAGTACATTGATCAAAATGCTTACAGGGATTATGAAGCCGACTGCGGGCATGGTAGTTATGGAAGGTAAGAAAGTTGAACCGCAAAGTAGAGGGTTTAAAAAACTATTTTCATATATGCCGGATGAAATGCTCTTTCCACGCCAGTTGACGGGGTTGGAAGTTTTGATTTTTTTTGCGAGGTTAAGAGGAATAAGTGATGAAAAAGTGACTGAAGCTCTTCACCAGGTTGGTTTGTTCGATGTAAGGAATATGCAGATTAAACAATATTCTAAAGGAATGCAGCAGCGGCTTTCGCTTGCGCAGGCTCTGTTGCCGGATGTTCCTCTGCGAATACTCGATGAACCAACCAATGGTCTCGATCCACTCTGGGTGTACCGCTTCAAGGAAATAATCCAGGAAGAAAAACGCCAGGGCAGGACGATTTTCTTTACCACCCATATCCTTAGCCTGGTCGAGGAATTGGCAGACAGAGCTGCGTTCATGCAGGAGGGCAATCTGCAATATTGTGATTCAGTTGAATCACTTGTACAAAAAAACGGTGTCTATACTCCACTTGAAAAGGTCTTCTTCAATTAAGTATTAGTTAAAACACAGACGAAAAAATCCCGGTGTTGATTCAACACTGGGATTTTTTTAAACTTCATTAATGACCGCTTTCTTCTTCGCTTTCACCATCCATTTCGCTCTCCTGGTCCTTATCCATGCTGTCGCTATTCATCTTCATTTTTTTTATATAGCGTTCGTTTGCAATTAGGTCGATTTGTTCCCATGTTGCAATGGCAGGATTCTTGCCGCTGTTTTCTGAAATGAATTTCTCGGCGCTTTCGTTGTCTTTAAAGAATGCGTAGCCGTATTTCATAGGTGTTTTAAGGTCTGCTTTTACAGGAATCGCAGAATCAGCCTCGACCCATTCTGCTGTTATATAATCACGGACCCATTTCTCTTCAAATTCTACATCATCACGTCTGGTGATATTCAATAGACAGCCTGAGTCATCAAAGAATACATACTCTCCGTCTTTCGTTTTGGCCTGTGCGGTGAAAACTCCCATTGGATCAGCTTCCGGATATACCTTCATGTTGCAGAATGCGCAGACATCGTCATCGCCTGGTTCATGAGGCCCATCTGCATGGTCATCATCATCGTGTTTCACTTCAGTTGCTGCAGTTTCCTGACCATCTTTTTGTTCATTTTCAGCTGCTTCATCTCCGCAGGCAGAAACGATTATCATTAAAAATAATGCCACCATGATAGCAAATAATTTCTTCAAAAAAATCTCCTCCTTTGATCGAATTTAATCCTATCAGGGAGTTGTGATTAAAATACGAAAAATCAAAGGAGAAAGCGTGAGAAGAGGAACTTTTTTGTGACAGCTTTGTGTCGATTCTTTAAGTGGAAACAGAAGTATTATTGAACATTCTTAAGAAGGTGAAAGAATTAACTGAGGGGAAAAGCCTTGTTGTGAATATCGCCCTTATAAAAAATAATGCGAAGGTGGGGGCAAAGATTGCTGCCAGCCTGGCCAAACAGAGGATCAGCCTATGAGGCTCGTTTTTTAGTGGCATCAGATCAAAGCCTCCTATAGAAAATACTTGTTCTAAAGCGCAGTTTTGCATGGTAATTTATATAAATACTTAACTGCTAATCCTGTTTTCTCCTGCTCTTAAACTTCATGAAATCCAGATAATAAGCAAAATCTTCTTTGCTGATTCCGTTTTTTATAGCTTCATCAACAAGTCCAACCCATTCCTCATCAACAGACATCCTGGCAGCTTTCATGTTTTGCTGTCCCATCAAATACTCTACAGTTGTATCAAGGTTATCTGCAAGGCGGGACAATACCTGTAACGATGGATTTCCCTGAATCCCTCTTTCGATGTAACTGAGATAGGATTTGGAAACATTCGCTTTTTCAGAGAGTTCACTAATTGAATACTTTTTTTCAAGCCTTAAGCTTTTAATTGTCTCTCCAACCTTCATAAGAGGATCTCCTTTTTATTCATCTATTAATTCATTATAACGAACAAATTAGTTCTTTTAAAAACACAAGAAACTGAGATAAACGGAGGAAATTCTTAAAAAAGAACGATTTATGTTCTTTTTTAAGAAAATTAGCGATATTTTAGACTTTTTCAGAAATGATACTAATGGACTATACTCGAATGGAATATCACTTTTCTAAGGGGGCTGGATGGCCATGTACAGAAAAAATTGTGATCGTTGTAACCGTCCTTCGTTTAGCAGCTGTGAGGTTGGAGAGTGGCTCTGCCCGGTTTGCGGAAATGATCTAACGAGATACCCGTTTTTTAATGCCATTAGTCTTGAAAAAGTGGCAATTTTACCGCAGTTAAAAAAGAAAATGTATAAGAAAACTGGCCATCCATAGGATCACCTCAAGTTTATGGGGGTTATTTTAAAAAAAGAGTTCAACAATTAGGGATAAAATCTGACAAATATCTTTACAAGAATGGTTTAAATTTTCAGATAATATAACTCTCGCTCTGTAATTTTGTAATTGTTTGGAAGAAAAGCGAAAAAATCCTTATATAGTCCCCGACAAATAATTACATGTTAAATATATAGAACAAGGTACAATGACATTGGGGCTAAAAAAGTGAGTAAAAAGGTACAGAAAAAGGCAAACTTGTTGAAAAACTAGGACGCAAAGTCACGGATCTAAGGTGCAATGTACTATGATGGCCGGACTGCCTGGAATACTAATTGTATTTTGGGGGGAAGAACTTGATTAAAGAGCAGGTAATTTTCGAAGAACTGGATACGGAATGGATGCAGCTTATAATGGAAGCATTAGAAATGGGAATTAACAAAGAAGAAATCAGGGAGTTTTTAACGAAGACAAACAAGTAGTCAATGGAATTCATACATAGACAATAGAAGTGCGATCGGGCAGCTCTTTTAGAGGTGCTTTTTATTTTTTCATGAAGAAGGACAGCCACGTAAGCTGTCCTTGAATTATTTATTGTGGAGTCTCCATTTATTGAACTCCAGGAACTCACGGAACTGGTCTTTTGTGATGCCTGAATCCATTGCTTCTTTTACAAGGTTGACCCAATCGGAATCCATATTTTCTTTGTCAGGTTGTTCATGGATTAGATGGTCTACTGGTACATTCAATACTCCTGCTATTTTTTCTAAAAATTGGATTGAAGGATTTGTTTGAAGGTTTCGCTCCAATGAGCTCAAATATGATTTTGCCACGCCAGCTTGCTCTGCCAGTTCAGATAAGGACATCCTTTTTTCTTGTCGAAGTTTCTTGACGCGTTCACCGATCACTGTTATCCACACACCTTATCAATTTATAGTTATATCATAACAAATCTGATAAAATAGTTCCATATTGAGAACGACTTATAGAACAATTATAACCAACCTTAATGCTTTTTTGAGCCACTTTTATGAAAAATCATGTTGGGAAAAAACTTATCGCTTTTATATCGGTCATTGCGATTACAGTTGTACATTATTTTATGAAGATTCTTTGAAAATTACAAACACAATAGCCAATTGTGTTCAAAAGGGCCTAAACAAGGTAAAATGGTAGCAATCAGACAAGGTACGGGTGATGTTATGCAGAAGAAATATTTATTAATCTATGAAGAGATTTCGAAACAGATACAGGAAGGACATTATCCTCCTAAAACGATTTTGCCATCAGAAAATGAATTTGCGGATATGTACCAAACGTCCAGGGAAACCATCCGCAAGGCACTGAATCTTCTTGCGCAAAATGGGTTTATCCAAAAAATTCGAGGAAAGGGTTCACTTGTGCTGGATTTGAAAAGACATCAGTTTCCGATTTCCGGATTGATCAGTTTTAAAGAACTTGCGGAGAACATGGGAGGAAAAGCCAAAACGACTGTTGAAGAGTTTAAACTCGAGTTGGCAGGCCGGGATATTGCCAGGGAATTGAATGTTGAGGATGCTGAAAAGGTTTGGAAGGTCAAAAGAGTAAGGCATATTGATGAAGAACGAGTTATCCTCGACAAGGATTTTCTCGTAGAAAAGCATGTGCCAGGACTGTCACGTGTAACTTGTGAAAACTCGATATTTGAGTATATTGAAGGGAAGTTGGAGAAAAAAATCAGCTTTGCGAAGAAAGAATTCACAGTTGAGGAGCCAAATGCCGAGGACAGAAAGCTCCTAGATATGGAGGGGTTCAATGCGATTGTCATCGTGAAAAACTATATTTATTTTGATGACGCTACACTGTTCCAATATACCGAGTCAAGGCACCGCCCTGACAAGTTCCGTTTCGTTGATTTTGCCAGACGGATGGATACCCAACAGTCTCTATAAAAAAAAGAAGCTGCCATTGATGTTGCCCGGTTAACCAGGCTGTCAATTGGCAGCTTTTATTTTAGATAAAAGATTTCAGACAAGTTGAATCCTTATTCCAGGTTTAATGCTTCGGATATTTGCCGACAAGATGGATGGCGCTGATGATCCTTTTATTGATCCAGGCTCTGTTTTCCTGGGTATTAAGTTGTTCGTAAACCATCTTCCGGCCATCTTCTGTAGTGACGTAGTGACTTGGAAGAGTGTTCAGGCTGATGGCGATGATATCGTTCCGGCACTTCTGGCAATTACAGAAGGTCTGGTAATCAGGGCTCATCATCAGCACATTGACAAGCGTGGAAACGACCTCTTCCATTACATTGACATAACTAAATTTCATGGTGCCTTCTCTCCCTATTGATGTCCTAAATTAAATTATAGTTGAATGACGGAAATTTAAAATGATTTTTTTATATTTGCTACAAGATAGGTCTTTTTACATATTTTTATACAAAATAATGGAACTCGTATTAGATGTTTTACAAACCGAAGACAGGGAATTTTAATAGTGGAGATTTTTAAAAAAGGAGATGTTGAATTTATGGGTAAAAAAATTGCCTGTTTAATAACAGATTTATTTGAAGATGTCGAATATCTGGAGCCATCCCGTGCTTTCACCGAAGCAGGCCATGAAGTAGTGACGATTGAAAAAGAACAAGGGAAGACCGTAACGGGAAAGCAGGAAAAAGCCGAGGTGAAAATTAATGAAAGCATCGATAACGTCAAGCCGGAAGATTTCGATGCACTATTCATCCCTGGAGGATTCTCTCCGGACCAGTTGCGTGAAGACGAGAGATTCGTCCAATTTGCAAAGGCATTCATGGACGAGAAGAAACCTGTCTTCGCCATCTGCCATGGACCACAACTGCTGCTTACCGCAAAAACGCTTGAAGGCAGAGGAGCCACGGGCTATAAGTCCATCCGCGTCGACATGGAATATGCCGGAGCAAAATACATGGATAAAGAAGTCATGGTTTGCTGTAATCAGCTTGTCACCAGCAGGGAACCGAAAGATATTCCGGCATTCAATCGCGAAGCACTAAAAGTGTTGCAATAATATTGGTAAGAACCCTTTTGCTGAGGCAGAGGGGTTTTTTTAAATGGGGATGGTTTGCCGTGAAGAATTGGAAAAAAACGCACGGAATTTCCAGTTCGCCAATAAATTTGGATTATCGCCAATAAGCTGCGGGTTTTCGCCAATATAATGAGATTATCGCCAATAAAAATAAATAATCGCCAATAAAATTGTGAACTCCGCCAATAAAACGTTAAACTTCTGCCCGCAAAAAAGATTGAAGAGAATCAGTGTTGTGAAACAATATAATTTTTAACAATTCTTTATAAAAATAGCCATATTGAAGTTGAAATGCGCCATCAACCGGTTCATTTTGCGAATTTATTCATATAAGATAATATAGAATTGAATTGATTCGGGGAGATGACGGAATGATTGTTTTAAAATCGGCACGTGAGATTGAAAATATGAAGGCAGCGGGCGAGCTGCTCGCTTCCGTGCATAGAAAGTTGCGCAAATTGATCAAGCCGGGCGTAACCACCTGGGAAATTGACCAGTTTGTCGAGGAGTATTTAAAAAAACACGGAGCCACTCCACAGCAGAAGGGCTACCGTAATTATCAATATGCAACATGCGCCAGCATCAATGATGAGGTGTGCCACGGCTTTCCTCGGAAAGGGGCGCTGAACGATGGCGATATTGTCACGATAGATATGGTCGTCAACTTGAATGGCGCGCTGGCTGATTCGGCTTGGAGCTACGCAGTTGGAAATGTGAGCGAACAATCACAAAAGCTGCTTGAAGTGACAAAAGAGGCATTGTATCGTGGCATTGCTGTCTCCGTACCTGGAAACCGGATTGGCGATATTGGCCATGCGATCCAATCATATGTGGAGGGAGAAGGTTTTTCGGTTGTCCGTGAATTTATCGGCCACGGAATCGGCTCAGTGATCCATGAAAAGCCTGATATTCCGCACTATGGTCTGCCAGGCAAGGGGCCAAGGCTGAAAGAAGGCATGGTATTTACCATCGAACCAATGGTTAATATCGGCGAATGGAAGACGAAGATGGATTCTAACGGCTGGACAGCAAGAACAGTAGACGGCAAGCTGTCCGCGCAGTATGAACATACAATTGCGATCACCAAAGATGGTCCGGTCATTTTGACGGAACAGGATTAACAATGAAGCGGGCTGAACATCAGTTTGGCCCTATTTTTATAAAAGAAATGAAAAAAATTTTCACCTTCAACAAATAATGATGAAATTCACCGTCAAAAAGAATAATAAAAGGAGGCCATAAAATGGCCAGTGAACTTAATGGGCAAAATGTCATCGTTAAGATTAAAGCCGTCTACTCGTCGCTTTCCTCGAAGGAGAAGGCGGTAGCGGATTATATATTGACCAATCCGAAGGAAATCATCCATTTATCAATCACCGAGTTTTCAGAGAATGCATCTGTCGCGGAGGCAACCATTTTCCGTTTTTGCAAAAGGCTTGGATTCAGGGGTTATCAAGCCTTTAAAATTGCGCTTGCGAGTGAAGTTGTGGAACCGATCAAGAATATTCACGAAGAAATTAAGGAAGAAGATCAAGTTGTTACTCTTGCAGAAAAGGTTTTTGCCGGGCATATCGAGGCAATGAAAGGAACGCTTAATCTTCTGGATGAAAAGGTTCTTGAGAGCATTATTGATGTGCTTGCAAAGGCAACGCGGATCGATTTTTACGGATCAGGTGGTTCGTCGGCAATCGCACTCGATGCCTATCATAAATTTCTGCGGACAGGCATCAATTGCAATGCCCACAGTGACGGACACCAGCAAATCATTTCTGCAGCGCTGCTCGGTCCTGGTCAGGCGGCCGTTGGCATTTCACATAGCGGCAGCAATAAAGATGTCATAGAAGCTCTAAGGATTGCAAAAGCTAATGGAGCAGCGACAATCGCTATTACTAGTCACTTTAAGTCTCCATTATCCAAGGAAGCAGATTACGTTTTGTACACGACTTCGCGAGAAACACTATTCAGATCTGAGGCATTAGCATCAAGGCTGGTACAATTAAGTTTGATCGATGTGCTACATGTAGCGGTTTCAGTACGCAGGCAGGAACAAACTCTAGACAACTTGCAAAAAATAAGAGAAGCGATTTCGATAAAAAGATATTAACTTGAAAATTATTTTCTTATTTTAGATATACATATGAAAAAATATTTGATACTATCTTTGTATAAAGTTCTATTCTTCAATGAGAAGCTGTTCGAAAAAACAACAACAAATGCGAAAATGGCATTTTTAAACGAAAAAGGAGTGCATCTACGTGAAACTAGGAATGGTCGGCCTTGGTAAAATGGGCTATAACTTGGTATTGAATTTGATGGAAAATGGCCATGAGGTTGTGGCGAACGACATTAATGAAGAAGCGATGCAGAAAATCAAAGCAGAAGGTGCTGAGATTGCTGCAGATTATAAAACAATGGTGGACATGCTGCCAAAGCCGCGTGTGATCTGGCTGATGATTCCTGCTGGCGAGTTAATCGACCAGGTAATTGAAAAGTTCACGCCTTTCCTTGAAGAGGGTGACATCCTTATCGATGGAGGTAATTCAAACTATAAGGATACACTTAGACGTGCTGAAAAGCTTTCGGCAGCAGGTATCCAATTCATGGATGTCGGAACAAGCGGCGGAATGGAAGGTGCTCGTAACGGTGCCTGCACTATGATCGGCGGCGATGCAGAAGTTTTTGCCCATGTAGAACCAATCTTCAAGGACATTTCAATCGAAAAAGGGTACCTTTACACAGGTAAAGTTGGAAGCGGCCATTTCTTGAAAATGGTCCACAACGGCATTGAGTACGGAATGATGCAGGCAATCGCTGAGGGCTTTGAAATTCTAGAAAAGAGCCCATTTGATTACGACTACAAAGAAGTTTCCCGCGTCTGGAATCACGGATCCGTCATCCGCAGCTGGCTGATGGAATTGATGGAGAATGCCTTCTCCAAAGAACCAAAGCTTGAAAGCATCAAAGGCGTCATGCATTCATCAGGCGAAGGTAAGTGGACAGTTGAAACAGCGCTGGACCTGCAGACAGCAGCACCAGTCATTGCGCTGTCATTGATGATGCGCTACCGCTCACTTGAAGACGATACATTCACAGGAAAAGTCGTCGCTGCACTAAGAAACGAATTTGGCGGTCATGCTGTTGAACGAAAAGAAGATTAAGACCCAGGTTCTCCTCTAAATGAGGGGAGCCTTTTTTTATTGTAAGGGATGTATTAAATATTTTCCTTGTGGATGACTATAAATTGTTTTCTTAATCCAGCTTCAGCGCCTAGCCCCTCGAGACGCTTCGGTCCGCCCAATGAAGTCAAAGAGCGACTTCACCGGTCGACCCTCCAGCGCTTGTCGGGGCTGACCAAGGCGCTTGCGCTTTGTGTTCTATACGTTCATAAAATTATCCTTTTTTGCAAGATGGATACGTTACTTTTTCCGTTATAGTGGAAGTGAATACTGGAATTGGAGGCGCAGACTGTGAAAACAAAGTGGTATTTCTTTTTTCTGACAACGATTGCCATATCGGCTATTATATATGCATTTCTTGGAGTCAGGGGAGATGAGCCGGTAGAAATTGGCGTCCTGATGATCGGTGAAAACCGCTATGAGAAGTTTACAGGACTTGAAGAGGGATTGAAGGATCTAGGGTATAGCGGTAAGGAAGTCCATTTTACCGTAAAGAATGCACATGATGATGAAGTGCTGATTGACAAGCAAATCGATCAGCTGCTAGAGAATAACCCCAATCTAATTGTTACGCTTGGCGGGATTGAAACTCAGCGCCTGAAAGCAAAAATGGATAAGAAAAACATTGAAATCCCGGTAGTTTTTGCAGGTCTTGCTGCACCGAAGGAACTTGGATTGATAAAAGATTACAAGTCACCAGGAGGTCTTTTTACCGGTATCAATAACTATCACGCCAGCATCTCCGGCAAGCGCCTCGAGATGCTTACATCACTTGTGCCCGCTATTGACAGGGTACATGTGATTTATGACAGCAAAATTGATGTCAGCAAATTAAGTCTTGAAGAAACTAAGAATGCAGCCACAGAACTGGGGGTGGTGATTTCCCCATGTGATGCCAGCTCGAAGGAGTGTCTGGAAAATCTATGGAAAACAGTAGATGATGGAGAGGCAATCCTTGTCTTGCCCAGCTTCAGGATTGAATCGCTGACAGATGAGATTGTGAAGCTGACTGAGGAGAAAAAAATCCCGGCTATGGGCTTATATGATTTTGAAGCGAAAAAGGGGTTGCTTGCGAGCTACGGATCCAGCTTTTATTCGCAGGGCTATCAGGCATCAAGGTTTGTCAGCTTGATTCTTCAGGGAAACAAGCCGGGGGAATTGCCTGTAGAACTGCCCGATGGCATTCGTTTTGTCGTCAACCAGCAGACGAAGGACTCGCTAGGAATCGCCATTAATCAGGATTTGCTGCATATCGCCGAGCTGATCCACCCTGAAGTGCAAGGAGGCAGGAGGTGATGAGAGCGATGATTGATTTCCTGCATTCGCAGACAATCCGCAACAAGGTCCTTGTATTCGGTGTAGTAATGTCGACGATTCCGTTGCTGCTGATCAGCTTATTTTATTACTCTTTTGTAAAATCGGATCTGGAAACAAGGATTCTGGAAAAACAGCATCTGGTGCTCGAAAATCTATCAAATGAAATCGAATATGAATTCAGCCAGACATTTCAGCGAATCCATGTCCTCGCATCTCTTAATCTATTAAATGAAAAACAAAGCGCTTTATATGAGCTCCTGCAGCAAAGCGAATCAGTCGAGGAGGTCATAATTGCCGATGATAAAGGCTTTGTGGAAAAAAGAGTGTCGCGATACGAGCTTAACATTGCCGGGGATAACGAGCGGTGGTTCACAGATGAAATGTGGTTCCAGCTCCAGACACTTGACAGGGTCTACGGCCAGGTAGAATTCAACCAGTACGGCCAGCCTGTTATGAAGCTGGCAATTCCTTTTTACGAAGGTGAATCGAAAAAAGCCATCGGAGTGGTTGTCCAGCTTCAAAAGATCATCGGCAAAATCTCGTCCATGCGCCAGGATCACTCCTCATATATATATTTAATCGATGATAAAGACCGGGTCATCGCCCATCAGGATTACAGCAAGCTCTGGCAAAAACAAACGTCTGGCAGCCAGGATGAGCTTGGTGTCACTGCTGGGATTGAAGACTTAAACTGGGTGCTGGTGATGGAGCAGCCGAAAACAACGGCTTTTGCCCCAATCAACAGAATGCTGCAAAGCGGCATAGGAGCAGTAGCATTGCTGATTTTGACAGTCAGCTTGATCAGCGTCTGGGCGGGGCTTTATTTTACGAGGCCAATTGTTTCAATTGACAGGGAAATGAACAAATTGAAGCAAGGCCGGGAGATCAAACCAGTGATGATGAGGCGGACCGATGAGTTGGGAAAACTGGCCGACTCCTTCAATGATATGAGCAAGGAACTGCTTGAAAAATCCAGACTTCTGGAGCAAGAGAAGGAGAGGCTGAGTGTTGTAGTCAACGGCATTGGTGCCGGCCTGGCGCTCGTAACGAAAGAGTACCGGATCACCTGGATGAACCCGATTTTAAAAGGGTGGCTGAAAGAAGACCGGTTGACTCTGCCTTGTTACGCTGTGATTGGCGGGGAAAATGCCCCTTGCTTGAATTGTCCGATTACCTGTCCAGATCTTGATAAAATCGCCGATGAAGTCATGAAGTTCAAGGACGGTGCGAACGGCGAGCGGATCTTCAGGCACAGAGTGTTTCCGCTCAACCACGCGATTGAGGAAGAAGGCGAATTCCTCGTCGTGCTCGAGGATATCACTGAGCAAAAACAAATGGAAGAAACAATGATCCAGACGGATAAGCTGAGTGCGCTTGGCATCATGGCGTCGAGCTTCGCGCACGAAGTCAATAACCCATTGGCGACAATCAATGTATACGCAGAGGATTTGATCGACAGAATCCAGGCAGACGACGATGAACTTGATGAGGATGAAATGAAGCATTATCTCCACAAAATCAAGGAAAATACCGAGCGCTGCAAACGAATTACCGGAAACCTGCTTAATTTTTCCCGGAAGAATGACTGGACAGAGGACCAGATCCGGGTGAAGGAAATCATCGAAAATAGCGTCAGCCTTGTTGAGCATCAGCTGAAAAAGCAGCGGATCCAGCTTGAACTTCATGTGGATGAAGGGCTGCCGACTGTTAATGGGGACGGCCTTAAGCTGATGCAAGTCATCGTCAACCTGATCAATAACGCGGTCGATGCAATGGAAGCCGAAGGAAAACTGATTGTTTCCGCTTCCGTAAGCAATGGAGAAGTGGTTTCGATTAAAGTCACAGACAGTGGCCATGGAATCCCTGCCGAAGCCATGGATAAACTGTTCGACCCATTCTTTACGACGAAACCAATCGGCAAAGGAACCGGTCTTGGCTTGTCAGTATGTTACGGCATCATCCAGCAGTTCGGCGGGAATATCACGATTAACAGTAAACCATCAGAAGGAACGACGGTTGAAATTCAGCTGCCGGCAGAGCGTTCGATAAAAGCAGATGTAGCAGAGTGGCCAATAAAGATGAACCGCAGTATCGGCAGCAAACAGCCAACGGATGATTCAAAGGTGGAAGACGAAGATGGTGGACGCATTCCAGTAGAAGTAGTGGACCGAGAAATAGGAAACTACATTACAGCAAGAGAAGTGGAAGGCGAAGATGGAGGCAATATTCCAGCAGAAGTAGTGGACCGAGAAAATAACTGCGAGCCGTCGGCACAAGAAACAATGGAGGTGGGCTACGATGTCAGCAACAAGATTGCTAGTCGTTGATGATGAACAGGATTTGCTTGAGCTTTTGGTGAGGAGGCTGAAGCGTAAGGGGTTTGACGTGGACAGCGCAGACACGGCAGAGGAAGCCCTTGAACTTGTGAAAAAAAATGAATACGACATTGGCGTCTATGATATCCGACTGCCGAATATGGACGGTATCGAGCTTTTAAAAGAAACCAAGAAGGTCCAGTCAGATATCGAGGTGCTGATTTTGACCGGGCACGGGACGATTGATACCGCGATTGAAGCGATGAAGGTTGGCGCATTCGATTATATTACAAAGCCTTATAATCTATCAGAGTTGGAACTGACGATTGCAAAGGCTGCGGAAAATAAAGCGCTGAAAGAAAAGAATGACAGCATGAAAAAAATCATCGCCCAGCATAATGGCTTCAATATCATTGGAGACAGTGCCAATTTTAAAGAAGTGCTTGAGATGACAAGGAGGATTGCCGACAGCGATGTGCCTGTCCTGATTGAGGGCGAAAGCGGTACAGGTAAGGAGCTGTTTGCAAAAGCACTCCATTACTGGAGCTGCCGTGCAGATGAACCATTCGTGCCGGTGAATTCGGGTGCACTTCCTGAGCATCTTCTTGAAAGCGAGCTGTTCGGCCATGCTCGAGGTGCTTTTACCGGAGCGAGCCAGGATAAAAAAGGTCTGGTCGAAGCAGCAAAAGGCGGGACACTATTTTTAGATGAGCTTGGCGAAATGCCATTGGCGCTTCAGGTGAAATTACTGCGTTTCCTGGAAACAGGTGAATTCCGCCGCGTCGGCGATGTCCGGGAACGGCATGTTAGCGTCCGCGTCGTTGCCGCTACGAATCGAGATATGGAAAAAGAAGTTGCAGAAGGTCGCTTCCGTGAAGACTTATATTACCGATTGAATGTCGTCAAGCTGACGATTCCGCCGCTGCGTGAACGGAAGGGAGATTTGCCAGCACTCATTGAGCACTTCATTAGGAAAACGAAAGACCCGTCGAAGCGACTGTCGAGTGAAGCTTACGCTGCCCTTGAAGAATACGATTTTCCGGGAAATGTCCGCGAGCTAAGCCACCTGATTGAACGAGGTGTACTGTTATCTAAAGGAAGCATGATCGGAGCTGAGGATTTACTTTTGCCTCATGCTGGTAAAATAAAGGCAGAGGCAGAAGTTCGGCTTTCTCCACTATGCTCTTTGGAAGAAGTCGAGAAAGTACACATCGAAAACGCCCTGAAGCAGATGAACTGGAACAAAACAAAGGCGGCCGACGTGCTGGGCATCAGCGTCCGGAATCTTTATCGAAAAATCGATCAATACGGGTTGAAAGAATAGATAGGCATGCGGCGAACTGGAAAAAAACGCTTGAAATTTCCAGTTCGCCAATAAATTTTGATTTTCGCCAATAAATAGGGTGAAATCGCCAATAAAAAAATATTTTCGCCAATAAAATGGAATTATCGCCAATAAAATTGTGAACTCCGCCAATAAAAATGTTCACAAATAAATTAGAAGGTAATTTAAGCTTAAATATCGAATAATAAGAGCATTACAAAGAAGGAGTGAAGCTTTTGATAGCGAAAAAACGATCCATTCCAAAAGAAGTGAGGATTTACGAGGCAATTGTTAGGCGATTACCGTTAAATCACCCCCGAAAAGCAGAATTCGAGAACAAGTTATCCATGAAACGTGCAGGGTACAAAGGCGAAAAAGAATTAGATTACCATATCTCACAAATCGACCACTCTAAGTTTACAATCTTACAAGATATTAGAATCCCCTATAATGAAACTCACTTCCAAATTGACACTTTATTCATCTCCAATTCCTTAATCTTACCGATTGATTCCAAGTATTATGCGGGAACACTGGAATTTTACCCTGAATTCAATCAAATGATCCAATGTATAAATGGAAATGAAAAGGTATACCCTGATCCCATTCTCCAGACGAAAATACAAGCACGGCAACTGAAAGCATTTCTAAACAGTCATCAATATTCAACGCCCCCGTTAGAACCGTTCGTTGCCATCACCCATTCACAAGCCATCATCAAAAATCCAACCCAAAACAAAGAAGTTAGCCAAAGAGTATTCAAGTCCCCCGGCATCTTCTATAAAATCACCCCATACCTTGAAAAATATCAAAAAGAGATAATATCGGACCAAGAGGCTAAGAAAATAGTTAAGCTTTTACTCAAAAAACATAAACCATATATACCAGACTTAGATACATTGAATCTTCCTTATGGAGAATTGCTAAAAGGAGTTGAGTGCCCGGCCTGCAACACAATTGGCATGGAAAAGTTTCATAGCCTATGGGGATGCAAGAAATGCGGCCATACTTCAAAGGACGCCCATGTTGCTGCTTTAAGAGATTACTTTGTTATTAATAGACAGTCGATTACTAACGGACAATTCAGGGATTTTCTTGGGATCTCCTCGATTCACCAGGCCAGGAGAATGCTGTCACAGCTGGACCTGAACATATCCGGTGAAAAGAAAGGAAGAGTCTACACCCCAGGTAAAAGCTTTCCATTATGGGATTGAGCACTCTCCCACTCTCCTTCCCGGCCATCTCTGCCCACCAGAAGAAAGGTCACATGCCATCCCGACACACCAGATACAATATCATGCCATTCCAGCACACCATGCCAAAATGTCACATGCCAAAATTGCAACACCATGACAAAATGACACGCAACCAGCGGCAGAAACCGAACTAAAAATTCGGTTTCAGCCGTTTTTTTCTGTTCACAAAAGTGTCACGAATCCGGCATCCTTACTCCGACAAGGAATACCAGCACTACAGGACCCAAAACCAACCCGCCACAAAAAAGTTGGCACGCTGCTTGCATTATAAATAAGCAAGAAAAAATAAAAAAGGATGTGGCATTATGCTATCCAATATTGGTATTCCAGGTTTGATTTTAATTCTCACATTGGCGTTGATCATCTTCGGCCCGAAAAAGCTTCCGGAAATCGGCAGGGCGTTCGGGCAGACGCTGAAGGAATTCAAGAAATCGACTCGTGAGCTGACAAGCGATATTACCGACGATATTGCAGATGACATCAAAGAAATTAAGGAAATCAAGAAAGAAATCTAAACGCACAAAAAGAGGTGAGTGAAAATGGGTCTATTTTCAAATGAGAAAAAGGTAGATTACGACAAAATCGTCGACAAGATGGTTCCTGATGCCAGGAAAGAAATGGATGAATCACAGTATGACACCGAGCTTGGCTTGAACATGGCTCGCGATGCGAGGAAGGTCATCAGCGGTAAACTGAAAATTGAAGACTTCCATAAAGTCTATTCTTCATCACTGACTAAGGAATTCGGTAACTATTATGCATCAGCAGATGGACCTGATATCAGGAAGGGTGACGGTCCGAAATGGGCGATGGTCATCGATCTGAAAAAATGCGTTGGCTGTGATACATGTACGGTCAGCTGTAAGGCAGAGAACAGGACGCCGCCGGGAATCTCCTACAATGTCGTCATGGAATCACTTGAAGGCGAGTTCCCGAACATCAAGGCGGTCAACTTGCCAAGACCTTGCATGCAGTGTGACAAACCAGCATGTGCCCAGGTTTGCCCGACGAGAGCGACCTATAAAATGGAGAACGGAATTGTCGCAATCGACAATGACCGCTGCATCGGCTGCCGTTACTGTATCGTAGCTTGTCCGTATGGAGCGCGGTCCTTCGATTTCGGCGACAGCTATGAGCAGGAAATGCAGGGCGCCAATGACGTAACAAGTCCTGAATACGGTGTTGAACGCGGAAACCGCGAAAAAGGCAAGACACCAATCGGCACGGTCCGCAAATGCAGCTTCTGTTTCCACCGTCTGCAAAGAGGCGAAGAGCCGGCATGCGTGGAAACTTGCATTGGCGATGCTCGTTTCTTCGGCGACATCAGCGACCCGAACAGTGTTGTATCAAAGCTTGCTGCGAGTCCTAGAGCATTCCGCCTGAAGGAAGAGCTTGGAACGCATCCGAACGTTATTTACTTAAGATAGGAGGGGAATGGCGATGGCCAATCTTGCGGTTGATTTAAAAGAAAAAAGTACATCAAAAACGAAAATAAATCTGCAAGTATCAAAAGCTTTTAAAATTTGGGTTTCAGCTTTGACAGTTGCTTTCTTAATAGGCGGGTATTTCATCGTTGAACGTTTCATCACAGGCCTGGCAGCAACGAATCTTTCAAGCATCACTCCATGGGGAGCATGGATCGCTTTCTACATTTTCTTTGTCGGTTTGAGCGCGGGTTCATTCTTGCTTTCAACCTTGATCTACGTTTTCGGGATGGAAGAATACGAGAGAGTCGGTAAGGCTGCGCTGTTCACAGCGATTGTCTGTATGATCGTCGCGCTGACATTCGTCCTGATGGATCTCGGTCGTCCAGAGCGCATGCTTAACGCGATAATTTATTGGAATGTCACTTCACCGCTTGCGTGGGAAGTCCACTTTTATCTCGTATACATCGGGCTTTTAGCAGTGGAACTATATATCGCGATGAGAGAAGACCTTGTCCGCGCTGCAAAAACGAACACAATGAAGGGGTTTGTAGCAAAACTAATCACCTTCAAAAATGCAACAATCAACGCTGCGACGAAAAAGCGTGACCATATGTGGATGAAGATTCTCGGTACAATCGGGATTCCGCTTGCGATTCTCGGCGTACACGGAGGAACAGGTACCATCTTCGCAGTTGTAAAAGCACGCCCGGCATGGCATACAGCTTTATTCCCAATCATATTCGTCGTATCCGCGATGGTATCGGGAACTGCCCTTCTTTTAGCGATGTACATCATCAAGAAAAAGGTGCAAAAACAGCCAATTGACCAGGGAATGGTCGTATCACTGGCAAAACTGATGGTCGGCTTCCTGATCATTGACCTTGGTCTTCAATTCTATGAATATCTGATCGGCTGGTACGGACTTGAGACTGAACACCTTGATACGCTGGCAACGATGATGGCCAGCGAAAAAGCGTGGTCGTTCTGGATAGTGCAAATGTTCATGGGAGCAGTCATACCAATCACGATTGTTTTCTGGAAAAAAACGAGCCAAAACGTAAACGCGTTGCTCGCAGCCGCTGTCCTGATCGTCATCGGTATTATCGGCGTCCGCTTCAACATCGTCCTGCCTCCGTTGGTGGTGCCAGTCTTCCATGAACTTCCTTGGGGCAATTACGCACCAACAATCAAGGAATGGATGGTAAGTGTCGGCGTTGTCGCGATGGGACTATTAATCTATTCATTCGGCGAGCTGCTGCTGCCAATCGAAGAAACTTCTGACGAGGTGAGCCATAATGGAAAATAAACCAATGAAACGGCGTGGATTTTTAAAAGCGCTCGGAACGCTCGGGGCGGTCGCGTTTGTCGGTCCAGCGTTCGTTGGACCAATCAAGCAGGTAATGGGCGGTGTCTGGATCGATGAGCCGCACGGAACAGGCACTGATTATCAGGATTATACAGCAGAAAATGTCATTTTCACCTCCTGCCAGCAGTGTAACGCGACATGTACGATCAAGACATATATCACTGCCGGTGCGGCGAGCGGAGCGTACTCGTCAATCGTCCGTAAGATTGCCGGCAACCAGTACAGTCCGATTAACATGGTGCAAATCGGCCATATCAACTACGATACGCCGGTATCACAGGCTGTAAAAGGAACAGGCGATGTGGCAAAAATGGGACGCGGCCTCCGCGGCGGACGTACCTGCTTGAAAGGGCAGGCTGGCATCCAGACGAACTACGATACCTTCAGGATCCAAAAACCTTTGAAGCGTGTCGGCGAGAGGGGAAGCGGCGTCTGGAAAACAGTCAGCTGGGAAGAAGCTTACAAGGAAATCCTCGAGGGCAGTAAGGATCTTGGCACACCTGGGTTAAAAGAAATGTGGAAATACGTACCGGAAGCAGCAGTCATGGCTGATTGGGATAAGCTGAAAGCAGGCGAAATGACCAAAGCTGAATTTGATAAAAAATACAAGGATGTCCTGATCGATACGAACCATCCGGACCTTGGGCCAAAAGCAAATCAGATCGCGGTCATGGCAGGACATAGACGTGAATTCATCGAGCGTCTCGCAGCAAACAGCTTAGGTACGGCAAATTACTATGATCACGGCGGCTATTGCGGAATCACAAGCGTAATGGGTAATGTCCGCTCGCATGATTCCGAAAAACCGAAAAAACGTATGATTCCGGATTATGATAACGCTGAAATGGTCATCGTCTGGGGAACAAACCCGATGGTGGCCAACCGTGGGCCGACCACATTTGCTCCACAAATCACAAACGCGATTGACCGTGGCATGAAAATGGTCGTCATCGATCCGCGCTTCAGCAAGACAGCTGAAAAAGCGCATGTCTGGGTTCCGGTAAAACCGGGCGGTGACGGTGCTCTTGCAATGGCAATGTGCCGTTGGATCATTGAAAACAACCGCTACGACGATATATATCTTCGCAATCCGAACCAGGAAGCAGCGAATGAAGATGGTGAAACAACCTGGAGTGATGCATCGTTCCTTGTCAATGTCGGTGAAAAGAAGCGTCCGTTCGTCCGTGCCCAGGATTTTGGAATCGGCGGCGAGGAGTTTGTGGTTATCGAAAATGGCAAGCCGGTTTCACATGCGAAAGCAAGAAACGGCGAGCTTGATGTTGATACAACAATCAATGGCATCAAAGTAAAGTCCGTCTTCAGAATTTTTAAAGACAGGGTCATGGAAAAATCTATCGAAGAATACGCAAAACAGGCGGATGTGCCAGTGGAACAGATTATCCAGATTGCCCGTGAATTTACTTCACACGGCAAAAAGGTCGGTATCCATTCCTACCGCGGACCTGCCATGCATACAAATGGCTATTACAGCGTAAGAGCAATCAACATGCTGAACCACCTTGTCGGAAATCACGACTGGAAGGGCGGCGATACCGTTCTCGGCGCAAAGTATAAAGCAACCGAGGGACGCTACGATCTTGCGACAGTACCAAATGCCAACAAAGGCTGGGGCATCCCGGTTACAAGGCATAAGGTTCCTTATGAAAAAACATCATTATTTGCTAAAGATGGCTATCCAGCGAAACGTCCATGGTATCCGTTCGGCAATAAACTGATCCATGATGTCCTGCCAAGCTCAGCAGAAGGCTATCCATACAAAATCAGGGCATTGCTGATTAACAGGACTTCACCGGTAATGTCTGCACCAAGATCAGAAATGCAGGCCAAGTTCATCAGGGATCCAAAAGTTGTTGAACTAGTCGTCGCATCTGACGTGATCATCGGCGAAACTTCAAAGTACGCAGACTTTATTTTACCGGATCTTGCGTACCTGGAAAGCTGGAACGCGGAAGACATCTTCCCGATTCTGAAGCATAAATTCGCAGGTGTCATTCAGCCGGTGACGAGAGTCGTTCCTGACGCACGTCCAACTGAACAGGTGTACATCGATTTGCTAAAAGGCTTAGGCCTTCCAGGTGTAGGAGACAATGCATTGGCTGACGGATCGGCAATACACACTCCTGAAGACTACTATCTGAAGCGGATCGCGAACATCGCCTTTGATGGCAAGAAGCCGGTTAAGGACGCAAATGCCGAAGAGCTGGCGATTTTCGAAAAAGCAAGAAAGAAAGCACTCGGAAAATATTTTGACATCCAGAAGCTGAAAGATGCTGTCAAACCGGATGAATGGAAAAAAGTTGTCTACGTATTGAACCGTGGCGGACGTTTTGAGGCAGCAGGCGATGAATATATCGGCAACAAGCTCAAGTATCAATGGGCAAAACAGGTTTATTTTTACGATGAAAAAGCTGCGGGCTTCAAGAGTGCCTACACAGGCAAGTTCTTTGAAGGAGTTCCGGTAGCAGAGGAAATCAAGACATATGACGGGGAAGTTTACAAGCCAAACAAGCCGCTGCAATTCATCAACTGGAAATCACGGAATATGGCAACGCACCGGACTGAAGGCAATGCATGGCTTCGTGAAATCAAGCCGGAAAACTATGTCTGGATCAACCCGATCGACGCGAAGAAAAAAGGCATCAAGACAGACGATGAGATTTACATTTCATCCAACAATTCAAAAGTGAAAGGCCGTGCGCTCGTAACACCGGGAATAAAGCCAGGCGTCGTCGGAGCAAACTTCAGCTTCGGACATGATGCATACGGGTCAAAGGCAGTCAAAGTCGACGGCAAAACAATCGAGCCAGCCGGCAAATATGGCCACACAGGCTATGAATTCAATAAGCCGCTCCATGAAGAATCGGGCTACGCTAAACCGCGCGGACTGGGCTTCTCAGTCAATTCCTTGTCTGACCGCGATGGCAGCTATTTTGAAGGCTACCTCGCAGACTTGCTGATTGGCGGACCGGCACAGCAGGACGTATTCGTAGACGTGGATAAAGCATAACATCATCGGGGGTGCCTTGATGGGCCCCTCGAAATTTCTTGAAAAATGAAGGTGGAGACAATGATGGAAGAACGATATGGAAAGCTCGCAATCGCAAATATCATGACAAGCATCTGGCTGGGGGATTGGGATACTTATGAAGCATTCATGAATGATGTCCCTGAAGGAATGCGGGAGGAGCTTACATTTCATTCATTTTACAATCGGGATGAAGTGCAGCTCTGGTATGACAATCACTTTTTCATACCGGGGGACCACTTTGTCTCCCCTTACTTTTCATCTTATACGAAAAATAATGAAGATGAAGAAGCCCGCAGGCACGAGCTCCTTTGCCTGATTGGTCTTTATGAAAAAACAGCCTTCTACTTCCCGCTTGAACAAGACAGACTGCCAGACCATTTCGGCAGCATGACCGCATTCATCAGCTCGATTTTACAGGGAGAAATCAAAGCGGAACAAGAGGGGGACGGCGAACACCTTCAACAGCTGGAAGAAATTGAAACAGAAATGATGACAAGATTCATCAAGCCAGTCTTGAAACCATTGCTTGAAAACGCCGAAGCAAAAATCATCCATCCATTTTTTAAGGAGTTTCTCAGCTTTTATGTTGAACTGATGAGTGAAGATTGGGTGGAGGCAGCATAAAAAGAAGAAACGGTCCTCATAATTGGGGACCGTTTCGCTTTGTTCTTACTTATTTTGTTTAAAGTAATCAATAAACGCTTGATAAAACTCTATACCCTGATAAAACATGAAGCCTATTGCCGTCATTGAAAAGAATCCAATCATTAGTAATCGAAACCACATACATCATTCCTCCTTGATTTTTTTAGAGAAAAATCAAAGAGACTTGATCACATAATTCGACTGGTAAAAGACTGCAGTTAGAAAAGCGGCTAAAGCCGAGATTCTGTTTGTTCGGTATATTGTTTTGCATAAAAAACTAGTTAAAATTAGGAGGACAAACACTGGTTGGATAAAAGCAACTTGTTTGTCTTCTTTACCCGCGCCGGAAGCATCCTCATGCATTTGATCCATGGAGATGATTGCTTTTGATGTAGGCTCGAAAAATTTCAGTTTTTCGGCAGGAAGAGCACCGTGGCTGAGTAAAAGCAAAATGAACAAACTTAGAAAAAAGATCATCAGCTTTTTCACGGTCCCACACTCCCTTTCAAAAGTAATAATACAATCGTATAACAATATATGCATAGTGGAAACAAAGAAGTTTTGACATTTTTCTCAAAACAAAAAAGCAGGCACCCAATTAAGTGCCTGCCGTAATTACTGCTTTCTCAAGTTTCCAAGCTCTTCAGCGATTGCCTGCATTTCATTCGGGCTGAAGTTGTTTTTTCGCATGATCATATCATAGATTTCTTTTAGTTCTTCATACATATCGCCGTCAAAATGCGTTGATTTAATCGCGCCGAGGTTCATGACATTCAATTTTTCCTTGATTTTTTCGATCATGAAATCAACGTTTTCAGGGGAATTTTTAGTTAAGTCCACACCGTTCATCCTTTCAATGGTTGTACAACCATCTTTCCACGTTCGTTTAAAAAAGTCAATTACAAATCCGGCGCCAATGACGCCGGATTGTAATCAGGCACTATAAGTATTGGATTCGTTCTTTTCTTCCTTGATAGCATTCAAGATCTTCCTTGTTTCAACTACTACCACGCCAGACAAACCGAGCAATCCAATCAGGTTCGGGAAGGCCATCAATCCGTTCATGACGTCAGCAACGCCCCAAACAATCTCCAGTTGGGAAATCGCTCCGACAAAGACAGCCGCGACAAACGCGATTCGGTAGTAGAACACGACATTTTTGCTGAACAGATAGGAGAAGCACTTCTCCCCGTAATAAGACCAGCCGATGATTGTCGATGAAGCGAAGAACAGCAATCCAATCGCAACAATTACAGAACCAGTCTGGCCAAGGAACTTGCCGAAGGTCGCTGAGGTAAGGTCGGCTGCAGTTGTATCGCCTGTATACAGACCGCCCATGACAATCGTGATTCCGGTGATCGAACAGATGACGATGGTGTCAATGAACACCTGGGTCATTGATACAAGTGCCTGTCGTCCAGGAAGGTCCGTCTTGGCTGCCGCTGCAGCAATCGGTGCAGACCCAAGACCTGCTTCATTGGAGAAGACGCCGCGGGCAACACCCATGCGGATAACAGTACCAAGTGCACCTCCGGCAACAGCCTCGCCTGTGAATGCATCTGTAAAAATAAGTGCGATTGCAGCTGGCACAAGATCAAAGTTCATGATCATGACAATAAGGCCAGCCAGGAGGTAGAATCCGGCCATAACCGGTACAAACAGGGCAGTCACCTTACCAATGCTCTTGATTCCGCCAATCAGGACAAGAGCAGTAAAAATCGTCAACACAAGTCCTGTAACCCATGCAGGCACTGAAAATGTCGACTGTACGACGCTTGCAACTGAATTCGATTGAACAAGGTTGCCGATTCCGAATGCCGCAACTGCGCCAAATAAAGCAAATAAAACCCCAAGCCATTTTTGGCCAAGGCCGCGTTCAAGATAATACATCGGACCGCCGGCCATCTCGCCATCCTTGTCCTCAACCCGGTATTTAACGGCTAACACAGCTTCCGCGTATTTTGTAGCCATTCCGAAAAATGCGGTAATCCACATCCAGAAAACGGCACCAGGTCCCCCCGTAAAAATCGCAGTTGCGACCCCGGCGATATTACCTGTGCCCACAGTTGCAGCAAGCGCAGTCATCAAAGCCTGGAAATGTGAAATATCCCCTTCGGACTGTTTGTCCTGATTTTTTGTAAATGCAAGCTTGAGTGAGTAAGGCAGCAGCCTCATTTGCAAGAAGCCAATGCGGAAGGTCAGGTAAACTCCCGTGCCAACAAGCAGGATCAATAGAGGTGGGCCCCAAACCCAGCCGCTAATTTTTCCAATCCAATCTTCAAATGTCATGATGCTCCCCCTTGAAAAGTTATATTCGAAAAATGTTCTTCAACTAGAATATTCTGATAATTAGTAATAAGTCAAGCGATATCCATTAGGTAAAACTTAGTATTTCAGATCAAATCATGCGTGAATAGTCGTAAAGGTGTTTTGCGGTTCACAAAATATTATCCATTTTTGAAACTCACGGGACCGGTACTCTAAAAAATTCGCAATATTTTTCACAATACTTGCATGAAGTGATGGCAATCGTGGAAAATGTTAGTTAGGAGGCAGGCAATGAGGGGCCTGCAAAATGAGAAGGAAGACTCTAGGAGGAGAAAAAATGGGCAGTTCGAAAAGGTTTTGGATGGGCATGGTGTTGGGCGCGTTGGCTGGGGGAGCGGTTACTCTTTTGGAAAAATCGACACGCCAGGCTGTAAAAGAGGATTTCAGCAAGGTTTCCAGTGGTGTTTCGTATGTTGTAAAAAACCCAAATGAGTTTATTGAGGACCTGAGAGTAACAGCGAATAAAGTAAGGGCAACAGTGGAACAAGTAACAGAGGACGTTGCTTTCATCACTGAAAAGGTTGAAGAAATAAAGGATGTACCTCCTCAGGTTTCGGATCTGGTCAAAGATACAAAAGAAACGCTGAGAAAGATTGCGGCATCCGGACAAAAACAGCAGCATATAGATGAAACAGAATGATGAATTGACAAGCCCCAGGCAGGTACAAGGAAAGCATAAATGAGGTGAATGGATGGTTGATATATCATTTTTCAGGCATATGTGGCAAAGGATTCAAGAGGACGATGTTCCGGCACTTGCTGCGCAGCTTGCATATTTCTTTTTGCTTTCCTTGTTTCCGCTGCTGATTTTCCTTGTAACGCTTGTTCCGTATCTGCCAATTTCTGAAGTGGACATACTCGGCTTTTTTGATGACTATGCACCTGGTGAATCGATGGATTTAATCAAAAACAGCCTGGAGGATATCATGGAGAAAGACGGCAAATTGCTGAGCTTTGGATTGCTGGCGACAATTTGGTCAGCTTCAAATGGAATTAATGCGATTGTAAGGGCATTTAACCGTGCATACCGAGTAGAAGAGACTAGGTCGTTTATCGTAAGCAGGTTCATGGCAATCTTTTTGACATTTGCCATGATCTTTGTATTCCTGGTCGCTTTAATCCTGCCCGTGTTTGGAAAAGAAATCGGGAGCTGGCTGTTCGCGAATTTCGGACTGAAAGAAGAATTCCTTTACGTATGGAATATGCTTCGCTGGGTGATCAGTATTTTGATTTTATTCATTGTTTTTCTTGGTTTGTACTGGATTGCTCCAAACAAGAAGCTGACCTGTGTCAGCGGTATACCGGGATCAATTTTCGCAACCGGAGGATGGGTGCTCGTATCACTCGGATTCTCCTATTATGTCAGCAACTTCGCTTCCTACACCGCTACATATGGCAGCATCGGGGCAATAATCGTCCTGATGATCTGGCTCTATTTATCCGCTTATATCATCATCATTGGCGGAGAAATCAATGCCTATTATAGCGAAAAGAAAGCAGGGTGTTAATGACATTCTTTATCCTGAAATTACCTCAGGTAACGTCAGCTGTTTTAGCAGAAGATACTGAAGAGGAGTGCTCCTCATTATTTTAAGTAGTTAAGTTTTTACACTTAGATTAGTGTCCAGCTTCAGCGCCTAGCCCCTCGAGACGTTTCGGTCCGCCCAATGAAGTCAAAAATCGACTTCACCGGTCGGCCATCCAACGGTTGTCGGGGCTGGACAGGCGCTTGCGCTATTCTAATAAGGGGGAATTCAGGATGACAAAGAAAACGAAGAAAGACGGCAGCACCAAGCAAAAAGGCAAAAGCAACCACAGCCAAAAAACATCCGGTTCAGCAAACGGATCAAACGGATATCACTAATACAAGGCGCCCCCATTCGGAGGGCGCTTTATCATTTTTTTTTGCAGGCAATACAGTGGCTCGGAAAACCGGCAGAAACTATGGATAATCAAAATAGAAGTTATAACAGACTGATATTGCTGAAACCTAAGAAAAAATGTCCGTCATCAGGGGTATGACGGACAGAAACCGGAGAAAGCAGATAAAAAGTGTCCGTCATCAAGGGCATGACGAACAGAAACCGGCGTGACGGGCGAAAAAATGTCCGCCATCAGGTGCCATAGAATGCAAAAAGCTCCCACTGGATTAACCAGTAGGAGCTTCGCTTTATTTCAACAGTCTCAAGCTATTCAAGATAACCAGTATCGTGCTTCCTTCATGGCCGATGACGCCGTATGGCAGGTCGAGAAGCTGAAGGAAGTTTGATGCGATCAGCACCATGATGACCAGGATTGAAAACACGATGTTTTGCTTGACGATTCGGTTCATCCTGCGTGACAGGTTGATGGCTTCGGCGATCTTCGGCAGATCGTTTTTCATCAGGACAACGTCTGCTGTTTCCAGGGCGACATCGGAACCTTCGCCCATTGCGATGCCGACATTTGCGGTTGCGAGTGCCGGAGCGTCATTGATGCCGTCTCCGACCATGGCGACCTGGCCATATTGGTCTTTCAATTTCTTCAATTCCTGAACCTTTGTTTCTGGCAGGCATTCAGCGATATATCCTTGCACATGGCTTTCGGCCGCGATTGCTTTTCCTGTGTTTTGGCTGTCGCCTGTGAGCATGACAGTGTAAATGCCTTCTGATTTCAAAAGGTCGATTGCCTGTTTCGTTTCTTCTCGGACAACGTCTTTCAGAGCAATCAAACCTGCCAGCTGACCATTACGCTCAATAAACACAATCGTTTTCCCTTCAGCAGCCAGTTTTACCGCTGCGCCGTCTGAAAATGCTTCAGCGGCAGACCTTCCGACAAAGTCAGCTTTTCCGATTTTCCAATCCTCATTTTCAAAATGAGCCTTCACGCCCCAGCCTGATACATCCTCGATGCTCTCTGGATGAACAAGCTCTTTACCAAGAGTATCCCTGGAGTGTTTTACGATTGCGTTAGCCAGTGGATGGTTGGAGTGGCTTTCTATTGAAGCCGCTTTAAGCAATACTTCATCACGATCCAATCCATCAGCCACAATCAAATCAGTTACTTCAGGCTTACCTTTTGTCAATGTCCCTGTTTTATCAAATGCAATGGCTTTAAGGTGGCTCAGGTTTTCCAGATGGACGCCGCCTTTAAATAATATCCCGTGCTTCGCGCCATTCGAAATCGCCGACAATGTAGCAGGCATGATCGAGGCAACGAGTGCACATGGTGAAGCGACAACAAGAAGGATCATCGCTCGGTAAAACGTCTCCGTCCAGCTCCAGTCCAGCAGATAATGTGGAACAAACATCATCAGCACCACGACTGCCAGAACGACCTTTACGTAAGTACCCTCAAACCGTTCGATGAACAGCTGTGAAGGAGACTTTTCACTCTGCGCGTTCTGGACAAGCTGGATTATTTTTTGGAATAGTGTTTCGTCGTTTCGTTTTGTGATTTCAACGGTAAGTGATCCAGTAAGGTTGACCGTACCGGCGAAAACATCGTCTCCAGAATCCTTTGAAACTGGGATCGATTCCCCCGTGATGGCAGCCTGGTCAATCGTAGTCTGTCCCCTGGCAACCTTACCATCTGAGGGGATTCTTTCACCAGGCTTCACCAGGATCATGTCGCCAATTTTCAGATCCGAAACATGCACTCTTTCTTCCACGCCATCTGCAATCCTCAATGCTTCCTCTGGCTGGAGCTCCATCAAAGAGGAAATTTCCTTATGGCTTTTATTCATCGTATACGTTTCAAGCGCTCCGCTCATTGCAAAAATGAATATCAAAATTGCGCCTTCTGTCCAGTATCCAATAATGGCCGAGCCAATCGCCGCAAAAATCATCAACATCTCGACGTTCAACTCTTTGTCTTCAATTGTAGCTTCAATGCCTTCCTTCGCTTTTGCAAAACCGCCAATTACATAGGCCAGGATAAAAGCGATGACAGATGCTGTTTCTGAATCTCCCTTGCTCAAAATCCAGCCAGCCGCGATGAGAATCCCGCTGATGCTCGCGGCTATCAGTTCCGCGTGAGGCTTGATTTTTTCAATAAAGCTTACTTCTGGGACCGAGTTCTGCTTTGCTAACGCGCTTGCTCCCTGTGCCATCCTTTTCTCCTCCTTTAAAATCTCTAAATGATACTAATAATCACAATCATTCCCCTTAAAAAACACGAAAGCTGCCACCAGATCGGTGACAGCGGAAATCCAAGTCAAAAGATACATATTGTGTTCACTATTATGTTACCATACAATATATGCTTTTTAAAAGAATAATTGTGTTTGTCTAAGGAGATAGTTTGATGACAACTAAAGACTTTTTTACACACCCGATTGGAATTGCTGTTTCGGCTGCAGGGGCGACACTCCTATGGGGGAGTGCGTTCCCATTTATTAAATTGAGCTATATCAGCCTTGATATCAATCCGGAAGAAATGGGTGAGCAAATGCTGTTTGCAGGATACCGCTTCTTGCTTGCCGGGTTGCTGATCCTGGTCATGTTCCTTCTTTTAAAAAGGAATATGAAGTTCAGGCCGGAGACGACAAAGTCTCTTTTGAAAATTGGCTTGTTCCAGACATTCCTCCAGTATGTCCTGTTTTATATCGGACTTAGCTATTCAACCGGAATCCAGGGTTCGATCATTGCTGGGACAACTTCGTTTTTTCAGATTCTGCTTGCGCATTTCCTGTATCCAGATGACAGGATGAGTCGATTGAAGGTTGCTGGATTGATGGTCGGGTTCACGGGGGTTATTTTCGCAAATTGGCCAAATGGGGAATACGAAATCAGCTTTGGCATTGGTGAAATTCTGTTAATGGGAGCAATGATGGCCGGAGCTTATGGAAATATACTTGCCAAGCAGGGCAGCGGGAAAATGGAGGTCATTTATTTAACGGCTTACCAAATGATTTTGGGCTCGCTTGGTTTGATTGCTATTGGAGCCTTTTCAGTCGGACTTGCTCCATTTGATTTCGACCTTAAGTCCGGATTGATGCTTCTCTATCTGGCATTCCTCTCAGCCGCCGGCTTTATTTTATGGAACAATGTCATGAAATACAACCAGGTCGGCAAGGTGTCACTATACCTGTTCCTGGTCCCTGTATTCGGTGTGATTTTATCAGCATTCCTACTAGACGAACCCTTAAATTATTTTGTCATAGCCGGATTAATATTTGTGGTGGTCGGAATTGTTCTTGTCAACCGGCCTGCACGAAAAAGAAACAGCCTCCCTGCGAAATAGCGGAGGCTGTTTTGCGTTAAACAGTATTTGCTTGATGCGAAGAATCTTCATGTCGGACTGCAACAAGGGCGATGAAAATCAACAGCAGCATCGTGCTGATCACGTAAAAGAAACTGATGCCTTTAAGCCATTGTATTGCCAGCCCGCCGATGAATGGACCGCTGATACTTCCAAAGCTGAAGAAAATGCCGCACATTAAATTGCCTGCTGGCAGCAGTTGTTTTGGCAGAAGGTCTGCCATATAGCTGATGCCAAGAGAGAAAGTTGATCCTACAACCGTTCCTGCAATAAAGAAGCAAATAAGCAGTCCGGTTGTCGAATTCTCTAGTAATCCAGCAGCAGTAAAACTGATGAAGCCAGCTAGAGTGACGACCAGCAAGACATTCCTCCGGCCGAGCTTATCACTCAATATTCCTAACGGAAGTTGTGAGAGAATCCCGCCGATTGCAAATGCCGGAAGCAAGAGTGCGACCGCATCAACGCCAATGCCAGATCTCATGGCATAGACAGGGAAGTTGCCGTTAAGGCTGGCCTCGAGAAACCCGTAGCCAAACGGTGGCAAAAATGCAACCCAGGCATACTTAAATACTTTTCCAAATCTCTTCATTGTCCCGAAGAAAGAGCTGCTGTCAGTGTCATGTTCGGGTCGCTCGTTTTTCAGCAGCCAGACGGTCAGCCAGGCGGCTAGGCTGATGGCAGAGGAAATGATGAAAGGCAGTGTCGTGTTTATTTTTACAAAACCTGTCATCAACGGGCCAGCAGCGAAGCCCAATCCGAAAAACAATCCATAGAGCGATATATTCCTTCCAAGTCGGTCTTTAGGTGAAAAGGAAGTTATCCATGTCTGTGTAGCAAAGTGAAGCATGTGGTCGCCAATACCGATTGCCAGTCTTAACAAAAACCAGAACCAAAAGGACTTCCATAATGGAAATAGCGCAAGTGAAATGGCTACCGTAAAGCCGCCAATGAGAATGATGGGCTTGTAACCAAATCTGCGGAGCGGCGCTTCCATTAATGGAGAAGCAATCAGGATCCCTAAATACAAGCCTGTGGCATGAAAGCCATTCATCGATGACGAAACGCCATCCTGTTCAAATATAATTGCAATCAGTGGAAGCAGCATTCCCTGTGAAAATCCTGAAATCGCGACTATGCTGACTAAAATCCAGAAACGAAGCTTCATACTTATGTTCATAATAATAAAATCTCCCTAAGTACTTAATACTCTTTAGATGTTAACGATATAAAATTTTATGTGCAACGGTTTTTATTTTTATTTATGGAAAAAATAGTGTAATCTCATGGTAATAGTCATATTTAACTGTTTATTAGAGGTTGCGATAAGGGGAGAGATAACATGGAATTCAAAATGAAACCGGATGTGGGTTTTTATACAGAAGCAGGCTTCGGGAGGCTGGATGTAGCAGGTGACGAACAATATGGTTTCAGGCCTTACCAGCTGCTCGTGTCATCAGTTGCGGTGTGCAGCGGCGGAGTCCTTCGCAAGGTACTGGAAAAAATGAGGATGGAAATCAAGGATATACACATCCAGGCTGATGCTGAACGTGTCGAGGAGGAAGCGAACAGAGTAAGCAAGATTACCGTCCATTTCCGCATTGCCGGAGAGAATCTAGACGAGAAGAAAATTGAAAAGGCGATGGCTTTGACGAGGAAAAATTGTTCAATGGTCCAGTCGGTCGTCGGGAGCATTGAGATTGAAGAAACGTTTGAAATCGTTCAATAAATGTTCTAAAAGGCGAGTTACACCTTTAGCTCAATATGCTATAATGAGTATTGGAATTTACCTGTTTTAATATAATAGAAACAATGAACTCTGTTCCGAGAGGACAGAGTCTTTTTTTCGCTGTAAAAAAGCAAGTACCTGTTGTAGCAGCTATGAAATAGCATCCAGAGAGTGGTTTAATGGACATTTCGAAGCCATTGGGCAGTCAAAATGTCTAAGAAAGGCAGTTTATTGGACATTTTGAAGCCAGTGGGGAGCCAAAATGTCTAAGAAAGACAGTTTAATGGACATTTCGAAGCCAGTGGGCAGTCAAAATGTCCAATAGTAGGTTTTAGAAGAAGGAGATTATGTAATATGGCTTTTGTTTATCGCACTCTTTTCTACATCATTGGGTTAATCATTCTATCTTTTGGAGTATCGATGACCATTAAGGCTGGATTGGGAACGGGTGCATGGGATGCACTCAATGTCGGATTATCAAATACTGTGGGGCTGACACCTGGCAGCTGGGTTGTAATCGTTGGGATTGTTATGATTTTCGTTAATGCGGCTTTAGTAAAAAGACGGCCGGATGTAGCCGCAATTATCACGCTGCTCATCACTGGTGTACTGATTGACTTTTGGCTTTTGCGTGTGTTCGAAGACATGGTAGTTACCGGCTATGCGAAGCAATTTGGAGTCTTTATTTTGGGAATGGTAGCACTAAGCTTTGGACTGGCGGTCTACCTGCAGCCTAAATTCCCATTGATTCCTATCGACAATTTCATGATGGCATTAAGGGAACGGTTCGGTCTCAATCTAATGGTCGCCAAAACGCTTGGTGAAGTATTTGCCTTGTCTGCTGCGTTCATTTTTAAAGGACCAATCGGCATCGGAACATTAATAGTAACTTTCGCGATCGGTCCGTTGATTCAATTGTTCTATCCATATTGTGAAAAAGTTTATAATAAGATGATTACATCTGCACGATGATTTTGTTGAGGCTCTGTCACTAGACAGAGCCTTCACTTTTGTCTAGGAAATAAAAAAAATCGTTGCGGACACTATATATGGTTTCTAAATCCAGCTCCAGCACCAAGCCCCTCGAGTCGCTTGTCGGGGCTGACCAAGGTGCTTATGCTTTTACTGCCAACAACAAAGTTTCCGAAAAGCATCTTAAACTTTGGATAAAGTTAATGAACTCCGAAAACACTATAAACAAACTTATAAGTTTCCTGTAGTGAAAGGAGAAAACAACAACAATGAAAAAAGCAGCAGCTATCCTTGTTATGACGATGGTTTTCATGATGTCCATTTTAGCGCCTGGCTTTGCTGAAGAAACAAAGACGAAAAAAGCTCCACAGCCAAAGCAGGCTGAAAAAGCAAAGTATACCATTCCGAATTCTGTCATGAATATCACAAAGGACAACACTTACCCTAACCCGACGGAGGATTTGCCTTTCCTTCAGCCAAGCGAGCTTACGAAGAACTTGATTAAAACATCAAAAGTGAAGATTGAGAACCCGGATTTAATACGAATGCTGAATGAAACGACCATTAACAGCACTCCTTTTGCAATCGGTTATCGTGCGATTGTTTACCTTGGGGAATGGCCGTTGAATTATGTATCCAGTGAAACTTCCCCGAACTGGGAATTCCAGAAAATCAATACGAACTACTATGATAATCGCGGTGGAAATTCTATATATCAAATTCATTATGTTCAAGAGCAGCAAAAAACTGTTAAGGGTGGCTTGACGGCAAAAATCAAGAATGCTGAAGATGTGCAAAAGATGATGCTTTTAAAAGCAGCAAAGAAAACAGGATTACCGCTTGCGTTTGAAACAATAGTCGGCGCTGGTACGAAAAAAGACCATATTTATAATATCCAGCCAAAACGCCTCGGTTACCTTTACGCATACGCACCAGCCATAAATGAAAAAGGCAAGGTGACATATGGAGAGGTCTACTTGATGCTAAAAGGAAGCAAGAAATTCATCGTCGTCAAAAATGTTGTCTCTCAGGGAATTGGTGCATGGATTCCGGTTCAGGACCATGTCAGCTTCGGTTTTGTATCCAGCGAAAGACCAAGATAGATAGAAGAAGATAGCCTTATTCCTTCTAAAAGGAGTAAGGCTTTTTAATGTCTTCCGGTAATTTTTTCCTCTTGACAAAAGGTAGATATATCCTGTTTAACGGTTGTCCAAGGCGGGAATCAGTTAGACATAACCAAATGAAACACCAAAAATTAAAGGAGGAAATAGATTATGTCTGAAAATATCCTTTCAAACAACCAAAACTCAATGGGTAACAACTCAAACTCATACGATATGAACAACAACATGTACACTTCTTCAACTGAGAATGCTTCATACGATACAACAACTGGTACAACAACTTACGCAAGTACATCAGGTGATGCATACTCTAACAATACTTCAATGGGCGGCTACTCTAGCAGTTATGGGGTAAGCTCAAATAATTCAAGCTCGTCAAACGGCAAGCTTATGAAGGGCGTCCTTATTGGAGCGGCAATCGGAGGTGCATTGACTTTGCTTGACTCCAACACTCGTACAAAGGTGAAGGATAAGGCTGTCAATGCAAAAGACACTTCAATGAATGTGTTTAGCGAAGTCAAAAACAATCCTTCTGACGTAAAGGACCAAATGATGAACAGCTTTAAGGAAGCATCCAGTATCCTAAAGGAAGCGATCAGTGATGCTCAAAACCTTTACCAGCGACTGAATGATGATGTATTCAGCAAGGTGAATGAGGCAAAGTCCAATTCTTCCGAAGCTATGCAGACAGTGATGGACGCTAAGGATGACCTTAAGGAAGTTGGATCAAAAGTGAAGGAAGCAGGTTCTACTGCAATGGACAACCCAGTGGTTAACTCAGCATCGGAAACAGGTTCTTTAAACTCCAGCTCGAATGGTGCCGCTGACGCATATGCTACAGGCATGGAAAGCCAGCCGTCCGACACAACAGGTTTAGGAAACACTTCCAACACCTTCACGGTATCGCCTGAAAACCAGAAAAATGATAACAACCGATAATTTTAGACTCGAAAACCAGTCCTACTTCCCAGGACTGGTTTTTTATTGTCTCCACTCCCATATATTTGGTTGTTTCCGTTCTTGTACTCGGGGGTATTTAATAGTACATGCAGATAGATAGGGAGGACATTGTCAATGGAAAAGGATTTTAAACCACGCTCTAACAGGTGTGATTATGATAGAGAAACAGCTACAGGTAAAATTGCGATGGCGGCATCGGCGCACCCGATCGCTACAAATGCCGGAGAGAGAATTCTCCGTGAAGGCGGCAATGCGATTGATGCGGCCATCGCCATCCAATTTGGCTTGAATGTCGGCGAACCAATGATGACCGGCATCGGCGGCAGCGGCTTTTTTATGGTTTATCATGCCGAAAGCAAAACAACGAAAATTTTTGATGGCCACACAAGGGCACCAAAAGCGGCACATCCGGAACTTTTTTTAGATGAAAAGGGAGAGGTTATTCCTTTTAAAGTGAGATCGACAAATGCGACAGGAGTAGGTGTTCCGGGAATCCTTAAAGCAATGGAAGCGGCAAGAAAGGAATACGGGACAAAGCCGCTTGCTGAATTGATCGAACCTGCTGTACAGGCCGCTGAAAAAGGTGTAGAGGTCAACTGGGTTATGGAAGAAATCCTTAACACCTTTGATTACCGATTAGGCGAGCATGCGAAGGAATTGTTCCAGCCGGGAGGCAAATCCCTTAAGGAAGGAGATGTCTACCAGAAAGAGCATCTCGCGAAAACATTCCGCATCCTTCAGCGTGATGGAATCGAGGCATTCTATGAAGGTGAGATTGGTGAAGCTATTATCTCTACTTTAAAAGAACTTGGTGGGATCATGGAAATGTCTGATCTCAGAGATTATGAAATCACAATTGATGAACCTGTCTGGGGAACGTACCGAGACTACAAACTAGCTTCCTCTAATATGCCAAGTGCTGGAGGAACAACGATGCTGCAAATTTTAAAGCTGCTCGAGGGCTTTGACCTCAGCAAATACAATGCAAAATCGTGGGAAAAATATTATTTATTCACCGAAGCAATGAGGATTGCATTCTCAGATAAAATCGCATTTGCAGGCGACCCTGAGTTTGGTGAAATTCCGTTAAAAGGATTGCTCAGTGAGGAATATCTTGCAGACCGCCGTAAATTGATCGATTTTGAACGTAGGAATGATGCAGTCGACTTTGGAAACCCATGGGCTTATACAGGTGGTAAGGAAATCAACGTCGTCCGCCAGCCGTTCGAGCCTGAAAAAGAAAGAAGTGAAACGACCCATTTCACCGTCATCGACAAATGGGGAAATATTGTCGCCTGCACATCTACCGTTGAGCATCCATTTGGCTCTGGAATCATGGTCAGGGACCATGGATTTGTATTAAACAACGAAATGACTGATTTCGATGCGGTCCCTGGCGGCTTGAATGAGATCCAGCCAGGCAAACGTCCGGTGAGCTGCAAGACACCGACGATTGTTTTCAAGGATGAAAAACCTGTATTGACGTTAGGCTCTCCAGGTGGACCAACGATCATTGGATCGGTATTCCAAACAATTCTCAATGTTCTTGATTTTGGGATGGATCTTAAAGAAGCTATTGAAGAGCCGAGAATTTTCAATAGTACAGGCCCGCTCATTGGCTGGGAATCGGGAATCAGCATGGAGGCAAAAGGGGAAATGGAATCGAGAGGATTCGAGTTCGCCGATGGACCATTCCCGCTCGGCAATGTCCAGGCAATCCAGATTGATCGTGAGAAAGGCCATATTTATGGAGCAGCTGATTCAAGCCGTGAAGGGAAGGCTACTGGGATTGATGAATAAGTAGGTGGAAAAGAAGCAGGCTGATTTTTGTTCAGCCTGCTTTTCTATTCGTCCACATTATCAAGAGTGTTCGTCTTCGAATCTGATTTTTTGATGACGGAAATGCTACCGTCTGTTTCGAGGACGACAGCCTCTACCTGATTCATCGAATTGATTCCGCTTGAGCGTGCTGCCTGGAGAATTTCAACTTCCAGCACACGCTCTTTTACTATATTTTCTTTTAAATACTTCCCTTGATAAAAAATTAACTTCGGATCTGATTTGATTAGCCTCTTGAAGCCGTCTGAACGGATGGAAAGCCATGCTACCAGATACTGAAGGGTAATTAAAATGAAGAATGCGGAGATTCCTTCAACGAGAGCCACATTTTTGTTCAAGAGGATGGTTGCCAAAGTTGAGCCGAGCGCGACTGTTACAATCAAGTCGAAAGCATTCATTTTAGATAACGTTTTTTTGCCGGAAACTCGGAGCAATAAAACAAGAGCGGAATAAGCAAGCACACCGACAACCAGAGTACGCCAAACCGCATCCCAGGAATTAAAAAGCATATTATCACCTCATATATGTTTTTTCCTAAAAAAGCATGGACAAACATATGGAGAAGGGGGAATACTATCCATAAGATGTGTTACTCCTTATCTTTAAACTATTCAGTAACTATTTGACGTAATATTGCACAATTCCCCATTATTAGGTAGGATGTTAAAGGTAGTGAAAGGAGCGAGAATTTTGGGAAATCCGATAAATGATAAAAATACGCAGGTTGTATTCTTGAAACAGCGTTTGGATATGTTTGCTGAGTTGCTTGAAGCGATTGATCCGGAAGAAGCTGACCTTGAAGATATCGACCGCATGATCCAAATCGTCGAAGAAATGGATGCGAAATGCCGCGAATTCAAGCATCGCGATGAGTAAAAAAGGCCTTTGATGAGGTCTTTTTTTTATGCTCAATAATAATATTTGTCGGGGCTGACCGAGGCGAATTCCGCTTTTCTTTGTCCAGCTCCAGCGCCTAGCCCCTCGAGACGTTTGTCTAGCTGCGGCTCCTAACTCCTCGAGTCGCTTGTCTAGTGTCGCCTCCTAGAAACTCCGAAACTTCAACTCCGCCGGCAGAAGCAAAAAGCGCTTCTTTGTCGGAGTCTCCAGTTTCTGCGTTTCTGGACAGTCGGCTATACTTTTCGATTTCGGTCCTTTCAATGAAGTCAAAGAACGACTTCACTGCCGGGCCCTCCAACGCCCTTTCCGCTTTTCTTATTTGTAAACGATTCCACTTTCTATCTTTAAATCGAAAGATGATAGGAGTATAATGATATCGGGAGAAATTGTTATTAAATCTTCACATATAAAGAGCTAGAAAGACAAGGGGAGAGGGGTAGTCAGATGAATATCGAAAAGTTTCAGGAAAGTATGTACCAGCTGATTGTTGAAACATCCACGAACCTGCCGAAGGATGTACGAAGGGCGATCAAAGCGGCGGCGGAGCGCGAGAACGCGGGAACCCGTTCGGCGATGAGCCTTGATACAATCACTAACAATATTAAAATGGCTGATGACAATGTATCACCAATCTGCCAGGATACAGGCCTGCCAACCTTCAAAATCAAAACTCCGGTTGGTGCGAACCAGATTGAAATGAAAAAAGCGATTTACAATGCTATTGCGCAGGCAACGAAGGATGGGAAATTGCGTCCAAACTCCGTTGATTCACTGACAGGGGAAAATAGCGGCGACAATCTTGGCGGCGGAACTCCTGTCATCAAGTTCGAGCAATGGGAAAAAGATTATATCGACGCACGCCTGATATTAAAAGGCGGCGGCTGTGAAAATAAAAATATCCAGTATAGCCTTCCAACTGAACTGGAAGGACTAGGGCGCGCTGGCCGTGATCTGGATGGTATCCGCAAGTGTATCATGCATTCAGTCTATCAGGCACAGGGACAAGGCTGCAGCGCCGGGTTCATCGGTGTTGGTATCGGTGGCGACCGTTCTTCCGGCTACGACCTTGCGAAAGAGCAGCTGTTCCGTACAGTAGACGATGTGAATTCGCACCCAGACCTTCGGAATCTTGAAGAATACGTAATGGAAAATGCAAATAAACTTGGAATCGGCACGATGGGATTTGGCGGTGAAACGACCCTTCTTGGCTGCAAAGTTGGTGTCATGAACCGTATTCCGGCTAGTTTTTACGTATCTGTTGCCTATAACTGCTGGGCATACCGCCGTCTAGGTGTAGCGGTGAATCCTGAAAGTGGAGAGATCCAGGAATGGATGTACCAGGAGGGCGAGAAGATCGACTTCGCACAGCCTGTAACCCAGGAAATCGCTGCAGCAGTTGAAGCACCTGAAGAACAAAATGTTGTTACACTGACTGCTCCAATTACAGAAGAACAAATCCGCCAGCTTAAGGTGGGGGATGTTGTGAAAATTGACGGCATGATGTATACGGGCCGAGACGCAATCCATAAGTATCTGTCAGACCATGATTCTCCAGTTGACCTGAATGGCCAGGTCATCTACCATTGCGGTCCGGTTATGCTCAAGGATGAAGAAGGCAACTGGCACGTGAAGGCGGCAGGACCGACAACAAGTATTCGCGAGGAACCTTACCAGGGCGATATCATGAAGAAGTTCGGCATCCGCGCTGTAATCGGTAAAGGCGGAATGGGAGCAAAGACGCTTGCTGCTTTGAAAGAACATGGTGGTGTTTACCTGAATGCAATCGGCGGCGCAGCACAGTACTACGCTGACTGCATTAAATCCGTAGAGGGCGTAGACCTTATGAATTTCGGGATTCCGGAAGCAATGTGGCACTTGAATGTAGAAGGTTTTACAGCCGTTGTCACGATGGACTCACACGGAAACAGCCTGCACGAGGATGTTGAAAAATCATCCCTTGAAAAATTGGCACAATTCGCTGATCGAGTATATAAATAAACAAACGAAAGGAGGCTCACTAATAAAGCGAGCCTCCTTCTAATTTTTTTGCTGCTTCGCTAACTGATCCCTGTCCACATTAGCTGGCTGTTTTTCCATCCATCCATGCTCAATCTGAATGTTTCCGCCGTCTTCAGCAAAGTTAGCTGTTTCCAACAGGAATCGGGCATAGACAGCTCCAAGGTCATGTCGAGGACTGACCGCCATCGAATCTCCAAAATTCCTAACTTTTGCCGAAGATAAATTGGAAATATGGAACAGCATCAGCTTGTCTGAATATGGTGCCTCAGTCGATTCCGTGATCTTGAAATGGCTTGGTATGGCAACCGGCAGCTCCTCTTTGTTCAGAATTTGCGACAGGATGTTGTGCTGTTTGATGTTGATTTTTTTGCCGCGTAAAAAATAATCCCGTACATCCTCAAACTTGGCGACCTGGCTGAACCCCATGACAAGAATTGTCTTGATCGCGTTTACCTGGATATTCAAAAACAAATGGGTGATTTCTATTGCCGTAAGAGGCCTTTTATCTTCAAAATAACCATTGAAAAAGCTTTGTTTTTCAACAAACGATACATGTTTTGAAGTAGGGATGAATGGTGCCCTAACATGCAAGCCCTTTTTTAGCATCACTTCTGTCACCTTATTTGACAGGTTAAGGGTTGAAATATTGATATCGGTTATCGCCTGGCGAAGCCCCATTTTTGAGAAGCCCGGCAATGCAACACTATAATAAAGCGCACCATATTTGACCATCATGTCGAGATAGGTCAGATAAAAGCTGTCAGAAAACAACCTTGGTGCATGTAGATTCACATCAGACTCCGAAAATCCATGCGGCACCCCCATACCTTCTGCGTTAAAAAGGTCCTCCAGTTGTGAAAGGATTCTTTTACTCAAACCATCCGCTGTCAAAAGGCAATCCTTTACCTCTTCATCATCTACCTTCACCAAAAAATGCCGAAACATACAGACAGCCATTGAGTTTGCCATGTATATATTCCATAGGTTGCCGATTTCCCCGGACGTCCAATCGATTTTTTGTTCTTCCGACATAATGTTCTCCTTAGTGTTTGGTATTTTTACTATTAGCTTCTCAAAATGAAATATACTTATAAGAATTTTTTTTAACCACTGACAAACAATAAGGAAAAACATCAATGGAGGAACATCATGAAGACGATTGTTAAAGTAATACTTGCTTCGGCGTTGCTGCTCTTGATTACATTGCCAGCGACAACTGGTGCGGAGGAAAACTCCAACTCACCATTGCATTGGGGCTTCAAGAAAGGCCGTAACGGAAGGCAGGCAGATGCCGGCAGGATGTTTGAGGTCATCCTCGAAGACCATGGAGCAGTATATAAAGGTGACAAGAATTCTAAAGATATTTATTTGACCTTCGATAATGGTTATGAAAATGGCTATACCGAGAAGATCCTTGATATATTAAAAGAAGAAAAAGTTCCCGCGGCATTTTTTGTGACGGGACATTATCTTGAAAGCGCTCCAGAGCTTGTGGCTCGGATGGCAAATGAAGGCCATATCATCGGCAACCATTCCTGGCATCACCCTGACATGACGAAAATCAGTGATGAGAAAATCAAGAAGGAACTGGAAATGGTCAGAGCCGAAACAGAAAGAATTACTGGCAAGAAGCATATGAGCTATCTCCGTCCGCCACGCGGGATTTTCAGCGAAAAAACGATGGCTGTTGCGAAGGAAGCCGGTTACACGCATATATTCTGGTCACTGGCCTTTGTTGACTGGAATACGGACCAGCAAAAAGGGGCGCAATATTCATATGATAAAATCATGACGCAAATCCATCCCGGCGCAGTCCTGCTGCTGCACACCGTATCAAAGGATAACGCAGACGCACTGGGAAAAGTAATCAGGGATTTGAAAGAACAAGGCTACAAATTTAAAAGTCTTGATGATTTGATGCTAAGCAAGAGCGGATTGAAGGATCCGATGTTGTACTGATAGGGTGTCCCGGTATTCAAATTGTGCCGGGACTTTTAAAATTGGTAAAAAAGCTTGTTTTTTTCCAAGTCGCCAATAAAATCAGATTTTCACCAATATATTGAAATTATCGCCAATATAGTTGTGAACTTCGCCAATAAAACTTGGAAATCGCCAATAAAATTGTGAACTCCGCCAATAAAATAAATTTGCTGGCCATGAATTTGAAGTTAAATGCTGGCATCAACACTATTTTCGTAAAAAACCTGCGAAAGTGCTATAATACGGGGAAAATACTTAAGGGCGGTTTGTGTTATGTGGGAAGAAAAGGTGTCGTTTTCCGGTCCATACAATTTTGATCTGGCTTTGAGCAGGCTTGCGCTTGATCCATTACATTCAGTTGATATTGAAAAACGACTTGTAAGGGTGCCGCTTGTATTAAAAAATAAAAAAATCGTCGCTGAAGTCATCGGAACTGGGACTCTGGAAAAGCCAGAATTCCTCATCCGTTCTGATGATGACAAAGAAATGACGGTCCAGCGTCTTTATGAAATTTTTCAATGGAATGTGGAATTGCTCCATATACATGAGCATTTCCAGACAACGGAGTTAAAGAGTTTGTTCAATGAACATTATGGCACTCCGCTCGTACTTGAATTTGACCCATTTTCAAGTTTAATTAAGAGTATCATACATCAGCAATTGAATTTGAAGTTTGCTTTTACATTGACAGAACGATTTGTAAAAACATACGGCGAAGAGCATGATGGAGTTTGGTTTTATCCTTCGCCTGAAAAAGTGGAGCAGCTTACGGTGGAAGAGCTGCGTGAATTGCAGTTCAGCGGACGGAAGGCAGAGTATGTGATCGGAATCGCCAAACTGGCAGCATCAGGTCAGCTCGATTTTGAAAATATGAAATCGAAACCCGATGCAGAGGTTTCCCAAGAACTGATCAAGATTCGCGGCGTTGGTCCATGGACGGTTGAAAACTTCCTGATGTTCGCACTTGGAAGGCCGAATTTGTTCCCGATGGGTGACATCGGCATCCAGAATGCACTGAAGAAGTATTTCAATCTGGAGGAAAAACCGACTCCTGCTGAAATGGAAAAGTTTAAAGAACCATGGAATCCTTATTTAAGCTATGCTTCGCTCTATTTATGGAGAAGCATTGAATAATTGGAGTGAAGTTTTATGAAAAAAGAGCAGCAAATGAAGAAAGAACAGCATAACAAGAAAGAGCCGCAAGCCAAAAATGTGCAGCATTCCAAAAAAGGTTTGCAAAACAACACTCAGCACAAGAAAGATCCACAAAGCAAAGGTCAGTATAAAAAAGGGCAACAGCCAAACAGAGGCCAGCAAACCGCGAAGCTGGAGCTGAAGCAGACATTCCCGTTGACTATCAAGCGGCTTGGCATCAATGGTGAGGGTGTCGGCTACTTTAAGCGCCAGGTCGTGTTTGTGCCGGGTGCCTTGCCGGGTGAGGAAATCGTCGCGGAGGCAACGAAGGTCCATCCAAAGTTTGCTGAGGCGAAAATCAAGAAAATCCGCAAACAATCAGAGCATCGAATCAAGCCCCTATGTCCTGTATACGACCAGTGCGGTGGCTGTCAGCTCCAGCATTTGGGCTACGATCAGCAGCTCAATGAAAAACGTGATATTGTCATCCAGGCTTTAGAGCGGCATACCAAACTTAAAATCGACGAGCTGGATATCAGGCCGACAATCGGAATGGAGAATCCATGGGGCTACCGGAATAAGAGCCAATTCCAGGTTGGCGAAAAGGACGGAAAAGTGCTTGCCGGCCTGTATGGCCTGAACTCCCATAACCTGATCAATATCGAACAGTGCGCTGTCCAGCATCCGGCAACTACGAAAGCTACCGAAGTGGTAAAAGGCATTCTCCAGGATTTGAAGATTCCGATTTACAATGAGAAAAAGCACAAAGGGCTCGTGCGGACAATCGTTGCCAGGACAGGAGTCCAGACTGGCGAGCTGCAAATTGTCCTGATCACAACAAAAAAAGAATTGCCGAAAAAGGATATCATCATCCAGGAAATCAAAAAACGGCTTCCTGAGGTTAATTCCATTGTGCAAAACATCAATGGGGAAAAGACTTCCGTCATTTTCGGAAGCGAAACCGCGACATTGGAAGGCAGTGACTTTATCCAGGAGACACTGGGAGACCTGCAATTCGAATTGTCAGCGCGCACATTCTTTCAGCTGAATCCTGAACAGACTGTGAAACTCTACAATGAAGCGAAAGCAGCTGCCAGACTGACAGGCAAGGAAAAATTGGTGGATGCATATTGTGGTGTCGGCACCATTGGATTATGGATGGCCGACCAGGCTGGAGAGGTACGCGGCATGGACGTCATTCCTGAATCCATTGACGATGCGAAAAAGAATGCAGATAAGCACGGCGTCAAGCATGCAAAATTCTATTTGGGCAAAGCAGAGGAACTGCTTCCGAAATGGCTTAAGGAAGGCTGGCGTCCGGATGTGATTGTCGTCGACCCGCCACGTACTGGATGCGATGAGGAATTCCTGAAGACAGTTCTGAAAATCAAGCCGAAAACTTTTGTGTATGTCTCCTGCAATCCCTCAACGCTTGCAAAGGATATCATGACGCTGGGTTCCCAATACAAAGTTGAATACATCCAGCCAGTTGACATGTTCCCGCACACTTCACAGATTGAGAGTGTCACGAGACTGGTTTTAAAATGATCAAAAGCGCCGGCCCGTTATTGGGCTGGCGCTTTACCTTATACCGGATAATCCTCTATTTATGAAGTTATTGATGATTTCGGCCATTTCCCTCGGTGTTTTATCCATCCCGTTTTCCACCCAATTTTTAATCACATAGATACTTCCGCTGACAACAAAAATATTGATATATTCAAATGTTCCTCGGTCAAACTGGCTGTCAGTGATCCAGTTTTTGAAGATGAACTCCTGGGTGATCATCATCCCTTTTTTCTGAAAGTGGATATCGCTATTTTCGCTTAGGAGTGTTTGGCATACATCACTATTCCTCGCAATATACTCAAGAATCTTCTCCGTCATATTCAGAGCTTCATCTTCTTTGGAAAAATTGTATTGGTTCAGTGTCGAAACCATATCTTCTATGAATTCTTCTTCGATTGCATTGAGCAGGTCAAATTGACTGGAGTAGTGGGAATAAAAGGTGGATCGATTGATGTCTGCCAGTTCACAGATTTCTTTTATCGTAATGCTCGAAATTGGCCTTGTCTTCATTAATTCCATCAGACTATCCTTTAAAACCATCCTTGTATACTTCTTTCGTCTGTCCATTGAAATCATTCCTTTATTTTTAAAAACATAGAGTTAAACAACATAAAGTGGGATTATGTTGTGAATCAAACGTTATGTGCACAACTGTTTGTTGAATAGACAACACGGTGTTTATATAATGATAAAGTGAAAATGCAAAAGACTCAAGTGAGGTTGAAGAATGATAAGCATTGCAGAAAAAATCATAAAACATAAGAAAGCTGTTGTCATAGCGTTTGTTATATTTGCATTAGTTTCGACGGTGGCGCAATTTTTTGTGTCGGTCAATTATAATATGGTGGATTATCTGCCAGAGGATGCCCAGTCCACAAGGGCTATGGAAATCATGGAGAAGGAATTTAGTGCTGAAGTACCGGATACGAGGGTCATGGTAAGGGATATATCCTTACAGGAAGCACTCAGTTTAAAAGAGAAATTGTCAGCCATTGACGGTGTAGGAGAAGTCATATGGCTCGATGATGTGGTGGATTTGAAAACCCCCCTCGAAATGGAAGATGAAGGGACGGTAGAAAACTATTACAAGGATGGGAACGCATTGTTCTCGATCAGTGTCCGCTCAGGTGATGAGGTTGCGATTACCGATGCTATTTACGAATTGATTGGTGACGAAGGAGCGATTGCTGGCGAAGCCATCAATACCGCATCGTCGCAAAAAATGGCTGGAACTGAATCCATGTATGCGGCCATATTGCTCGTACCAATCATTATTTTCATTCTGGTCGTATCAACTACGTCGTGGGTGGAACCATTATTTTTCCTGACGGCAATTGGCGTTTCGGTCCTGATTAACCTGGGAACGAATATTTTTATTGGTGAAGTTTCCTTCGTTACCCAGTCGGTAGCCCCGATTCTGCAGCTGGCGGTTTCGCTCGATTATGCCGTATTCCTGCTTCACAGTTTCTCTGATTATCGAAAGAAAACGAACAATCCAGAAGAAGCGATGCAACTTGCGATGAAAAAGTCATTCCCGGCGATCACTGCCAGTGCGGCTACAACCTTTTTTGGATTCATCGCATTAACATTCATGAAATTCGAAATCGGCTCAGACCTTGGAATCAACCTGGTAAAAGGAATTGTCTTGAGCTTCATCAGTGTCATGGTGTTTTTACCGGCGCTAACTTTACTATTCTACAAATGGATGGACAAAACGCAGCACAAAAGTTTTGTTCCTAGCTTTTCCGGGATTGGGAGCTTTGTCGTCAAATTGAAAATCCCAAGTCTGCTGCTCGTTTTTGCCATCCTTGTTCCTAGCTTTTTGGCCCAAAGCAATACAGCATTTACGTATGGGCTTGGAGAACAACCGGAAACAACGCGAGCCGGCAGTGATTTTACAGAGATTAAGAAAGAATTTGGAGAAACGACTCCTATCGTCCTTTTGGTTCCGAAAGGAGATCGGGCAAAAGAAACGGAGCTTGTCGGGGAGCTTGAGAACCTGGATTACGTCACAAGCGTGATTGCCTATGTGAATATGGTCGGCTCGGTCATACCTCCTGAGTACCTGGATGAATCGATTACGAATGAGTTTTATTCGGAAAATTACAGCCGTATTATCATCAATACGAATCAGGGCACAGAAGGGAATATTCCTTTTTCGATCGTTCAGAAGGTGAATGAAACAACTGAAAAATATTATGGTGACAAGGCATTGAGCCTGGGGGAAAGCGTAACATTGTACGATATCAAGAATGTCGTCAATAAGGATAATATCGTTGTGAACGTGTTGACGGTCGTAACGATTGCGATTGTCCTGCTAGCAACATTTAAATCGATATCGATTCCGCTTGTATTGCTAATCACGATTCAATCAGCAGTCTGGATCAATCTGTCGATTCCGTATTTTACAAGTTCATCGCTTGTGTTTGTCGGATATTTAATCATCAGTACGGTGCAGCTTGCGGCAACGGTCGACTATGCGATCCTGCTGACGGAAGCTTACCAGCATAACCGCCAGGAAATGTCCGCTAAAAAAGCGATCGTGAAAACATTAGATGAAAAGACGTTTTCCATATCAATATCTGCAGCGATTTTATCGAGTGTAGGGTTTATTCTATGGATGACGTCTTCCAACCCGATAGTCGGATCCATCGGCTTATTATTAGGCAGGGGTGCATTGCTTGCCTTTGTGATGGTCGTGTTCTTATTACCGGCTATGCTGCTCGTATTTGATAAATTCATTAAAAAGACGACCTATAAAGCAAATTTTTACGAGGAGAAATGATGATGAGAACAAAACAAATACTGTTTGCTGCGCTTGGATTAATGATCTTCTTGCCTTCATTTCTTAGTTATGGAGCTGCTGCAGAGGCTGAAGGTAAAATCACCTCTAAGGATGAAGTCGTATACGCTACATTAAAATCCAATGGAGAACTCGAAGACATTTACGTCGTCAATACTCTGGAGGTAGCGAAGGCAGGAGAATTAATCGATTATGGGAAGTACAGCAGCGTCAAGAACCTGACTGATCTATCCGAACTTGATCAGAACGGGCAGGTTGTCCAAATAAATGCCCCTGAAGGGAAGTTTTATTATCAGGGAAACATGGAAGACAATACGGAGTTGCCATGGGATATTGAGATTTCCTACTTGCTTGATGGACGCGAGGTTGTAGCGTCCGAGCTAGCGGGGAAAGAAGGACATGTAGAAATTAAGATCAATACTGCTGCCAACGAAAAGGCAGACAGCGTTTATTTTGAGAACTACCTGCTGCAAATTTCCCTGCAACTCTCAAATAGCTATCAAAATATAGAAGCTGATGGCGGCATGGTTGCCAATGCCGGGAAAAACAAGCAGATTACTTTTACCGTTATGCCTGGGCAAGAGGAAAGCCTCAGTGCGGAAGCAGACGTCGCAGATTTTGAATTCAGCGGCATCGACATTGCAGCAGTACCTTCTACACTTCCGATCGATACTTCAGAAATGGAGAATATGACAGATGACATGTCGGCATTGTCAGATGCAATCAGGGAATTGAATAATGGAGTTGCCGAGTTGAAAAAGGGTGTCTCCGAATTGAATGATGGCGCGGCAAGCCTTCGTGATGGTTCGGCAAAATATAAAAACGGCATGAGCGAGCTGAGTGGCTCCTCCTCACAGGTAGTAGCTGCATCCAGTTCCATTGGTGATGCATTGAAAAAAATCAATTCATCCCTATCTCAGGGTTCTGATGAGATGGATATGTCGAGCCTGAGTGAATTGCCTGGAGGACTCACACAATTAGCGAATGGACTGAATCAAGCGGCAGATGGGCTGTCAGAGTTACGTAAAAACTATTCAGAGGCATATAGTGCATTAGATGGTGCGATTAAGGGGATCCCGGACCATCAGCTTTCAGAGGAAGAGATAGCTGGTCTACTTAGCAGCGGTGCTGACGCAAATGTTGTCAATAAACTGGTTGATACCTATAAGTCTGCTCAAAAAGTGAAAGGGACATATGTACAGGTACAGAAAGCTTTTGCAGCTGTGGACCCTACCTTGAACCAGGTCAGTGGATCTGTAAAAGAAATGAGCGGGAACCTTACAACAATCGCTAACGAACTGTCCGCTTCCCTCGAGGACATGGATATGGGTGCACTTGGCGAATTGCAGAAAGGACTTTCAACACTATCTTCTAATTACGGAGAATTCCATTCCGGATTGGTAAGCTATACAAAAGGAGTAAGTGAGTTATCGTCTTCATATTCGCAGCTACATTCAGGAATTGCGGGATTGTCAGGCGGAACGAGCGAATTAAATAAAGGAGTAGGCGAACTTCACAACGGAACAAGTGAATTGCATCAGGAAACGAAAGATCTTCCTGAGCAAATGCAGCAGGAAATCAATGAGATGATCAAGGAGTACGACAAATCAGACTTTGAACCTGTTTCCTTTGTTTCCGCTAAAAACGAGAAAGTGACCTCCGTACAGTTCGTAATCAAAACTGAAGCAGTTGAAAAAGAAGATCAAGAGACAAAGCAAGCAAAGCCAGAGAAAAAGAAAGGCTTTTGGGATCTTTTATTAGAGTTATTTTAATGAGATAGGGACAGTTCTGAAGACTCATGATGGGCTTCAGGGACTGTCCTTTTTGTTTTTAAAAAAGGTTTATCGTGAAACAATGGTTTTAAGGAGTGTAAAAGGGTAAAATTCGATAAGGAAGGCAAAATAAATATGTTAGCGTAAAAAGACAAAAGCTGCATGGATTGAGGAGGAATACAATGATCAGCGATAAGTTGGTAAATGGTTTGGTCGAACAAATGAATTATGAGTTTTATTCTGCGCACGCGTACATGGCAATGGCTGCGTATTGCTCAGCGGAGAATTTGGATGGTTTTGCAAACTTCTTTTTGGTACAAGCTGAAGAAGAACGATTCCATGCGATGAAATTTTACAATTTTATCAATGATATGGGTGAGCGTGTGACATTCGATGGATTCCACGCTCCATCAAACGACTTCGAGTCTGTTCTGGATGTTTTTGAAAAAGGACTTGGGCACGAAAAGGAAGTAACGCGCCGTATCTATAATCTTGCAGATATCGCACTTGATGAGCGCGAACACGCAACGATGACATTTCTGAAATGGTTCATTGAAGAACAGGTTGAAGAAGAAGCCCTGTTTGACAGCCTGATCCAAAAGCTGCGCCGCATTGACAAGGACAGCAACGCATTCTTCATGCTCGAAAATGAACTCGCACAGCGTTCATTCACTGCGCCAGTGTGAAAATAAGTAAGAAAAACAGGATTCCCGGCTGGAATCCTGTTTTTTTATGGGAATAAGAAGTTCATTAGACTATTTTGGATGCTGAGTTTTCCCTTTTGATATGATATGATGCCGGTCCCAGCGTATTTATTTCAGGTTGGGAAGAAAATATTACCGGTTAGAGCAAATTTATTACCGGTTAGACGATTTTTATTACCGGTTGCACGCAATATATTACCGGTTAGAGCATATTTATTTCGGTTGCACCCATTACCGGTTGGGGAGATTTTAAAGCCAGTTGCAGTAACCAGCTGAAAATCTGCCAATTCCATCCAAATATCCTGAAAAACTTTTTCCGCTTGCTTAAAAGGGTATAAGTATTCTAAGAGAATCTATAAGACAAGGAGGATCTTATGAAGAAACTACTTATATCTTTAGCAGCGGCTGGGATTCTTGCTGGATGCAGCGCTGATGATAGTGAAGTCGGCCAGGAGGGTCCGCCGGAAACGGAAGTGAAGACTGAGGAGGATCCGGTGACAACGGATTACCTGCAGGAAAGGTTCTATGAAGGAATGGATTATGATGCCTACGCTGTTGAAGTCCAGTCATGGGTTGATAAAGGACAGGCGACAATCGCTGATACTGTTGAAACAGAAGGGCAAAAGAATGTTTCTGCAGATATAATCCAGGTAGCTGATGGCTTCTTGGCGGTCGCCAATGATGGCAAAGAAATCACCTTTATTAAACCATTTGCTTCACCTGAGGAAGCGAAAGAATACCTAAATGAAAACTTGTAAAAACAAAGCCCGCTAAATATTCGTTTAGCGGGCTTTGCCTTGTGGTATACGTCCATAGAGGAGCATGGCCGTAAGTGTGTCGATTGTGGCGTCCAATGGAAGATCATCTTATGAACGATTACATATGTTTGTACATGCTCTCACTTCAAGTACGGGAGGAATGAATCAGTGAAGAAGGATGAGAAAAATCAATCTGTGAACGAGAATTCAAAGGATCAGCAGCTTGAGCAATTCAGGTCTGAACATAATGGTGAAGCAATGACGACAAACCAGGGGCTGCGTGTTTCTGAAGATGAACATTCCTTGAAAGCGGGAGCCCGTGGTCCAACATTGATGGAGGATTTCCATTTCCGTGAGAAGATGACTCATTTTGATCATGAGCGAATTCCGGAGCGTGTAGTGCATGCGAGGGGATTTGCCGCCCATGGTCATTTCCAGGTCTATGAGCCAATGACTGAATATACGAAGGCAGGATTCCTGCAGGATCCGGGCAAAAAGACTCCAGTGTTTGTGCGTTTTTCAACGGTAGCCGGTTCTCGGGGGTCAGGTGATACAGTTCGCGATGTACGTGGGTTTTCAACGAAATTTTATACAGAAGAAGGCAATTACGACCTTGTTGGTAACAATATCCCTGTATTCTTCATCCAGGATGCAATCAAGTTCCCTGATTTGATTCATGCGGTCAAACCGGAGCCGCATAATGAAATACCACAGGCGCAGTCGGCCCATGATACATTCTGGGATTTTATTGCGAATAATACGGAGTCAGCCCATATGATCATGTGGCATATTTCAGATCGTGCAATCCCGCGCAGCTTCAGGATGATGGAAGGATTTGGCGTGCACACCTTCAGGTTCGTGAATGAACAGGGCAAGGCACGTTTTATAAAATTCCACTGGAAACCGGTACTGGGGGTTCATTCATTAGTCTGGGACGAAGCCCAGAAACTTGCCGGGAAGGATCCGGATTTCCACCGACGCGATTTATTCGACGCGATCGAGATGGGGAATTATCCAGAGTATGAGCTGGGCGTCCAGATGATTGACGAGGAAGATGAGTTCAAGTTCGATTTCGATGTATTGGACCCTACAAAAATCTGGCCTGAGGAATTGGTGCCAGTCAAGATTATCGGAAAAATGACACTCAACCAAAATGTGACCAATTATTTTGCGGAAACAGAGCAAGTGGCATTTCATCCGGGACATGTCGTTCCGGGAATTGATTTTTCAAACGACCCTCTCCTTCAAGGGCGTTTGTTCTCTTATACTGACACGCAGCTATCCCGTCTCGGCGGCCCAAACTTTCACGAGATCCCAATCAACAGGCCGGTTTGCCCGTTCCATAACAATCAGCGTGATGGCATGCACCGGATGACGGTTGACCGCGGGCAGGTCGCTTATCACAAAAATTCACTGCAAAGCAATTATCCTAAGCCTTCACCTGTGAGCGAAGGAGGCTTTGAACATCACCAGGAAAAAGTCGAGGGAAGAAAAGTCCAGGCACGCAGTGACAGCTTCAAGGACCACTATTCCCAGGCGACTCTCTTCTGGAACAGTATGTCTGACGTGGAAAAGCAGCATATGATCGAGGCCTTCAGTTTTGAGCTTGGAAAAGTGAAGAGCAAGGATGTGCAGCAGCAGGTGGTCGAGATGCTCGGAAATATTGATACTTTCCTTGCTGAGCAAGTAGCCGTAAGCCTAGGGGCTAAAAAGCCGACAAGCAAACCAGCAGAAGTGACTATGACTTCGCCGGCATTGAGCCAGATGAATACAGCGAAGCTGCCAAATACAAGAAAGGTTGCAATCCTTGCTGATCATGGTTTTAATGGAGCTGAAGTTTCTGGATTGATGGAAATGCTGAAAAAGAGCGGCATCACGGCAGAAGTCGTCAGCAAGCAGCTCGGGATGATCAAGGGCGATGATGGCACGGAGCTTGAAGTCCAGCATACGCTGCTGACTGGCAGCTCTGTTCTATTTGATGCACTGCATGTTGCCGGCGGCCAGCAAAGCGTTGATAGCCTGAAGCAAAAAAAGGAAGCAGTCTACTTTGTCGATGAGGCTTTCAGCCATCTGAAAGCAGTTGGTGCTGGAAAAGAAGCTGCAGAATTATTGGCTGCAGCAGGCATTGGCCATGAAGACGCACCTGGTGTCGTCATCTTCGCAAACAGCAATGATGCGTCAGGAGACAGCCAGAAGTTCATTGATGCAATCGCCGAGCACCGCCACTGGAATCGAATGCTCTAATCATAGAATGATTAAAAAAGAGAAACGGAGTCCATCTGTTTCTCTTTTCTTACAAAGGAGGGAACAGAAATGAAGGTAATCGTGATTGGTGCACATAGCAGTGTCGGGGAGTTTGTTGTCAGCAAGCTGATGGAAAACGGGTATACATCCTGCGCAGTCGTCAGTGATGAAAATCAGATTGACCTGCTGAAAAAGAGAGGTGCTACAGAAGTAGTTCTTTATGACGAGGGGATCCTGCCAACTTTATTTCACGGATATGATGCCGCCATTTATCTAACTGGCGTCAATCCAAAGGCCAAAACTGGCCGCACTGTAATGGTTGACCATGAGTCGGTCATCGAGACGGTGAAGGAAGCAGAGAAGCAGGGCGTCAAGCGTTTTGTGATGATGAGCGCCATCATGGCCAATGAAGCGGCAGGAGATGACAGCCGGGAAATTGGCGCGAAGGAGATGCCCGATGAGTTGCTGCGGCAATCAAATTTAACCTATACCATCGTGCAGCCGGGTGCATTTACAGACAAACCTGGCAATGGAAAAATATCTGCCGGTGAAACATTGGATTCAAATGAGCTTGAAATTTCACACGAGGACATCGCGGAGGTACTGGTCATGTCGCTCGAAACGGAGGGAACGTTTAACAAGACTTTCGAAGTGGCAGAAGGAGATACAGTCATAACAAAAGCTTTATCTTCATTATAGGAAAGGAGGATTTCAATGGGTTTGACGGATTATCTAGTGATCGGCTTGTTTATTTTCATAGCTTTGATTATCCTGGTGCCGGTTCTTCTATTTATCTATTTATACATTAAAGACGATAATCAGCAGCAGCATTCTATTTTAAGGAATTTCCCTGTGCTTGGAAAGGTTCGTTATTTCACCGAGCATATTGGTCCCGAGCTAAGACAATATTTATTCAATGGTGATAATGAGGGAAAGCCTTTTTCACGCAAAGAATACCAGGATGTCGTCAAAGCGGGGAAATATAAGGAAAGATTAATAGGTTTTGGTTCATTAAAGGACTTTGAGGCTGAAGGCTTCTACATCAGAAATACACTTTTTCCTAAATTGACTGATGAAATGAAGGTTGATAACGCGGAAAAAATTAAAACAAGAGTTTACAAGATTGATGGTGAAGGCCTTTTTACAAGGAAGGAGCATAACGAGGAGAAACTGGCTGATCCATATTATTTGAAAGATGATGATGCGGTGGTGCTAGGTGAGAGTACCTGCCGATTCCCATTCCGTGTGAAGGGTCAGATCGGGCAGTCGGCTATGAGCTATGGTGCACTTGGGGAAAAGGCAATCCAGGCCATGTCCAAAGGCCTGGGGCTTGCAGGCGGAACGTGGATGAATTCAGGAGAGGGCGGATTATCTGAGCACCACCTTGCTGGAAATCCGGATATCATGATGCAAATCGGACCGGACTTGTTTGGTGTCCGTAAGCCAAACGGCGAATTCTCCTGGGAAGAGTTCAAGAAAAAGAGTGAAATGCCCCAGGTTAAAGCTTTTGAAATCAAGCTTGCCCAAGGAGCGAAAACGCGTGGAGGCCATGTAGAAGGGGAAAAGGTAACCGAAGAAATCGCAAAGATCCGCCTTGTTGAAGTCGGTAAAACAATTAACAGTCCAAACAGATTCTATGAGTTCAGCGATGTCCCTTCGATGTTTGACTGGATCGAGGAATTGCGTTCGGTTGGCGGAAAGCCGGTTGGAATTAAGATTGTCGTCGGTGATATGGATGCGCTTGAAAACATGATTTCCTACATGAAAGAGAGCGGGAAAGGCCCTGACTTCATTACGGTTGACGGCGGTGAAGGCGGTACTGGTGCAACCTACCAGGAGCTGGCGGACACTGTTGGTCTTCCTATCAACTCAGCGCTTCCCGTAGTGGATGAAATGCTCCGCCAGTACGGAATCAGAGACAGGGTTAAGCTGATTGCATCAGGAAAACTGATCACTCCTGATAAAATTGCCATCGCCCTGGCTATGGGAGCAGACCTTGTGAATATCGCCCGCGGCATGATGATCAGCGTCGGCTGCATCATGGCCCAGGTATGCCACTCGAATACTTGCCCTGCTGGTGTAGCGACCACTGATAAAAAACTTCAGGACGGTCTGGTCGTCGATGAGAAAATGTATCGGGTCGCCAACTATATCATTTCACTGCGTGAAGGACTTTACAATCTGGCAGCAGCTGCCGGTATCGACAGCCCCACACAATTTGAACGGAAGCACATTGTCCATAAAGATGAACTCGGACGAGTATCGCCGGTAGAAGATTTGATTATTGCTGCAAGGAGAACGCAACTGCAAAAAGAAAGTATGGTTGAATAATGCTGAAAAGAGCCTGATACATGATATCAGGCTCTTTCTAGGTTCAGGAGTGATGTCGCAGTAGGGGCCTAGTTCTTGCGAATGTTCAACAAAAACCACATCTGCACACATCCAGATTTCAAGGAAAAGCCTTGTGTTTAATATAATAGAGCCAAACGGAAGGAGAGTTAATCGTATGAAAATCTACGGCATTATCTTTTTGGTTTTTCTGGTACTTGACAGTGTTTGGCTCGGATTGATTTCACCAAGCCTCTACAAAGAGCAGATTGGTCATTTGCTCGCTCCAGAGGTGAACTGGATTGCAGCTGCTTTGTTTTATATTCTGTTCATCGCCGGACTTAGATACTTTGCTGTAAAACCTGCGATACAGCGAGATAGTTGGAAGATAGCTGTCAAAAATGGTGCGTTTTTTGGTCTCGTTTGTTATGCCACGTATGACTTGACGAACCATGCGACAATGAGCGATTGGCCGCTGATGATTACAGCCATTGACTTGATGTGGGGAACTTTTATCTGTGGAGTTTCTTCATTGATAAGCTTCTTCACTGCCAGGAGATTTGTCGAGTGAATAGTTAAGAGCCTGCCCACAATTTATTATGGGCAGGCTATGATTAATCAGGAGTTAACTTTTTTTGGGAACCACGGGATGAAAAGATTCGTTTCCTGCTTATAAATCTGGTATTCCTCGTTACCGGCATATCTTTTATCCAAAAATGGAACTCCGGAAACCTTTAAAAGCAATAGATTAATGAACGCTGCACTGAAGAATGCGGTCCAGCCGTTCTGTACCCCAATGACGATCAGGAAGATACCCCACCACATCGCCGCTTCTCCAAAGTAGTTTGGATGCCTGCTGAAGCGCCATAATCCGGATTTTAAAATCTCTTCTTTATGTTTCTTTCTTTTCTTAAAGTGTTCTAGTTGATAATCTCCAATGCTCTGGAAAAGGAAACCGATTACCCATACTATCAGTCCAAGGACTGCGAAAATGTCAAAGCCGCTTGATTCGGCGACATTCACCAGAATAATTGGATAAGCAAGAAGCAGCATGATGGCTCCCTGCATCATAAAGACTCTGAAAAAAGCAATAATCCTGACGTTTTTGCCCCATTGCTTACGGAAATTGGCATATCGGAAATCCTCTCCTCTGCCGATTGAACGAATGAGCAGGTGAAGAAAGAGGCGGATTCCCCATAAAGAGACTAGAGTTAAAACAATGGTCTGTCTTAGGGAATGTTCTCCCTCAGATGCGAAATAGCTGACGAAGGCGATGATGACAAATCCAAGCCCCCAGCCGATATCGACAATCGAGTTATCCTTTATCAGCTGTGCAATGATGAACATCGTGAACATGAATAGAAAGATTGCACCGATATTGATTACATATAAGTCCCACATTTTTAAAAACTCCTTTCATATTTGGGTTTGTCGAAAAGCATTGCTACGCTGACTGATCCCTTGCCTGCATGAGCACCGATGACAGGGGATACATTGGCGGTATATAAAGGGGCAATCCCTGTCAGGTTCTTCATTTCTTCTGCACACAATGCTGCCTTATCCGGGTCATTTGCGTGAAGCACAACATATTGTGTTATTTGCTTTGTTTTATCCAAATGGCCAATCATGCTGAACATTTTTTTAAGATTGGAGTTTCGAAAAAAAGTCTTTCCATAGAGCTTTGATTTGCCCTGTTCATCAACAGAAACGATTGGCTTCATTTTTAACATCGTTGCGATTTTTCCTTGCAGTGGAGTGACTCTGCCACCCCTGATCATGTGCTTTAAAGTTGGGACACTGACGAGGATTTCCGCTTTGGCAGTCAATTCTTCTGTCAATTGAATCAATTCATCCAGGCTGGCTCCTTCGTCAAGCTTTTCGGCGACCGAATGGATTAGCAAGCCATAGGCACCTGAGAGTGTTTTCGTATTCAGCACTGTGATTTTTTCAGGGTTGACCTGTGCAGCTGCAAGCCTGCAGGATTCAAAGGTCCCGCTTAATTCCTTCGATACATGTATTGATAAAATATGGTCGTAGTGCTTTGCAAGCTGTTCGTACGTGCGAATGATTTGCTCAAGTCCAGGCTGTGAGGTTTTAGGTGCTTTCTCAGCCTGTTCCAATCGATTATAGAAATTTTCCGGTTTCAACGTTAGCTTATCTAAGTAGGGGGACTGATCCATTTCAATTATGGCTGGAAGCATATGAATCTGATGGTGGTCCATGAATTCTTCAGGCAGGTCACAGGCTGAGTCGACCACAAGCGCGATTTTTGATTTCCTCGCATGAATGCTCTCGTATTGGCGCTTCATATCCTCAACCTTCTGGAAGCTGACAGTACCAAACTTAGACATAAGCTCGACAGCTTTGTGCGGTTCATTTGTATGGAAGTGCACCTTTAGCTGCTGCTCATCTCCTGCAACCACGACCGAATCAACAAGACTTCCTGCCACCTCCTTTATTTTCGAAGAATCAGAGATTCCTTTTATCATAAACTCTGTGCAATAACGATGGGAAAGCAGTTCTTCTTTTGAAAAAATATGGTCCCCGAAGGCGGGAATACTTTGTTTGGTAACTATTGATTCAGACTGGTTGTGCGGCTGGATGAGCCCTTCGAGAAAATAAACAAAACCTTTCGCACCGGAGTCCACCACTTTTCTTCCACTTACCTCTTCCATTTTTAGCTTCGTTTTCTCAAGAGATTGATAGACGTGAGGAAGTGAGCCGAAAATTAAGGAAGGGACATTCGTGTGAGCAGCTGCCGTTTCCTTCATGGCTAGCACCCACTCCTTCATTACAGTCAGGACGGTGCCCTCTTCAGGTGACATGACGGAATCATATGTTTTCCCCGTTGCCAGCTCGCAGACTGAAATGAAATCATTTGAATCATGAATATTTTTAACTGATATTCCATTGGCAAGATGAATGAGAAACTGGGAAAAGATCATTCCTGAATTCCCTCTGGATCCTCTTAAGGCAGCCTTTTTCAAAGAGGTGAGGGATTCAGATGCATCATCACTAATATAGGCGTCTTGTAAAATCGTCCTCATCAAATAGGACAGATTGCTTCCGGTATCTCCGTCTGGGACAGGGAAAACATTGATTGCATTCAATTCTTCCTGATGTTCAATCACTTTTCGGGACCCGGAAAAAAGCATGTTTAATAACAATTTATGATCAAGCATCGTAAGGTTATCCTCCATTAAAAAAAGTTATACATAACTTATACATATGTTATACAAAGTTCGGTTATTTGTAAAATCTTTTTTAAATGATCTTTTTATATTCTTGGTTTTTCTATCTGGGCCAAATATGAAATAATAAAAGCATGCATTTTACAGGGGGTTCTTGGCTATGGGAAAAAAAGCTTTGATAGCTGGATCGACAGGATTAATTGGGAATGAATTACTACAGATTTTGTTGAATTCGAAGGAATATGACCAGGTGACGGCAATTGTAAGAAGGCCGCTTGACGTCAAACACTCTAAGCTAGTTGAAAGGGTGATTGATTTCGACCGATTGGAAGAGTACACAGGGTTATTTGCAGTAGACGATGTATTTTGCTGTCTTGGAACAACAATCAAGAAAGCAAAGACTAAGGAGGCAATGTGGAAGATAGATGTAGACTACCCTGTGGCAATTGCCAAATTGGCAAGTTCTGAAGGAGCAAGGAAGTTTTTGCTTGTCAGCTCGATGAATGCGGATCCTGACTCTCCAATCTTTTATTCGAAAATGAAAGGGAAGCTCGAGCAAGAAATCAAGCGAATTTCATATGAAACAACAGCCATCTTCCGCCCATCATTGTAATTAGGGGAACGGGATGAATTTAGGTTTGGCGAAAGGGCAGCAGCCGCAATTTTTACAAAAATGCCTTTTCTCTTTGGGGGGCCATTCAAGAAATACAAAGCAATTGAAGGCAGCACTGTAGCATCGGCCATGTATCAAGTTGCCCAGAAGGAAGTGACAGGAATATCCATCTATCCTTCTGAAAAAATTCAGGAAATTGGCGGATGATCCAGCAACGCGAAAGAGGTAATGATGGTGTTAAATCTATTGATAATATTAGCTGGGATTGTCATTGCAGGTTATGCAATCCTGAATTACTATCCAGCATTTGGCGGTAAACATTCCGAAAAAAGACGATCCTTATACGCGAAGTCTCCGCAATATCAAAATGGTAAGTTTGTTAATCAGGTTCATACTTCATGGGATACAAGCCTTGGCTCGATGGTTTCCATGATGAAGGACTTTTTAAAAGGCAATTCAGAGAGAAGGCCGGGAGCACCACTTCCGATGGCAACTTTCTCAAAGCCATTACAAAAAGGTGCAGCAACGAAGGTCACCTGGTTTGGGCACTCAGCCTTCCTCCTGGAGATAGAGGGGAAAACCATTTTATTCGATCCGATGTTCGGAAAAGCGCCAACTCCTTTCCCGCTGAGAAACCAGCGATACAGCAGGGAGCTGCCTTTTAAGATAGGGGAACTTCCGGTTGTAGATGCAGTTGTCCATTCACACGACCATTATGATCATTTGGACTATGGCTCTATCATGAAGCTCAAGGGAAAGGTGAAGAACTATATTGTTCCATTGGGAGTTGGTACACACCTGGAGCGATGGGGAATCTCCCCTGAAATGATCCAGGAGCATGACTGGTGGGATGAATTCTCATTTGAAGGGCTCCAACTCGCATGTACCCCGGCCCGCCATTTTTCCGGCCGGGGTCTCACCGACAGAAATGCCACTCTCTGGTGCTCCTGGGTCATCATTGGCCAGGAGACAAGAATCTTTTTCAGCGGTGATGGCGGATACGGGCAGCACTTTAAAGAAATAGGCGAAAAATATGGCCCATTCGATTTAACGCTGATGGAATGCGGCCAGTATGATGCTCGGTGGGCTGCGATTCACATGCTGCCTGAAGAAACGGTTCAAGCCCATATCGATGTGAAAGGGAAGGTGCTGATCCCGGTACATTGGGGTGCTTTTACCTTGTCGTTGCACGAATGGTATGACCCTGTTGAAAGGGCGGTTAAAGCAGCAAAAGAAACCGGAGTTGAGATTGCAACTCCTCAGATCGGGGAGTCCGTTACAGTTGGCGCAAATTATCCTTCATCAGTCTGGTGGCGTTTAGTTGAAAGCTGATTGGGGGAGGATTATAAAAATTAAATGAAAGCCACGTGAGCATTCACATGGCTTTCATTTACTCAATCGACTGAGGCTGAATCAATACATCCTCTTTATTCGGATGATTCTTTTCAATATGCTGCTCACCCCAAGAACATAGGGAGTCTAATATTCCTTTTAATGACCAGCCATAATCCGTCAGTGAGTATTCGACCTTTGGAGGTACCTGGTTGTAGACTTCGCGCAAAATAACATTATCCTCTTCAAGCTCACGCAATTGCTGCGTGAGCATTTTTTGTGTGATTCCAGGCATCAGTTTCTTAAGCTCGCTTGTGCGTTTCTTTCCTTCAATCAAATGGCATAGAATGACGACCTTCCATTTGCCGCCGATTACCTCCAGTGCGGCTTCGACTGGTATATTGTATTTTTTCATGGATGCTTATGCCTCCTTTAGTATCAAAATGATTACTTTTAAGTGCCTATAGTACTTGTAAGTGCGTACTTCCCAATGTTGCAGTAAGAAGTCATAATAGCATTCTGTTGGGTACCTTTCAGGTGGTTAGGCTCATTATACAACTACGATACACAAAGTTGTATAGGGCACTTTTAAGTACCTATATCACCTGCAGGTGCCTACGGAACTTGAAAGTGCGTACTTCCCAACCTTCCAGGTATGCATCATAATTGCATTCATGCTGGCACGGTGAAAGGCGCCTTCACTGGCCAACTAGGAAGTAAATCTATTCTTAGGAGGATTTCTTATTATGAGTTCACATATACAACAAACCAAAAGCAAGGGTGGAACACTATCGCTTTTAGCATTGGCGATCAGTGCATTTGGCATCGGTACGACCGAATTTGTCCCGGTAGGATTATTATCAACGATTGCAGACGATTTAAATATATCTATTACATTGGCAGGATTATTGATTTCGGGCTATGCAATGGGAGTTGCGTTTGGAGCACCGATATTAACAGCTTTAACCAATAAGATGAGCCGTAAAACACTGCTGATGGCCTTGATGGTCATCTTTATTGTCGGTAACTCTATTGCGGCAGTTTCTACTAGCTTTGGCCTATTATTGGTCGCCCGCATCATCACTGCATTTTCACATGGTGTATTCTTCTCGATAGGGTCAACGATTGCTGCCGATTTAGTACCGGAGCATAAAAGGGCAAGTGCGATTGCCTTCATGTTCACAGGGTTGACTGTCGCGACTGTCACAGGTGTACCGCTTGGAACATTCATTGGCCAGATGTTTGGCTGGAGAGCTACATTCTGGGGAGTTGCACTGTTAGGTGTAGTTGGAATTATCGCGAGTGCAATCCTGATTCCGAAAAATATTAAAGATGCACCACCATCTAAGTTCAGCGACCAATTAAAAGTTTTAAAAAACGGTCCGCTCTTATTGGCATTCGCCATTACCGCACTTGGTTATGGGGGAACATTCGTAGCATTTACCTACCTGACTCCAATTCTTCAAGACATTACTGGATTTTCGCCAAGTGCAGTAAGCATCATTTTATTAGTTTATGGTATTGCCGTAGCAATCGGAAATACGATTGGCGGCAAGGCTGCAGATAAAAATCCACTAAAGGCATTGTCATGGATGTTCATTATTCAAGCGATCGTTCTGGTTGTTCTAACTTTCACTGCACCGTTCAAAATTGTTGGAGTAATCACGATCTTCTTGTTGGGGATATTTGCGTTCATGAATGTACCCGGCTTGCAGGTGCTTGTTGTAAAATTGGCAGAACGTTATGTTCCGGCAGCTGTCAATGTCGCATCAGCATTGAATATAGCAGCCTTTAACGTTGGAATTGCTATCGGTGCATTTGTTGGCGGAATAATCGTCGATAAGATTGGACTGATCCATACTCCATGGATAGGCGGAGTCATGGTTTTAGGTGCTGTATTTCTGACCATGTGGAGTATGGCTATTGAAAAAGAAAAGAAATGAGATTAAGGACTGTCCTTTGAGGGGCAGTCTATTTTTTCGAGTTCCGGCTTTACTTCCGACCGATACAAGGAAAAATATAAATGAAGATTAATTTCGTATGGTCCCATTTTGAGTGGGTTCTTTTTTTTATTTGATTGGAAGCTGACTGCCAGGTTGCTAGGTATATAGATTCCATTGTGATATGTCACACAAAAATAAACTCCTCATATAGATTCATTTTTCGTGAAATTTACAAATTCAACATATTTCGACAACATTTTTACTTTATGATTATTTTGGATTTATATTTGAGGAGGTAGTCAAAGTTGAATAAATTGATTTCTGTTATACCAGCATTTATCTTATTGTTTTCAACTCTTTACCCGTCATTCATGACCAGTGCACCAACCGTGAATGCTGCTGAGACACCGAATGTGGTCATCAGTGAAGTTGCCTGGATGGGCACGAACAACAGCTACAGCGATGAATGGATTGAGCTATATAACAATTCAGCTTCTGATATAGTGCTTGACGGCTGGCAGCTGAATGCGGCTGATGGTGCCCCGGCGATCATCCTGAACGGAACTCTTCCAGCCTATGGATATTTCTTGCTTGAAAAAACAGATGAGCAATCTGTTACAGAAATTCAAGCTGATCTTATTTACAGCGGCTCGCTGGGAAATACTGCTGAACACCTTCAATTAATTGATGCGACTGGAGCTATCATCGACGAAGTCGACTTCTGGTATGCAGGCGATAATACAGCAAAAGCGACAATGGAACGAATTGACCCAGGTATTTCTGGCCTGGATTCTACGAACTGGGCTACTGCGAATAAAAGCTACGCTGATGGACTTGGAACACCAAAGGCCTTCAATTCAACTGGTGCTGATGGCGCCGGTTCTGGTGGCGATGCAGGCGGTGGTTCGACTCCTCCTGATGCACCAAGCGTTTGTGATGACACAACGCAGCGCTTGAATAATGTCTCCGAAGCTGAAGGGGCAATGAATGTTTACTTCAATAAATGCGCATTCCCCCAATATGCTTCAGCAGGGAACGAAGCGAATTATAATGTGAACTTTGAAGATATTCTAATCAAGCGGCTCAACTCCGCAACAAAAAGCATAGATTTTGCTACATATGAAATTAACCTTCCGCGAGTAGTTGATACGCTGATCCAGAAAGCGGCACAGGGTGTCGATGTGCGTGTGATTGCAGATTCCAAGGACGCATCAGATCCTCACTATGCAGAACGCTTTGAAATGATGCGACTTTACCTGGAAAAAATGGTGCGCGGCCAGGATGCGAAAATCGGCACTGCTGATGATATCGTGGTTTTCTCAGACTCGCCAATGTTTGTAGTGGAAGACAGTGCGAAAAGAACGGCTAAAGGATTGCCTGCCAGCGTGAGTGATTTTGAGCAAGTAACAGTGATGGTTGGGACTAGTACGACGACAGGCAGAATGTTTGTTAATGCCGAGGCGAAAGCAGCGGAAAGCTACTATGGACCTGGAAACCAGATGCACAATAAATTTGCGATAGTGGATGACCGCTGGGTATTCACAGGAACTTGGAATTTTACCGTCACTGGCCTTTATGGTTCAGATGAAAACATGCAGCAGGGCATCCTTGACGGCAATCAGAACCAAATCGTCGAAATTAACTGGCCTCAGTTAGCAGGTATCTATGAAACTGAATTCAATGAGATGTGGGGCAGCAATATATTGAATCCAGACCCTGTCGCCTCGAACTTCAGCACGCGTAAAACAGACAATACCACACATGCTATTGATATCAATGGGAAGAAGGTAGAAATCTATTTTTCGGCGGGGGATAATGCAGTCGGAAAAATGGTTGATTTGATTCGCAATGAAGCCGATTTTAATACATATTTCTCAATCTTTGCCTGGAGCGACCAGGCACTCACTGATGAATTGAAGAATAAGTGGGAGGGGTCCTATAATGACATGGAGGGAACCCTGACCGGATTTGATGTAAAAGGATTGTTCGACTCGAGTTTCTGGAATCAGTGGTGGTCTGCAAGTGTCGATATGACAGGACGGACTGCTTCACAGACAAGTGTCAATAATCCAAATACAAGATGGAACAATCCAGCACCTGTCTATTCAGACGCAGAAACACGAAAGTTGCACAGTAAAACAATGCTGATAGACGCCGACACAGACAGTGATCCAACTGTCATCATCGGATCAACAAACTGGAGCAACAACGGAAACAATGTAAATGACGAAAACATGCTGATCATCCATGATGCAGCAATCACCAACCAGTTCGTGCAGGAATTCAATGCCCGCTATGTCCAGGCTGGAGGGATTTTGCAGTAACAATAATAGTGCCTAACCACTCGGTTAGGCACTATTATTGTTATATTGATAGGATGCAATAGGAGCGCGTTATACTCACTAAAGTCTCATTAAGAAAATATTTAAGTAATTTCTTAAAAAAACGAGGCAAAACGATAAAATGATCGTTTTGCCTCGTTTATGTTTAGCTCAATATCTCTGGAACAGGTGTGATGGATTCCTTGCTTTTCTTTGCTTTCCTGCTGAACCAACTTCGCTTTACTGCGCTTCTTGTGAAGATGCGGTATACAGCCGGGATCAGCAGCAAGGTAATCAGCGTCGCGAAGCTCAGTCCGGCAATGATGGCTGTTGCCATTGGCGCCTGGTAGTTTCCTGATCCTCCTGTTGCCATTGCTAATGGAAGCATGCCCCCAACAGTTGTCAGTGTTGTCATCAGAATTGGGCGGATGCGGTTTTTGCCAGCTTCAACAAGTGCTTCCTGAACAGTGGAACCTTCGTTGCGCAGCTGGTTTGTCCGGTCGATCAATAAAATCGCGTTATTCAAAACGATACCAATCAGCATGATGATGCCCATTCCGGACATGATGCTTAGTTCCTGCTGTGTCAGGAATAATCCAAGAATGACTCCAACGATGGTCATCGGGATGACGGACATGACGATCAGCGGGTGCCCCAGGTGGTTGAATTGGACGGCCATGACCAGGTAGACAAGGAAGATGGAAATCGCCAGGATCAGGACCATATCCTGAACCATTTCCTGCTGCTGCTCAAGATCTCCTGCAGGTGCAATGCTGTAGCCTTCTGGTACATCATATTTGTCCATTAGCTTTTGGACTTCACGGTTGATGGTGCCAAGGTCTTTGCCTTCAATATCTGCCGAAATCGAGATATATCGTTCGCCATCCTTGTGCGAGATTTCGTTTGGATTTTCGACACTCTTCAATGAGATGAACTTAGATAGCTTTTTCTCACCTGAAGGAGTTGGGACTTTCAGGTCAAGCAAAGCGGATTTGGTCGTCATCTCTTCATCCCATTTCACTTTTAACGGAACGTTTTCCTCATTGATTTTCAGTTCACCTACAGGCATCTGTAAAAAGGCTTGCTCGATGAATTGCTTGATCTGTGGCTGTGACAATCCTGCTTTTTCAATTTCAGACTCATTCAGTTGGACGACTTGTTCAACTGAAGTCCTTTCAATGGAGTTTTCGACCGCGACAATTCCTTCAATAGACTTAAGCTCTTCTATAAATCCATCAGCGATTGTGTTGAGTTGGTCAAAGCTTTCACCTGAGATATTGACTTGGACAGGGGAACCGCCGCCTGCAGACATGGCTGCTGCCGCGCTTTTCAAAGGTACCTTCTCATCAAGACCTCTTAATGACTTAAGAATCTCTTCGTTCACGTCTTTTTGTTCTCTTGTAATTTCATTGCCTTTTGTCATATTGATGATGGTGTACAGCATATTGCCGTTATCCATTACATAGTTTGATTCAACATCCTGAATTTCGTCTAAAGCTTTGTTCATTTCACTTACGATTTCCTGTTTTTCATCTAAGCTTAGACCCGGTTCTACGGTTACCATGAGCTCCGCATAACGGTTCATCATGTCTGGCATGATGGTCATTGGAATCTTTGTTACCAGCAAAAGCGATCCAATGAGCATGAGGAAGAACAGGCCGATGACAGCAAAGCTGTGGCGTTTTTTCATGATGGTCCATGAAATCATTTTGCTGTATCCGCGTACAAGGCGGCCTTCTTTGTTGATCTTTTCTTTCTTTTTCAGCTTCAGGAACTTCTCGGATAGAGAAGGAATCAGTGTGAATGAAACAATCACAGAGCTGATGAGAGTGATGGCGACAACAACAGAAAGGATGATCATGAAGGAGCCCATCTCACCTCCAAGCAAGCCGATTGGTGCGAACACGACAATCGTTGTCAGCATCGAAGCCAGTACGGCTGTAGCTACTTCCTTGGTTCCATTAATGACTGCCTCAAGACTCTTTAAACCTAGTTCTTTTTTACGGTAAATGGATTCCAGAATAACAATAGATGAATCGACCATCATCCCGATTCCGAGTCCGAGACCAATCAGGGTAAGCATATTAAAGCTGTATCCCAAAACCCACATTGAAGCGAAAGTGAGCAGTACCGATGTTGGAATCGATAGTCCGACGATCAATGTAGCACGGATATTCCTTAAGAACAGCATCAGGATCGCAACGGCAATAGCGGCACCAATCAGGATGTTGCTTGTCACACCATCAATGGATTCCTTCACATAATCTGCCTGGGCGACCATTTCATTCAATTCAACGCCGCTGACCAAACCTTCCTTTCGGATTTGTTTGATTTCCTCACGCACCGCTTCCGCCATCTCGATTTGAGTGGCATCGGCTACTCTGCCTACCTGGACAAAAATGAAATCCTTCGAGCCATTTTTCCAGACAAACGAAGAGCTTTCCAGGGGCTGCAGTTTAACGTCGGCAACCTGTGTTAATTTGATAAAACCATTCGCTGCCGGGATTTGCAGGCTTTTGACATTCTCGACCGATTCTAGCTGTGTATTCCATCTAAGGGAAGGGGAGTTTGTTTCGTTGTTTAGCTGGCCCAGTGTTGCTTCATTGTTTGCCTGCTGGATTGCACCAATCACCTGTGCTGCATCCAGCCCATTTTTTAATAGTTCGTCACGTTTTAGTTCAACAGTGACTTCTTTTTCCAGGCTGCCTGACAGCAAGACATCATGTACTTCAGGAAGAGCCTCCAGCCTTGGTTCCAGGATATTCTTAGCGAAGGCTGTCATCTTTTCCATGTCAGAGCCAGATACATCCATGAAAAAGTCGTAAGCCTGGCTAGTGCCAAATTGTCCGGTCATCACATCTTTGACACCGCTCATATCGGAGGTCGTTGAATTCACAACTGACTCGACTTCCTTGAATACTTCCTCTCCACGGCCACGTTCAATCGTTAGCTGCATGGAGCTTTTCCCGATGTTGCTGCTCGAAAGGACTTCCTCTACACCTTCAATGCCGAGGATCTTTTTTTCAAGCGGAGTAGTGATGGTTCTTTCCACTTCAATTGCCGGCATCTCCCCGGCATAGATTTCCACATAAGCGCCATCCATCTTGATTGATGGAAATAGCTCCTTATCCAGCTTTAAAACTGAAAAGCTGCCAATCAATAAAACTAACACAACCATTAAACTTACTAAGATTTTTTTCTGAACAATAAATTTCAATAAATTCATAAAAACCTCCCCAATACTATCGTGAAATAGGAATGTAAAAAATTTCTATTTTATTCGCCCAAAAACAGATTATACACACTTTTATAGGAAAAAATAACTATAAATTTGTAAACTTATCATTATTTTTTCATAATAATACCTGTGGTAGTAATCTTTAGTTGGGTTGAAAATAGGAATCTTTTAATTCCCCTTAAGATATTTCCATTTTATCCCTTGAAATAGAATTTCATAATGAGCCAGAGACAGATTTTTGCGTAGGGCTGAAGACTGAGAAGGAATAGGCAGATCAACGGAGAATAATTAATTTCCACAGAAAAATGCGAGGTGAGTGTGAATGTTCAGTCAGTCTCTTTATGAATGTAAGGTGGAGTGGGGAAGGCGTGGGGCGAGGGAGGCAGCAGAGCGGGGAGATATAGTCATCATTGTCGATGTACTAAGCTTTTCGTCCACAATCGTCTCTGCTTTAAGCGCGGGGGCAATGATCTTTCCATATCCTCCTGAGCTCGATGGAAATAAATATGCAGCCAGCATTGGTGCAGAATATATTCTCGGAAGGGCAGAAGCAGCTAAAAAGGGAAAACCCACCTTGTCGCCGGTGACATTTAATGAGGAGCATCGCAATAAACGGTACGTATTGTCTTCGCTTAATGGTGCATATTGTTCGTGGATTGCTTCCAAGGTGCCACTGCTATTGATAGGATCATTGCTTAATGCTTCTGCTGCTGCAGTGATGGCAGATAAGCTGCAGCAGGATACAGGGGCAGACATCACAGTTGTGCCATGCGGGGAACTATGGAATGATGCTCGTGAAAATGAAGACCGACTGAGGCCGTCGATTGAGGATTATTTAGGTGCTGGTGCAATACTTGCAGAGCTGAGCGGTGGGAAATCTCCGGAAGCAGAAGTATGCGCAGGAGCTTTTGCTAGTTCAGTAAATCGTTTAAAAGAATTGGTTTGGGATTCCGGCAGCGGACGTGAATTGCGAGAACGAGGCTATGAGGAAGATGTAAAGTATTGCAGTCAGCTAAATGTTTCCTGCGTTGTGCCAATCATGAAGGATGGAAGATTTATAGAAGGAACTGAAAATGCCTGGCAGGAGTGAGACAGCACTTTCTAAGTAAATCAAGATGGGAGATGACAAATAGCCTTCTAGAAGATGGGGCATTAGAAGGCTATTTTAATATGTGAATCTAAAAGGGCTTACTGCAACTTTTTGATATTGAAGTTATCGTCCAGCAGGGCCCAGTTTTGCGGGAACGGGTAGCCAAGAACCCAGTAGCTGACTCCACGCAGATTGTATTGCTTGATCAGGTCAAACTTTGCCTGGGCACTGCGGGCGTCTTCGAACCATACTTCGTGTTCACGGCCCTGTTCATCAGTGTAACGGAAGTATGGCGATGCTGCTACAGTATCATATTGGATCGCAGCGCCATATCTGATGGCTCGGCTGACTGCTTCCTGCGGGCTGTATGTTTCTGCTTCCTGCCCCTGGACATGGGGAATGATCCAGTCTCTTGCATATAGCTGGAATCCCATCAGGATTTTATTTCTTGGAATAGCGGTAATCGCGTAATCAAGGACTCTGCGGATTTCGTTCAAAGGCGAAACAGCCTGAGGAGACCCGAAACGGTAGCCCCATTCATAGGTCATCAAAACAACAAAATCTGCTATCCTGCCGTGTGCAGGATAATCATGCGCTTCATATAATAATCCTTTTTGATCGGCCCTGACTTTTGGCGCAAGAGAAGTTGAAACAAAATAGCCTTCTTTATGAAGGGCATCAACAGCTTCCTGCAGAAATGTATTATAAAGCTCACGGTCAGCAGGCAGGACATTTTCGAAATCAATATTCAAGCCACGGTACCCTTTTTCACGCATGACAGTAAGGATATTGTTTAGCAGTGTGTTACGATTTGCTTCACTGGCAAGAACTTCATGGGCGATATTCTCCCCAGCCTCAGTCGCTGTAAAGTTGGTGATCGACATCATTGGCAGAGCGCCTTTTGCCAGTCCAGTCTGGATGGCTTCGGTATCATCCTTCATGTAAAGAACAAGCGAACCGTCAGGCTGAATGACATATGCAAACGGAGCAATATAGGTCATCAGGTCAGCTACTTCGCCGACCAGCTCAATTGCCTTTTCATCAGAATGGTAAGTGAATGCATTCGATTCAATCGTTGGTTTCCGTTTTGGAATGATTAGAATAGTCCCTGGATACAGCAGATTGGGATTTTGGATTTGATTTGCCTTGATGATCGCCTGTATGGTTACACCGTAACGCTGGGATATATGCCATAAGGTTTCACCGCGCTGGATCGTGTGTCGTGTGGCGGGAATGCGGAGTACGGTCCCAGGGTAGATAAGGGCAGGGTTGGTTATAGCATTAGCCCGGATGATGGCATCTGCGGTCGTCCCGTAACGCTGGGCAATTGACCATAATGCTTCACCGGATCGAACTGAATGGAATGTATCATGAGATGGAATAAGCAAGGCCTGGCCAACGACCAGCTGGTTTGGGTTTTCAAGACCGTTAATATCAGTAATCTGTGGAATTGTCACTTGATATCTGTTTGCGATTTGCCACAGTGATTCACCTCTTTGGACAACATGAATGATCATTATGAACCTCCCTCAGGAAAAAGTCCTACAATATGCTATGAGAAAAACAAGGATTATATGTTGAGGGATGAAGTTTTATTCTCCGTAAATGCCTAAAAGCGAGCGTTGCTAAGGAGGAGAATGCTTATTTCTGGCATAACTAAAAAATTTTGCTTTGGAAGATAAAGGGGATATGTGAATGGAATTATGGGAAGGTTCAGCTGGTGTATGCAAAAACGGACATGGGGAAATACTGATGGTCCTGCAGGGGAAAAAGGACGAAGAAAAACTATGGGCAGTACCTGCAGGCGGTAAGGAAACCGGCGAGACTTTCGAGCAGTGCTGCATCAGGGAAGTGCTGGAGGAAACCGGATATGAAGCAGAAATCGTCCGTCAGCTTTTTATGAAAACTGGCGTCATTTCCGGAGTGGAAGTCAAGGTTCAGTACTTCGAGATAAAAGTAACCGGAGGAGATAGCAAAATTCAGGATCCTGACGGGCTGATCCATGAAATTGCCTGGAAAAAGGTGAGTGAGATGAGCGAATTAGATTTTGGTTTTAAAGAAGATAGGGAGTTTCTGATGAAGTTTACTGGCAGCCTTCAGGTTTAAGGCGTAAAAAAACGCATGGTTTACTCTCCATGCGTTTTCATCTATTTTAAACTAGTTTTTCAAGGTTTACTCGCTTGTGAATCGCAAGCATAACAGGAATGCCTACAGCCATTACCGTGAACTCACCTGCAGCCGTTGTCAGCCATGTGAACCAGAATGGCAATTGGAATGCCAGGTTCAGTTCAATTGCAATCAGGAACATCGTGAAGGTGAAGACCATTGTATTCACGATCATGCGGCCGATGATGCTTTTTATATATTTTGCTGTGAAAATAGTAATCAGCAAGGATATCACAGACTGGCCAACTCCAAAGACAAGGTCGTATGCGACCATTGGCGAAAAAAGCAGATTGGTTAAAAATACACCCAATACGATTCCAAAGAAATATTTCTTATTGAAAACAATTAAGTGGTTGAACATTTCCGATACGCGGAATTGCACATTTGTGAAGCCAAATGGCTGTATGACGGCAGAAACGGCTATATATAAGGCAGCCAGAATCCCGTTCCGGACAATCGTTCTCGTATTCATTTTTCATCTCTCCTAGTTTTTTTACGTGGGATGGTTACGAACCACGTTATTTAAAAGCCAGTTTTATATTATATAGGATAAAGGACCTTCTCACAATATATTTTATTAGAATAATAGTTGGGGTTTGCTATAAATTTCGGGTCGATGGAAAACTAAAGAAACAAAATACGCCCAAGTAGGTTCATCTGGGCGTCATTTCAGTTCTTATTCACTTGGTATTGTCGCTTCTTCATCGTTGACAACCATCCAGGATACGATGGTTGTGCTATCACGTACATTGTTATCTTGAATTCTTTTAAGCAGTTTTCTTACTCCATCTTTGTTGGACGAATGAGAGAATTCATTAAAAATGGCTTTTGGGTCTATGTAGGGCTCCCCTGGGCACTCTACCAGTCCATCCGTTGTCATGATGAGATGATTCACGCCTTTTCGCATTTCCTTTGTTCCGTTGCTGAAGCAAGGAACAGCTAGACTAAAGGTGTTTACTTGACCAATCCATTCAAAAAAATGGCGCTGGTTTACTTGATATTGGCCAAGTGAGGAAAGTTCGGGATGGTGCAAGTAGAATAGACAGTCGCCAACAGAAAACCACCAGCAGTAATTGCCTTTCCTGGCGACAATCAAGCAGGCAGTTTCTCCTTTAATTCTCTTGCAATCCTCTAAAAACTGCTTACTTTGAAAAAGGTTAAGGGTAAAACGTTCCAAACTTCGGAAAGCTTCATTTATAGATAGGGAGAGGAAACTTCTTATTTTACCCTTTTGTTGCCTGAAGGCTTCAACAATGAGTTCAGCACTTTCGGCACTAGTGTGGGCATCTAATAGAATCACAAACTCCCAATTCTGTAGAGGATTTGTCAAAATGAAGCAGCCATCCTCATTTTTGTATTGGCCTGCACTGGAATTCCCTCCGTACTGGCCAATGACAATATTCCCAAGTTGAACTATATTTGGGTGGTCCACAAAACCTTCCTCGTTTCCTACCCAATTGAAATCTTGATTTATGTTCATAAGTTTTCGCCTTTCTCTGGAATATCGATCATTCTGCTAGAATGGAAAAACACAAATCCAATCCATAATACTTACATATCTCGTTTTAAAGATTCTTTATTTTAAAATATATCACAGGATTGTTATAATTTGGTGATAAGAACTTAGGCTACTTTAGATAAAGGGGTTATGCAAATGTTTAAAAGAGATATCAAGAACCATTGGACCGTTCAATATGAAGAGAGAGGGATGCCGCACGTCCAGGCAGGGTTAGTACTTAATCCGCAAAACTGGAGGGAGCTGGATCCTTTCATTTTAATGGCGGAGGACTGGTTTAAGCGAGGGACGTTTTCCGATCATCCACATCGCGGTTTCCAGACAATCACATATATCATTGACGGCAGGCTTGAGCACATTGACAACCATGGTGGTCACAGTATCCTGGAATCTGGTGATATCCAGTACATGAACGCCGGTAGCGGTGCGCGGCATGCTGAAGAGGCAGTGGACAATGATATAGCACATACACTGCAGCTCTGGCTGAACTTACCTAGGGAGTTGAAAGGCACGACCACTTCTTATCAAAACGTATATTCAGAAAATGCACCTGTTGTACAGTTTGAAGGCGGTACATTAAAGGTGTATTCAGGTGAAACAGCTGGAGTGAAAGGGCCACTCGAACCATTAGTGCCTTTTACGCTATCAGAAATTAAGCTGACTGAGGGGGCGGAGTTTCCTTATGAATTACCGGAAGAACATAATGCGTTCCTTTATGTACTTTCAGGTGACATTGATGCCGGCTCAAGCCAGACAAACCTCCAAAAATCTTCAGCAGCGACTTTGACTTTTAATGACGGAGGTGAAGGTACAAGCGGACTAATGCTGAAAGCGAATAAGCGATCAAGAGTATTGGTATATTCCGGGAAGCCAATCAAAGAGGAAGTGGTGGCCTACGGACCGTTTGTTATGAATTCGATGGAAGAGATTCGCCAGGCTTACCGTGATTATCAGGAAGGGAAGTTCGGCGAGGCAGCTGAATAATTATAAGTTTTTAAAATTTCTATTTCTTTTTCCCTGTCGAAAAAGTAAGATTAAAGTAGAATTAAAATCCGATAATGGCAAACCCAGAGAAATCTGGGGGCGCAAAGCTACAGGGGCTAAAGTCATTGACCATGCCAGCCAGTTGCCGAAGATTCACATAGCTTGTGTATGTGCTGCTCTTCGGACAGCACTTTTTTTGTCGATTTTAATTCCAATATAGTATTAAGTGGGGGTATTGGAATGAAGAAGCTTTTAGCATCAACAATTTTGACCGGAGTGCTAGCTTTTGGAACGGGAGTCTCTGCAGATGAGCTAGTCGAAACAGTGGATCCGGGAACGACGCCTGATGAATTTTTATTTACGTTTGACCAATTATTTGAGGAATTGAAGCTTCTAGTAACTTTCGATGATGAAAAAGAAGCCCAGCTTCTACTTGAATTCGCAAACGAGAGATTGGCTGAAGCTACAGCGATGTCAACTGAAGAAAAAGCAGAATTCGTTCAACAAGCATTTGAAGAATATTTAGAGGCTCTTGAGGCAGCTGAAGAGAAGGTCACAGAAGTAATTGTAGAAGAAGAGACTGATTCTGAAGGTGAAGACGAACTGACAGAAGAGCTGGAAAACGTTTCTGAAGTTGAGGATGAGTTGACTGAAGACCTGGAAGATGAGCTGAAGGAAGAGGTTGAAGAAGCAACGGAACAAGCGAAGGTCGTTGCAAATGTAGTGAAGGATCTGGATCAGGAAATGGTTTCCCAGCTGCGGGAACAGGAGTTGGGATATGGCCAAATCGCTCAAATCTTCTGGCTGGCAGATGCAGCTGGCAAAACAGTAGAAGAAATCACTGCTTTATATACAGAAGAAAAGATTGGATTCGGACAGGCAGCAAAGCAGCTTGGTGTTCATCCATCTCAAATGAAAGGCCTCGCATCAGGCAAAAAACAGGCATCTGATGAAGAAACAGATGAAAAAGCAGAAACTGATGAAAACGCAGAAGGATCCGAAGAGGGCACCGAAGAAGCAGAACAGCCAGATGAAGCAACGGGTACTGAAGATGAAAATGAAGGCACAGCTTCAACTGAGCAAACCACTGAACAGCAAGTGAGTGTCGCATCAGCTAGTAGCACTGGAACGAAATCTAACATCAAGAACAGTGTGACGAAAGCAGAAGAAAAGAAAGCGGAAGCTGTAAAGAGGGCAGAAGAGGCAGCAAAGAAGGCTGCAGAAAAGAAGGCGGAAGCTGTGAAGAAGGCTGAAGAGGCAGCAAAGAAGGCTGCAGAAAAGAAAGCGGAAGCTGAGAAAAAAGCAGAAGAACAAAAACGTGAAGCAGCAAAGAAAGCTGAAGAAAAGCGACAAGAAGAAGCCAAGAAGAATAAAGAAAAACAAGAAGATGAAGAAGACGAAGAAGACGAAGAGAATGATGAGCAAAAAGATGATGACAGCGATGAAGATTCCAACAAAGGAAAAGGGAAAAATAACGGCAAGTAATAGCAAGCGAAAACACACCCGAAGCAGCCTGCTCATACTTGGGGTGAATTGACAGACTTTGAGTTGTCATGTATCATAACTGTATACATTTGAATAGTTTCTCCTAAAGGGGAGTAGCTTTCACAACAGAGTCGTCATTACGGAGTTCACTCCCGGCTTTGTTGGCAACGATAGTTGTTAGCAAGACCTTTGCCATATTTGGTGAAGGTCTTTATTTGTCTCCAGACCTTCACCTGAGCGGGTGAAGGTCTTTTTTGTCAGATAAAAAAGTGTGAATTTCACTTTGAGAATTGTATAGCTTCAGCGCCTAGCCCCTCGAGACGCTTCGATCCTGTCACAGAAGTCAAAGAACGACTTCACCGCCAGGCCCTCCAGCGCTTGTCGGGGCTGAACAAGGCGCTTGCGCTTTTCTTAGAAAAACTGAAGACGAATGTACCCGTACTGGCGAAGAAAAGGAGATTAAGGTAACGGGAAGATGGGGTATGTCCCCGTACAGGGGCAAAAAGAGCTTTAGGCCAAAATCCAAAGAACACATTTCCGAAGAAGCAGGCGGGGAACAAATAAATGATGGCTAAAAATAGTTTTTCCAGAGACATTTTCTTACCTTGAAACATAAATTTAATTATTGGAGTGTGGATGTTGTGAAGAGAATACAGCTTAGTTTTGATGAACTTGTTAAAAAGAACAAGGAAGAATTGTTAGCAGACCAAAAGCGGATCGAGATTATCGAGAAGCGGCTTGATGACAAATACACCAACACAAAAAAGTAAATAGACGGAGGAACAGGATGTTACTACGGAAGTATATGTCTTTGCTAGGGGTAGGCTCCGCCCAGATCGATCTGATTTTGGAGAAGGATGTTTTAATCCCTGGTGATCCGGTGAATGGGAAGTTTTTGATTAAGGGCGGGACGGTTGACCAGGACCTCCAGCTCATAGAGTGTGCCCTTGTCATGGTTAATTTGAAGACAGAAGCAGAAACCGTACTGGATAAGGTATTATTCGATGTACAGTTGAGGATTCAGCCAGATGGGGACGATATGGTGCCGTTCAGCTTTCTGCTGCCGCTGGATGTCCCTCCTTCAAGCAAGGATATCTCTTATCATTTTAAAACAAAGCTGGTCTTTAAACAGGGAGTTGAAAGCTGGGACGAAGACATGATCAAGGTGGTGAAAGGCTGAACTGTGGAATCTGTGCGTATGGAAAAAACTGTCCCCGCCTTTCTGGACCACGGTGAGAGGAGCGGAAAAATGAATCACTATAAACATCTTGCAGATAGTGTAGTTTATTCAACCCGAGGATTAAAAGCAGCTTTGATTCATAAAGCTCCATCACTAAAGCTGATTGGAGAGGGAAGAAGTGCGTTCGCGTTCCGAATTAACGGTACAAATCTTGTTTTAAAGGTATTTTTTCCGCAATTCGAGAAGGTGGCAGAAGAAGAGGCGGGGATTTATAAGGAGCTTGCCGGAAATCCATTCTTCCCTACTCTTCATGAGGCGGGAAGCAATTATCTGGTCATGGATTATGTTCGGGGCATGACGCTATATCAATGTTTGGTAAATGGCATGCCGATTGCCGCCGGCTATATTGATGAGGTCGATCATGCTCTTAAGCTTGTAAGAGAAAAAGGCCTGAACCCGTCTGATATACATCTGCGCAATATCATTATCACTCCTGAGGATGAAGTCAAGCTTATAGATGTGGCTCGATTCCGACAGGCGAAGCAATGTTCTCAGTGGGAAGACCTAAAAAGCGCTTTTTATAAATATTACAGGCATGAACGCTTCCCGAAAAAAATGCCAGAGCCTGCGATGAATTTAATTGCATACTTTTATAAAAAAGGACTGTTGCCATCAATTAACTAATCTTGAATGGCAGCAGTCCTTGTTTGTACATAATTTTTCCAGATTGAAAGCTATATGTGGCGAAAAAAACTGAGTTACTCGTCTCGGAAATCAGATTCGGTGAACGTTCATAAGTGCAAAAACTTGTCCTGAATTCTGAACCTGCGTTATGATGGATTATAACAGTGTATTTTGGAATATAATTCGTAGGACTATATATAAAATTGTCATTGAACACATGGAGGAATCTACATGACCACAGAACTTCAAGCATTAGGAGAAGCAATTGTCAGCAGGAAGCATGAAATCGCCAAAGCTGTCCACGAAGGCAGGTATTCTGAATCCGTTTTAACAGAAGCCCAGAAGTATGACCTTGGTAAAATTGAACAGCAAATCCTTGAGATCCGGGCGGACTTCATTGGATTATTCGGTGAAGCATTGATTGAGCATCAAGACCAGGAGAAGGCATTTGCTAATATTACAAACTGGGGTAAAGAAACTGGTGAATACATCTATAAGCTGGGTGCATCTCTTGATGAAGCACTTAAAGATACAAGCTTTTACCGTGAGCATATTTGGAAAGCAATCAAAGAAGAAGCAAAGGATATGCCTGCTTCTGTCATCTTTGGTGTTTTGGATATTATAGATCCATTGATGGACCATGCTATCTACAGCTTCAGCCTTACGTTCGTAGACGCGCACCAAAAGAGCCTTGAAAACGCAAAAACTGCATTGCTGGAACTGTCAGTACCAGTCGTTCCGTTAATGCCGGGAGTTGGAGTATTGCCTCTTGTTGGAAACGTAGATACTGAAAGGGCTCAGCTGTTGATGGAAGAAACACTGGACCAGGCTGTAAAACTCAAGCTTACTCACCTTATCTTTGATGTGTCCGGAGTCATGATCGTTGATACGATGGTTGCGGACCAGTTGTTCAAGGTAATCAGCGCTCTATCACTAGTTGGGGTAAAGACCATCATGACTGGCATCCGTCCAGAGGTTGCCCATACTATGGTGACGCTTGGACTCAACCTCGAAGGAATAATGGTTAAATCAAATCTTCATCAGGCATTCAAAGAGATTCAGACTCTGCAAAATGCATAAATTCGAAAAAGCTGTTCAGGCAGCTTTTTTATTTTGCGAAAAAAGAGGAATTAACATGAAAACAGAGAATTTGAAGTTTAACCTATAGACAAAGTGATGATGTATTATGACAAAAATTAAACCTGATAAAATCCATATCATTGGTTCTGTCGGAAGCGGGAAGACAACCCTGGCCAGAAGTCTGTCTGCCAGATTCAAATTACCACACCATGAGCTTGACAATGTTGTCTGGAAAAGAACCGATACGAGTGATATTAGGCGGAGTGAAAAGGAACGAAATGAATATTTGAAGTCAATCGTTAAAGCGGATTCCTGGATTATCGAGGGTGTCCATTATGAATGGGTTGCGCAGAGCTTTGAAAAAGCAGATATGATCATTTTCTTGGACCTATCCTATCGAAAAAGAAAATACAGGATCATTAGAAGATTTATTCTGCAAAAACTTGGAGTTGAAAAGGCTAATTACGCTCCAACTCTAAAAATATTCAGGAAGATGTTTGTTTGGAACAGGTATTTTGAGGAGAAGAGCAGACAGGAAATCCTGACTATTCTTGGCGTCCATCAGAATAAACTGTTCATTGTAAAAGATTCTAGAGAGATTGAGAAACTATATTTTTGGAGGCAAGATCATGACTGAACTGACTATACGAACTGCTGAAGAGCGGGATATTCCAAAGTTATACCATTTAATGACCCAATATATTGTTGATTTTTACAAGAAGCCAGAACCAAATGAAGCAGAATTGAAAAATTTGATTCAACACTTGCAGTATCATCCTGACTCGGGTTTGCAATTTGTGGCCGAAAAAGAAGGCGAAATCGTGGGATTCGCAACCCTGTATTTTACTTTCAGTACTCTCCAGGTAAAACGAGCGGCAATTCTAAATGATTTATTCGTTTCTGCCGATGCAAGAGGCTATAGGGCTGGCGAGCAGCTGTTTAAGAAATGCCTCTCACATATCAGGGAGAATAACTTTGCCTATATGACCTGGGAAACAGCCAAGGATAACTATATTGCTCAAAGTCTTTACAATAAAATGGGTGGAAAACAATCAGACTGGCTGGTTTATGAAATAGAATAGATAGGCAATGTCATCATTGATGAGCCTATACCCTTCGAGTCGAATCTCGTGTATTTTACAAGATTAACACCTATACTATAGGGGGAAATAACGAAATGGAGGGATCCATAATGCAAATTGAAATGTGGACTGACTTTGCTTGACCGTTCTGCTATATTGGCAAAAGGCGTCTGGATGACGCTATTAAACAGATTGATCACCCGATTGAAGTGACGTATCGATGCTTCGAGCTTGATCCCAACATGGGACGGGACATCGAATATAACATATATGAAGCTTTAGCGAAGAAATATGGGATGAGCATTGCCCAGGCGAAAGCCAGCACAGCTAATATGGTGCAAATGGCCAGGGAAGCCGGCCTGGAATATAATATGGACACACTTATTTTAACCAACACATTTGATGCTCACCGTTTGACGATGTTTGCAAAAAAGCATGGGTTAATGGCAGAGATGACCGAAAGAATTTTGCGTGCCTATTTTACCGAATCGAAACATATTGGGGACCATGGAACATTGACGGAATTGGCTGTAGAAGTTGGCCTTGACCGTGAAGCAGTAGAAAAAATGCTTGCCAGCGATGATATGGCCGATGAAGTCAGTACTGATGAAAGCACTGGCCAGCAATATGGTATCACAGGTGTGCCATTCTTCCTGATCGATAAGAAGTATGCCATTACGGGTGCACAGCCGACTGATGTTATCGTCCAATCATTGAAAAAAGTCATTGCCGAAAATCGAATCACCGTTTTGAACAATGATGATGGAATGATTTGTGATGACGATGGTTGTGAAATTCCTAATAAAAAGAACTAGTCCTCGGACTAGTTCTTTTTCATGTTCTTATATAAAATCCACTATTTCCTCGACCGGAACGCGGGTCGTTGGATGGCCAGGAGCAGCAGCCTTTCCGATAGGCAGCAGCAGGACAGGCATATAGCGTCCATCAATGTTGAATTTTTCAATGAATTGCTGTTTGTTGAACCCGCCCATTGGAACAGTATCATAACCCCGGGCTCTGGCAATCAGCATGAGCTGCATGGAGATAAGGCCAGCATCGAAGGAGGCGATGTTCTCCCTGATCCCAACAGGTGCAGAAGAGTATAATTTATTGGTGTTCTCAATCATTTTGTTCATTATTGGTTCATCCATGTATCCAGCTTCGAAAGAACTGCGGTATACTTTTTCGCCATTACGATACATTTCCTTGTCGCCCAGGATCGCAATAACCGCTGAAGAAGTTTCAACCTGCTCCTGATTGTTGGCGATCATTCTTAGTTCTTGTTTTGTTTCCTCGTCCTGGATGACGAGGAACTTCCATGGCTGGAGATTGCTTGAAGAAGGTGCCAGGGTTGCCTCTTTTAAAATATCTAAAATCTCTTCTTGTGAGATTTTGACGGTAGGGTCATATTTTCTGACAGAACGGCGTTCGCGGATGACCGTGGCAAGGCTTGTCTCAGGTGTGTTCATATCTAATCCTCCAAAGTTGTAGTTACTTTTAGTAAGCAATATTCAGGTTACTATTAGTAAGTGTTGGAGTCAAACAAGTTAACTTGAATTCATCATTCCAATAAATGGACTTTCTATCGCAGGCGTTGTTTCCCATCGGAAGGTTGTATTGTATTTGTTGGGAATCCCGCAATCCTCATCAGAGAGTTTAGATATAAAAAAGGGTGCCCGTTTTTCACGGGGCACCTACCTGGTTCTTTTGGAGAGAATATCATACCATTCTGCGGTTTCATCTGGATTCTTACTGTTGATGAATATCTTGTCATTGTCCGTTTCGATGAATAGATATGGTTGAGAACCTTTGTGGATGAAAAGCAGGCTGCTTCCGTAATCTTCTACCTTGAAAAAGCCCTTTGCCATCGTTGCAAGACCGAACCCATTTTGTTTCCATGTCACTTCTGGCATTTCCTCAAGAAGTTCTACATGGCGAATATCTGCGTAGTCCCACACTTCGCCATACATGCCTGTAATTTCGAAAGAATCACCATGGTCCTTCAGTTCAAAGTCCTTATAGCCTACAAAGGTAAGTCCCACTATAAACCCAATAGTTCCAATGGCGAGAAGGGAACTGAAGATATAACTCCGCTTGCGTTTCTCTTTTATTTCATATTTGGAAAGGTAAATCAGACCCCCGAGAAGGAATACCATCATGAAACCAAACTGGACTTCGAGGGAAAATTGAAAAGAAGTGAAACTTAAAGGCAGCAAAAGGGCCATCCCGGCTGCAGTAGCCAGCATCAGCTTCCCGACTCTTTGTGGATAGCCATTCTTGATTAATTGCTGCTGCTCATCCTTTGGTTTGCCATTGAAATTAGAAATAAGCCAGTACCATTCCTTTTTCACGATCGCCCAGCCGAAGATGAAAAACAAACAAATCAGGAAAAGCTGAATCCCTAATAAAAACCACATTCTTATCACCTCTAAAAGGAATCATTATATTTTTTATACGGTTTGCCTGCAAAGTTAGTTTCATATATATCAATAAAGAAGGAAAAACAATCAATCATGTGGAATTGGAAATGGAAAACAAAGTTAATTACAACTTGGAGTGGTATGAATGAAATTTATAAAGGATTGGACGACTTTTGAAAAGAGTTGGCTGCTGATATTCACAGCGGTCAATATTTACCTGTTTTTCGCCTGGGAGGATTCGTTCTTAGGGCTGGTTTCTTCTATTACGGGAATGCTGTGCGTGGTACTCGTAGCAAAGGGGAAAATATCAAACTATTATTTCGGAATCATCCAGACTTCAACATATGCCTATATCGCTTATACATATGGGCTGTATGGAGAGGCGATGCTAAACGGATTGTTTTATTTCCCGGTTCAGTTCATTGGAATTTATATGTGGAGAAAGAATCAAATCACGGATAGTGAAAGTGTCAAAGGTGAGGATATACCAGTTCAGCGCCTTACGAAGCAAGGGTGGGTCAAACTTCTTGCTATCGTAGCCGTATCAATTGTCGTATATGGCTTCTTCCTTAAATTTCTTGGGGGCAAGAGCGTCTGGATCGACTCGGCTACAAATATTCTTTCTATTTCTGCCCAAATTCTAATGCTTAAGCGTTTCGCTGAGCAATGGGCCCTATGGATTTCCGTTAATGTACTGTCAATCTTCCTTTGGATTGGAGCATTGGTATCTACTGGAGGAAATGATATCTCGATGCTTGTCATGTGGTCAGCGTTCCTGGTGAACTCCATTTATGGCTATATTAACTGGACGAAAATGGCCAACCGCCAGGATTTGGAGGCAGCAGCATGACACTTGGAAAAGTAGGGATGTACGGGGGCAAATTTGTTCCCGTACATCTTGGCCATGTGTATGCGATGATCCGAGCCAGTACGATGGTCGACGAACTTCATGTTATTGTTTCGTTTGATACTGAATATGAGAAGAAAGTGATTTTTAAAGATGCCATGATCCCCTATATTCCATTTAGACAGCGCCTAAGATGGTGGATGCAGCTTGCGAAGGAACTGCCACATGTCCATGTCCATGCTATTGAAGAAATTCAGACAGGCAGTTTTTCAGATTGGGAAAAAGGAGCAGAGGCAATCAAAAAAGCCGTAGGTAAGGAAATTGATGTTGTATTCAGTTCAGAACATCGTTATAGCGAATATTTTGATGTCTTATATCCAAATGCGAAACATGTGGTAATAGACGCAGGAAGGGAGAAATATCCGATTTCCGCGACTGAGATCCGAACGGAAGGTGCTTTTAAGCATTGGAACATCCTGCCCAAGGTTGTTCAGCCCTTTTTTGTAAAAAAAGTCGTCATTGTGGGGACAGAAAGCTGCGGAAAATCCACACTCGTCCGTAACCTGGCAGCCTTATATAACACTACATACGTAGAAGAGATTGGACGAGCCTACTATGAGAGGCTTGGAGACTGTGAAAATATTACTTTGTCCACAGACTTTCCCGAAATTGCAATCGAGCATAAATACCAAGAAAAGCAACAGGTGAATAAGGCGAATAAAGTTTTGTTCATTGATACAGAGGCGACGGTTACCCAATATTTCTCAAAGCTCTATGTGGATGAACACCAGCCAGTTTTGGATTCACTTGCTGCCAATCAAAACTATGACTTATGGCTATTCCTTGAACCGGATGTTAAATGGGTAGATGATGGTACTAGAAGCTTTGGAGAGCAAACCGTTCGCAATGCAAACAATGAATCTCTGAAAAAATTATTGAATGATCGCGGAGTAGCTTATGAGGTAATCAGTGGGGATTACGAAGACAGATTAAACAAAGCTATTGAACTTGTAGATGATCTCTTATCATAAGAAAGCTCTGCATTGCCCATAATTAATTGATACTAAAAGGGGAAAAAGTGAAATCCAGCAACCCCCTTAAATCAAACGAGGCATCATCCAAATCTGGATGATGCCTGATTCTTTTTCCTATCGTAAAAATCCAACACAAACGCAATGAAGAAGGCGATAACCGCCAACAACAACAGAACTGAACTTACAACTGCAGTCATCAGCCAACCATACCCAAGCAAGGCAGCAATTCAGCCAATGCATCCGAGTACAAATAGAAACAAGGCCACATAATATTTAAACTTTTTTTCTGCGAGGATAATAAACGTTGCCCCCGTAAAATGTAAACAGATCAATAACGATATTCCTCTTCCTTTGCCGATAGTTATAATGTTTTTTGCCCGGTTTCTGAAATCACTCGTAAATTACGGGACCTGACAAAGAAAATGACTGTCATTATTATTGACAAGGCACCGAACATGACGCTCATATTTTGGAGTCCGACTGCATCGAGAAGGAATCCGGTCATTAACAGGACAACCTGGAAGAAGACGCGGTCCATCATATTCCGGAACGAGAAGAAACGTCCATGAAAGTCTTTGGGCACTCTGGTTTGGAAAATCGTAGCGGCTGTCGGGAAGAAGCAGCCTACTGAAAATCCGAACAGCAAAAAGGCGATGATCGTCAGGACTGGCTGATTGGCAAAATAGAGCATAAGCTGGGAGAAGCCGATCAGCATCGAGCTAGCGAACAAGATTTTATATGGTGAAAATTTATAGCTGATGCGTTTGATCAAAAACGCGCCGCTCATGAAGGCGAGACCTTCGGCAGTATAAATCCAGCCTTTGATGGCAGTACTGTCCTGCAGCTCACTTATATTGATGACAACCAGGTTGAAGCCTCCCAGGAATATAAGCGGAATCAATGTCAAAATCAAGGTCATCATTACAATCGGCAGCTTGACGATGATAGGGAACACGTCTTTGAATCCTTGTTTTTGCTGACCATCTTTGACTGCAGAAGCCTTTTTGTTTTCATCAAACTGTAAGAACCAGGTCAGTCCGAACAGGATGGTGTAGGCCGCCATCGAAAGGAGATACACAGCATTCAAAGGGATGGCCACAAGCAAAATTCCTGCAGCGGCAGTCCCGATAATCCGCGACAACGTGGACACATTCATATGGACTCCATTCAGCTGCAATAAGTCCTTCTCACTAACGACAAGCGGAATTGCTGCCTGGAGTGCCGGAAAGTAGAAAGCGGCAGATATTTGCAATAACACAAGGAAGACAAGCATCCACCATACTGAACTGGTTTGAATGGCAATCAGCATAAAAACGACACTGATTATTCGTACGAAACCAGAAATCAGCATGACAGTCTTTTTGCTGTATTGGTCTGTCAATCTTCCTGCAAGAGGTCCAACTGCGATCCCAGCCAGTAATCCAGCTGCAAGCAGCAACGATTTTAAAAAGTCAGAAGGAATATGTTCCTGCATAAACTCAAGATTTCCAATGATTCCAAGCCATAGTCCTAACCCGGCAATAAACTCGCCGGTCAATAAAATCCAGACATTTTTATTTCTCCACATATCCTTGCCTCTCGGTTTCGATTTTTTTTACTTCTCCATAATTATCCGATAATTATAAACCTTCGTAAAGCTAAATATTTTTACAGTATATTCTAATAACGTTAAGAAGATGAAAAAAGATACGTGACTATGAAATTTGTACCATTGACCATTTCCATTCTTTTGTACGAGTTTTTACATTTTCATAACAGGGAACTGTATATGGATATGAAAAAGGAGGTGCATTTGGTTAGTCCACTGGAAATGATTATACATACAAGTTAAAAGGAAATGGGAGTGAAGAGTTTGATGAAGTACATAAAGAGCCTGGCAGGGGCAATTGTCATTTGTACTATTCTTGGTTTTGGGCAGCCAGGAGCTCAGGCAGCGAGCATTGGAATGGGGTCAGTTGGGTCAGATGTTACATATGTTCAATCTATTTTGAAAAAGCTCGGCTATTTTAATACGACAACAACTGGCTACTATGGTCCAATCACTACAGCAGCAGTGAAGCAGTTTCAAAGGGATTTTGGCCTTGAACCGATTGGAGGCGTTGGTCCGAAGACATCCAGGCTTATTCAGGAAATCGAGATGATGGCTCATGTGGTATATGGGGAATCCCGGGGAGAGAGTTACCAGGGACAGGTCGCAGTGGCATCGGTGATTTTAAATAGGGCAGATTCTGATGACTTTCCTGACACAGTACAAGATGTCATCTTTCAAAGAAATGCTTTTACAGCAGTAAATGATGGCCAGTTTAATCTTTCGCCGACCGCTACAGCGTACCTTGCAGTAAAGGATGCATTGCTCGGCTGGGATCCTTCTTATGGGTCGGTTTATTACTACAATCCAAAGCTAGCCACTGATCAATGGATTTTTACGAGAACCGTGACCAAACAGATAGGCAATCACTACTTTGCATATTAATGTCACATCTAGCATCGGTTTCTTTAGAAACCGGTGCTTTTTATGCATTCAGAGGTAAAAAAAGGCACAGAATACTGTTAAGTAGGGCGACTCGATTTGGCTGCTCGGATTGTGCAAAACAGAATAGCTATTCTACAGTAGAATTAAGCGAGGATGGGATGGGAGTATTTCAATTTAGGAGGAATAGGAATGAAAAAGAAGGAGAACCAATTCAAATTAAGCTATGAATCCGACGGGAAAATGGATGATAGGAAAAATGAAGAAAAGAAGAAGAACAAAAGTGCAAACTTTTTTAACATAACGCCTGACAGCGAATAAAGTGCGGTGAAGGAGTAATAAATTATGGCTGCAGAACAAATTGAGCGTGCAACCGAAGAGGATTTACCTGTCATCGGCGAGATGTTTGCGGAATGCAAAGAGTATCTTGAGTCGAGAGGCATCTTGCAATGGGATGAAAAATACCCCAATCATGAGTATTTCGAAAATGCGATGCAGGGTGAAGAGCTGTTTGTATTGAAAAAAGGCAAGGACACAATTGGTGTGATGGTCCTCGATGAGTGGCAGGCTCCTGAATGGGAGAATGCGAACTGGTCTAAAACAGAAGGAAAGCCGCTGATTCTCCACTCGTTTTGTGTCGACCCATCTGCTCAGGGTGGGGGGTATGGCAGCAAGATGCTGCAATTTGCCGAGGACTTTGCGAAGGATCACGGATATGGTGTGCTCCGGTTAGATACTTACTCCGGAAATGAGGGGGCTGTCTCCTTTTATGAAAAAAGGGGTTATAAGATTACCGGAAGAGTTATGATGAATGGAAAGCCAGAAGGACATGAATTATATGTTTGCTTCGAAAAATTGTTCTGATATAGAAAGAAACCCTGTCTTCGTTTCAAATGGAGTCAGGGTTTCTTTCTTTCATAGCTTCACAATGACCTCTGTACCATCATGCAATCTCACATCAACAAGCAAAGTTCCTTTGTGCTTGCCCAGTTCGTGGATGATTTCATTCATTAGCTGTTTGTTTAGTAAAGTATCGAAAAGCCAGGGAGGGACATGTTTATGCTCAAGATCTTGATTCGCCCATTTGTGCATCTGGTTCCGAAATTTTTTAGATGTAAGAATGGAGTTGGCAGCTTTTAAGATTGTGTAAGGGACTGGGAGGGAGAATGCGATCTTATTAGATGTTTTGATTTTTATTTTCATCATATGCTTTACTCAATGGCGACTTTAACGGTATCACCGTTTGCTGATTGGATATCAACGATATTCCCATCCAGCTCATTTTCGATTGCCTCGATCAGCATGTTGATATCGAGATCCTTGACGTATTGCTGGGATTGAGGGATGCCAGCAGCGATGCTGTGACCGGTTTTGAGAAGGGCTTTTACGAGCTTGATCGGCACATTGACGTTCACATTGTCATTTTCACTGGATACAACACGGATTTTTAATGTTTTCTCTAAGTATTTATTTTGTTTTTTAGGAAAAACAGGAGTTTCTTTTTCTTGAAGTACAGCAATCAGCTGGGCACCTTTATCGGAATCGATTTTTCCTTCTTGTACCATCGTTAAAATTCTTGAAATTTCTTCACTCATCAAAATTCCTCCTATTCACCTTTTAAAAGTTTGATGGCATCTTCTGGAGATATTTCACCCTTCTCCAGCATCGCAACGATTTTCTTTTCATCCAGCTCATTTTTCTTTTGAGTGTCATATCCAAGGGCAGTGATAATATCGTTAAGCTTTCCCCGGACAGTCGGATAGGAAATTCCGAGCTCCTTTTCCACTTCTTTAATATTTCCGCGGGATACAAGGAAGATTTCGACGAAGTGAAGCTGTTCCTTTGTTAAAGAAGCAAGCCTTGAAAGTTCAAATTCGTTTTCAATGGTTGTATCACAGTGATTGCATTTTAGCTTGGTAATTTTAAGGGTTTGGCTGCAAACAGGACAATTTGTTAGTACAGGATAAGCCATAACTGCCTCCTTTCAGTGTGTTTAGGTATATATTATACATTCGTATTAAAAATGTAAATATTTATTTTAAAAATAATTAATTTATTTAATTTTATTT